>CAYQCY010000090.1:0-10420 GCA_964416095.1 uncultured Gemmatimonadaceae bacterium
TATGACGTTGCAGCCCCTCACGGGCGCGTCACCGAACCGCGCGCGACCCGGCAGTTCCGTAAGGACCGGAAGCGCCTGGTCAGGCGCGGGTACGATCTCGCGCCGCTCCACGAGGCCATGCGGACCCTCGTGCGTGGCGAACGCCCTCCTCGATGCCGTCCGGGACCGGTACGCCCTGGACTGGCACGGCATCCACGGCATCGGCCACTGGGAGCGCGTACGCGACAACGGTCGCCGCCTCGCCGGGGAGACGGGCGCCGGCCGGACCCACACGTCGGGCACGGCGACGGCCGACGCCATGATCGTCACCGACGAGCCTGCCGAACCGGCGCGCCTGCCCCCGTGTGACGCTCGTGTGACGCCCGGTGGTCCCGCCCGTGTGACGCTCATGTGACGCCGCCCCCTTACGATCCCGCGACTGATCGGGGTGGTGGGGCCCTGCGTCCGGGTCCGGGCACCGCCCCTGGTGACCATCATGTGCCGAGGAGGTGTTCGTGACGTTGGCGAACCTGAAGCGCGGGGCCCTGGCGTTGGTGGGGGCCGGGCTGGTCCTGGTGATGTCTGGATGTGCCACGAAGTACCAGAGTGCGACCACGTTTCCTTCGCCGGATGAGCTGTTCGTAACCACGGGTGACGGTGACATCCAGAAGCCCTACACGCCCGTGGGCCAGCTCATCTACATGAGACAGGGCTTTCGGATTCCACTGCCGTTGCTCGGGATGATCCCCATCGCCGACGTCGATCCGGACACGGAGCTGCGGCGCGCCATCTACCAGGAGGTTCGCCGGATGGGCGGCGATGCGGTGATCAACCTCAAGATCGATTGGATGCCGCCAAACGACGGGATCCTCGGGCTGTTCGCCACCGGAGGGCACATCACCGTCTACGGCACGGTCATCAACCGGTGAGCCGGCGGACGCACCTTGTCATTTTGCTCGCGACGACGGCGGCCCTGGCGCAGGGCGGCGCCGTTCCGCTGCCTGCCCAGTGCGGGCCGGCTTCCCATCGCGAGCAGGTCGGCGAGGTCATCCGGCCGGTCCGGGTGGAGACGCGGGACTCGCGGCGGTACCAGGAGGGTCAGGTCGCGACGGCCACGTTGAGGACTGCGCTGAGCGCAGCCATCGAGGCGGCGGGCCTCGATCTGGTGGGAGGGCCGGACGGACCGGAAGAAGAGCTGGAGCCCGTGGAGGCCGTGCTGGACGTCTCTTACCTCGGGGCCTACCGGACCGAGGGAGGCGTGTATGGAGCGAAGGCCCAGGCCGGGCTGACCTTGCGCGACCCGGTCGATTCCGGTGACCCGTCCCACGTGCTCATCGGCCTGGACTCCATCTACGACGAGCGTGGCTTCCTGGGTCGGCCGAAACGGCCGCCCCCCGAGTGGGTCCGCACCGTGGCGCTGGGCATGGCGGACCTCGTCGCGGAGCGGGTCGCGTCGTTCGCCCGGGAGGAGGGCGAGCAGTATCGGGAGGTAATGGCCAGTGGCGAGGCGATCGGCTCTCCCACGAGCGACGAGACCGAGACCGCTGCGGTGCTGGACGCCTTGCGGAACGCGGTGCAGGCGGCGTGGGGCGTCGAGGTGTCGAACATCACGGAAGTCGTCGACCTTGCCGACGTCACGACGACGACCCGGTCTGCCGGGCGCGGGTACGTGCGTCGCTACACCGTTTTGCCGGAATACACCGAGGCCACGCCCGAAGGCATCTGCGTCGTCGTGCAAGCCATCGTGCGTCGGCCTCGGGACTGAAAGTCGAAAGGACAACGGGATGGAGCAGCATATGAAACGGAACAGGCTGTGGATGGCAACGGGCCTCGCGGCCCTCGCGGCAATCCTGGTGGCCGGTTGTGCCACTACGGGCGGACGTACGATCCGCGAAGAGACGCGGATCGATCAGGGCACCGTGTCCGGGACGCCGACGGTGAGCCGGACCGTCTCCGTGGACGGAGAAGTCATCGGTCGGCTGGAATCCGAATGGGAGACCGAGACGATCGAAGGAACAGGCTATATGACCGTGGTGAATCGTTACGACGACCCCGCCCGCAACAAGGCTCTCGCGCGCACCGGTGCCATCGCTCAGGCGCGGCTGGCCCTGGCCGAGCAGATCGGCGAGATCCAGGTCACGGAGACCGTCGTGGTGCGTGACATGGTGACGAGCCAACGCCTGGAAACGCGACTGCAGCAGATCATCCAGGGAAGCCACGTGGTGTCGGAGCATTTCGACGAGGAAAGCCAGACGTACGAAGTCGTGGTCAGCATGCCCAAGGCGAACGTCCTGACGGTGGTCCGGGAAGCGGTGTCGCACAGGAACAGGTGATGTGACGGCACATCGTGCCTTTCAGCCGGCGTTGCCGCACGCCCAGCGCCGGTTCGACGGATCGTGGCTGTGTGCGCACGGTCGGGAACCGGGCGTCATGGTCGTGCCGGAAGTGGGACGCCGGGCTCTCTCGCAGCGGATCATTCGTACGGGCACTTGACCCAGGGCGCCACGCTCACGCTGACGTACCAGGGGTTCGGCCTTCTGGCCATGGCGGCCCTCGGGGACGGGGGCTTTTCGCCATTGCGGCGTTTGCGGGGATGGGTCTGGCGTCGACGGCCTCGGCGAAGTCTTCCGGCGCACGAACTCAGGACGGAACACCCAGGGCCTCGTACGCGTCCATCAACGACGGCACGGGCCCGCCGGGCGCCGGCAGCAGTGCCAGGTCCACGTCGCTCTCCGTGTGCGGCGCCGGCGAGCCCGTGGCGTACGAGCCGAACAGCACCACCAGCTCGAGCCGCAGGGCCCGCGCCGCATCCGCCAACCGGTCGGCATCGTGGGCAGGAAGGTCCATGGCACCAATGTACCGGCGGTGGGGAGGCCCGACCAGCGACTCACGGCATTGCGAGCACGACGCGGCCAGCCGTCCCCGGCCGCTATCGCCCTGCCCCGCCCGCGCGGCCAACATCGTCGCGTACCCGACCCTGGCCGCGCGACGCGGCGAGGCCCGTGTCGAGCGGCGCCGGGTTTGTTGACATGCATGTGCATGCATCATAACATGCGGCATGCGGACGACGGTCGAGCTGCCGGACGAGATCCGGGCGAAGCTGCTGGAGATGGCGGCACGGCGGGGTGAGCGGGGGTTTTCGGCCCTCGTGGAGGAGGCGCTCGTGCGCTATTTGGAGGAGGAAGAGGAGCGGCGGGAGCGGGTGGAGGCGGCCCGGTCAGTGCTCGGGTCGATGTCGGAGGATGACGCCCGGGAGCTGGAAGCGTCGGTGGCCGGGTTGCGGGAGCGCTGGCGGTGATCGTCGCGGATACGGACGTTCTGATCGATGCGCTGCGGGGCCGGTCACCGGCGGTGGAGCGGGTCGGTGAGGAGTTGGGGGCGGCGCTGGTGACGACGTCGGTCACGGCCTTCGAGCTTCGGAGCGGGGTGCGGACGGAGCGGGCGGCGGCGCAGGTGGAGACGCTGCTGGCGGCGCTGCCCATCGTGCCGTTCGACGAGCGGGCGGCGGAGAGGGCGGCCGAGGCGCGCTCGAGCCTGGAGGCGGACGGCTCGCCCATCGGCATGGCGGACTACCTGATCGTGGGGATCTGCCTGGCCCGCTCGGCGGAGCTGCTCACCCGGAACCGGGCGCATTTCGGCCGGGTGCCGGGGTTGGTGCTGGCCTGACGGGAACGCGGGTCACGGGTCGCGGCCCGAGGTCCCCGGCTGTGCCGGCGGGCGGCTGCGACGTCGCCCCCTACATCCTCCGCAGCCGGACCTCCACGCCCTCCACCCCCTCCATCAGCCGCACCAGCTCCTGCAGGTCCGTGCTCCCGTAGTGGTACGGGTACAGGATGCCCGGGCGGAAGGCCCGTGCGGCGTCGGCGACCATCTCCGGGGTCATGGTGTAGGGCACGTTCATGGGCAGGAAGGCGATGTCGATGTCCTGGAGCGCCTTCATCTCCGGGGTGTTCTCGGTGTCGCCGGCGACGTACACGCGCGTGTCCCCGAAGGTCAGGATGTAGCCGTTCCCCGCGCCTTTCGGGTGGTACGGCTCGCCGCTGTCGCGCATGTGGACGATGTTGTAGGCGGGGACGGCCTCCAGGGGGAATCCGGCGACCGTCGTCGTCTGGCCGCTCTCCAGGACGACGGCGCCGTCGACCTCAGCGGCGCAGCTCGGGCCCACGACGATCTCGGTCTCCGGCGTCCGGATCCGGGCGATGGCGTCGGGGTCCAGGTGGTCGCCGTGGGCGTGGGTGACCAGGACGACATCGGCGTCGGGCATGACCTCGTAGTCCGCCTCCCGGCTCACCGGGTCCACGTGGATCACGGTTTCGTCGATCTCGAACATGAGGGTGCCGTGGCCGACGAAGGTGATGACGAGCTCCCCGGCGGAGGTGGAGACGACGTCGTGCTGGAAGTCCTGCTCCTGGGCGGCGCAGGCGGTGGTGACGGCGAGGAGGGCGAGGGCGGTGGTGCGTCGGAGCGTGCGCATGGGGCCTCCGTGTGGCAGGCGTTTTCGGCAATCTGGGGTGCGGGCGGGGCGGGCGCTACCGGCAATGGGTTACCGCTTACGGGCTACGGCTCCCTGCTTCGCGGCGTGATCGAGATGCCGGCGGGGCGTCGTCCTGCGCGCGGTGATCTTCTTTGGCGGCAGTGCGTGCAGTGCGCGCAGCGCCCCCAAGGGTATACGCGATGTAAGGTGACGCCCTGCCGGTCACGTGCGGCGCCCCTGCGGCCCTGAGCCGTGACCCGTTGCCCGTGACCTGTTGCGCTATGGCTTCGCCCGGGCGGGCGAGGCTATGTTGGGCGTCATGGACGACGCCGAGCTGAGAGCCCACTTCAAGGCCATCGACGAGCGGTTCGATGCCATCGACGAGCGGTTCGTCGCCATCGACGAGCGGTTCGCCGCCATCGACGAGCGGTTCGCCGCCATCGACGAGCAGTTCGCCCGGATGGACGAGCGGTTCGAGCGCATGATGGCCATGATGGCCAGCCAGTTCGAGGCGATGCAGGCCCGGTTCGACAAGCGGTTCGATGCGCTGGAAGACCGGGTGGAGGCGCTGGAAGACCGGGTCGAGGCCATGGACCTGAAGTTCGAGGAGAAGTTCATCGGGGTCTACGACCGCCTCGACTCGATGGGCCTCGCCATGGACCAGTTCGAGCGGCGCGTAGACGGCCGGCTGGAGGCCATGGACGGCCGGCTGGAGGCCATGGACGGCCGGCTGGAGGCCATGGACGGCCGGCTGGACGGGATGGAGCGGGAGATCGGCCAGATCAAGGGGACGCTCGGGCGCGTGGACACCCGCATCTCCGCCCTGGAAGGGAACGTACGCGGGCTCAACGACCGTATGGACGGACTGGGCGAGGACATGCGGCAGAGGTTCCGGGTCGTGAACGAGCGGCTGGGGCAGATCGCGGCCTGAGCCGCGGGTCACGGGCAACGGGTCACGGCGTCTGGTTTCGCGGGGTAGGTCGGTGGCCGGCGGGGCGTCATCCTCACCGGCGTAATCGGTTGACGGCGTTGCGCCTCCTGTGTCCCCTGGGCACAGCGGCCCCGAAGAGCGTACGCCACGAACGCAGACGCCCCGCCGGCCCTTGGAATCCCCCGGAAAGGAAGGAACCGTGACCCGTAACCCGTCACCCATCCGGCCGGTCCTCGCCGTCACCCTGGCCCTCGTACATGCCGTACCCCTGTCGGCCCAGTACGCCCCCCACTTCATCGAGCCGCCGGCGGCGCTGGAGGCGCGCCTGGAGACGGGCCGGTTCGAGATCCGTGCGATCCGGGACATCGGCTACCGGGGCTCCCGGTCGAAACGGGTGACGCTGGCGTTCCGGGACGGCGTCGTGCTGGACGCGAAGTGGGCGGTGGCGGCGCCGGGTGGGCGGGCGCTGAACAACCAGCCCCAGTACGAGATCGGGGCGTACGAGTTGCAGAAGCTGTTCCTGGAGCCGGAGGACTATGTGGTGCCGCCGACGCGGCTGCGGTCGCTGCCGCTCCGGCTCTACCAGCAGCTCGACTCGACCGCGGGGCCGACGTTCGAGGGGACGTCGTCCGTGCTGGTGCTGCTCCAGTACTGGTTGCCGGACGTGACGTACACGGAGCGGGAGGTCTGGGACCCGGCGCTGTTCCAGGCGGACACGGTCTACGCGCGCCATTTCGCCAACGCCGACGTGCTCACCTACCTGATCCGCATGGCCGACGCGAACCCGGGCAACCTGCTCATCTCGACGGACTCGTCGGTGTCCCGGGTCTTCGCCGTGGACAACGGCGTGGCGTGGACGAGCCCGGACGGCCGGGGTACCCACTGGTCCGAGCTCGAGGTGGACCGGCTGCCCCGGGAGACGGTGGAGCGGCTGCGCGCCATCACACGCGAGCAGCTCGACAGCGCCCTGGCCGTCGTGGCGCAGTTCGCGGTGGACGACGCCGGCCGCCTGGTCCGCGCGGAGATCACTCCGAAGCGGACGCCGCACGTCGCCGTGGAGCACGCCGACGGCATCGTCCAGCTCGGGCTCATGGACGTGGAGCTGGAGAACACATGGGAGCGGCTGCGGGCGTTGCTGGCGCGCGTGGACGCGGGGGAGGTGGGGGTGTTCTGAGGCGGATCACGGGTTACGGGTCACGGCGCGTTGCTTCGCGGGGTGATTTCGTACCCGGCGGGGCGTCTTCCCTCGTCATTGACGATCGCGGTTCAGTCTACGATGTTTACAACGCACACACTACAAACAACGAAAGGCCTACATGCCGACCATGAGCGCTCGGCTGGATGACTGGCTGAAGGAGCGGCTGGAAGAGTTCTGGCGCGCGCACGGCGAGGGTCCGTCGACGGGGCTACGTCGTGTGGCGGAGGAGTGGTGGGCGATGCAGGAGTATCCGGCCATCGTGTTCCAGGACGGGGTATCCGGCAGGCGGGCACGGTTGCGGGGTGGCCCGGATGTGTGGGAGGTGGTTGTCGTGTGGCGGGACTATGCTCCTGATAGGGAGGCGTTCTACGAGCACTTCGTGCCTCACGTGGGCCGGGGCGCGCTGGACCAGGCGCTGGGCTACGCGGAGCGGTTCGGCGACGAGATCGAGGCCATGATCCGGCAGAACGAGCGAATGGAGCGGCTGGTCTCGGGCCAGGGTTGATGCCCGGGTTGCGGTTCGTGTTCGACCAGCACGTGAGCGTGCCGGCGCTGAAACGGCTCCGGGAAGACGGCGTCGATGTGGTCCATGTCGCCGAGGTCGGGCTCGACGAAGCCGACGATCCGGACATCCTCGCCTGGGCGGCGGCGGAGGACCGTATTGTCGTCACGCGTAACTACCGGGACTTCGCGCCGTTGGTGGAGGCGTACGCGAAGCAAGGCGTCGACTCCCCGGGCGTGCTGTTCTACGCGAGCTCCGTCCGCCACGCGGACGTCGGGCACCATGTCCGAGCTCTGCACGAGTGGATCCGGGGTGCGGAGGAGGCCGGTGGGAATCCGGCGCGCGGGGGTGTGGGGTGGTTGAAGTGACGGCGGGCGGTTCCGACGACCGAAGGTACGTAGCCGGCCACTGACGGACCCCGCGAGCGCAGGCGCTGTTGCCTGTTCGCTGCTAGCTTCCCCGGGCCGGGCCACAATCCGCGGCCCACCGACCTTCCTGACCGGGGGCAGCCCCATGCATGCCACTACACACGCTTTCCCACCGATACTCCTTCTCGCGCTCCTCGCCTCTTCGACGGTGGCGCAGGCCGTCGACGACCCGACGTCGTACGTGGACCCCCTGATCGGGACGGCGAG
Source organism: uncultured Gemmatimonadaceae bacterium (assembly GCA_964416095.1). GTDB lineage: Bacteria > Gemmatimonadota > Gemmatimonadetes > Longimicrobiales > RSA9 > CAYQCY01. The sequence goes on from CAYQCY010000090.1 coordinate 7,720, forward strand.
CGGGGGGAACACGTTCCCGGGGGCGGTGGTGCCGTGGGGGATGGTGGCGTGGAGCCCGGAGACGACGCGGGGCGATGCGACGCGGCGGCCGGCGCCGGGCGGGTACCAGTACAATGCGACGCGGGTGCGGGGGTTCAGCCTGACGCACCTGTCGGGGACGGGGTGCCGTGGCGCGTCGGGTGAGGTGCCGTTCATGCCGTTGACGCGGGGCGTGGACGGATCGCCGTCGGCGGACACGACGGACCGGCGGTACGCCACGTCGTTCTCCCACGCCAATGAGACGGCGGAGCCGGGCTACTACCGGGTCCGGTTGCGGCACGGGGTGAACGTGGAGCTGACGGCGTCGTCCAGGACGGGCACGGGCCGGTTCACGTACCCGGTGGGCTCGCCGGCGGTGATGCTGGTCCGGACGTCGGACTCGGAGGTGGGGAGCGGCGACGCCCGGGTGGAGGTGGACGCGGCGTCCCGGACGGTGACGGGGTCGGTGACGAGCGGCAACTTCTGCGGCTACATCCACGAGATCAGCCGGCGCGACTACTACACGCTCCACTTCGTGGCGGTCTTCGACCGTCCGTTCCGGTCGGTGGGCACGTGGCAGGACGACGACGTCTTCCCGGACAGCACCCGGGCGCGGGGCGGGACGGGCTACGGGCCCCGGGGCGTGCCGGAGGGTGGTCGCGGGTCGGGTGCTTGGGTCGTGTTCGACACGACCGGCGTGCCTGTGAACGTTCGTGTGGGCATCAGCTACGTGAGCCTGGAGAACGCGCGCCGGAACCTGGAGGCGGAGAACGGGGCGGGGACGTCGTTCGAGGAGGTCCGGTCCCGGGCGCGGGCGTGGTGGCGGAAGGAGCTGGCGCGGGTCCGCGTCTCGGGCGGGACGGAGGAGCAGCGCACGGTCTTCTACACGGCGCTCTACCACGTCTTGCTCCACCCGAACGTGTTCAGCGACGTGAACGGCGAGTACATGGGCTTCGACGGCGTGGTGCACGACGTCGGCGCGGGCCGGTCGGCACAGTACGCCAACTTCTCCGGGTGGGACGTCTACCGGTCGCAGGTCCAGCTCCTGGCGTTGCTCCGGCCGGACGTGGCGTCGGACGTGGCGGCGTCGCTGTTGAGCCAGGCCACCCAGTACGGCGGCGTGTGGGACCGCTGGACGCACAACAACGGCGCGACGCACGTCATGGAGGGCGACGCGTCGGCGCTCGCGGTGGCGGGGATCGTGGCGTTCGGCGGCGACGCGTTCGACGAGGCGGGCGCGGCGGCGCTGCTGGAACGGTCCGGGAACTGGACGAACGTGTTCAACCCGGAGACCGGCTACATCCAGGACCGGTACGCCGACGGGCGCTGGCGCGAGCCCTTCGATCCGTCGTCCGGCCGGGGCTTCGCCGAAGGGTCGAGCGCCCAGTACACGTGGATGGTGCCCTTCGATGCCCGGGGCCTGTTCGACCTCATGGGCGGCGACGCCCGGGCGGTGGAACGGCTGGACGCCTTCTTCCACACCGACGACGGCGCCTGGGCCCTCACCGGCCTGGGCGGGCTCCACGCCGAGATGGACAACGAGCCGTCCGTCGGCACGCCGTGGCTCTACATGTTCGCCGGACGGCCGGACAAGACGCAGGAGACGCTGCGGGCCGTGCTCACCACGCTCTGGGACGACACGCCCCACGGCATCCCCGGCAACGACGACCTGGGCGCCATGTCGTCCTGGTACGTCTTCACCGCCATGGGCCTCTATCCCTACTACCCGGGCCGCGCCGAGCTGCTGCTGTCCGCGCCCCTCTTCCCCCGGGTCGAGCTGCGCCGGTCCAACGGCGTCACCCTCACCGTCGTTGCGCCGGGCGCCGCGGCGGACGTGCCGTACATCCACGGCGTGACCGTGGACGGCCGGCCGCACGACCGGATCTGGCTACCGGAGGGATTCGTGGCCAGGGGCGGCGAGGTGGGGCTCGTGCTGGAGGCCGTGCCGGGGCGCTGGGGTGAGCCGCCGCCGTCCTTCGGCCGGTAGGATCCAGGTCGCAAGTCGCAGCGCTCCGAACGGCGTACGCGGCGAAGGCGGGCGCCCCGCCGGAGACAGGATTGCCCTGCGCAGAAGGGAGGCGTAACCCGTCGTCCGCCCCTTGACGCGTTTCGTACCGTTCAGGTGGACATACCCGCGAGTACGGAGCCGGGAGGCCGGAATGAAGACCGTGGCGTTGAGGGACCCGTGGCTGTCGTCGCTGCTACCGGACGGCTGGCCGGTAGGCGGGTCGACGCTCATCACGGGGCCGGGCGGGTCGGTGAAGCGGACATCTGGGACGAGGCGCTGGAGCGGGGGTGCGGGCTGGTCCCGGAGGCGGGTCCCGGGATCCTGGTGCTGGGCTCGGCGCTGAACCTGCTTCTCTTCTCGCCGACGTACGGCGCGGCGGTGCTCGAGCGGATGAAGGTGACGCTCCAGGGCGATGCCCGGCGTGTCGTTCGTACCGACGGAGGCCGAGCTCCCCATAACGCCGGAGACGCTGTCCGAGGTGAAGGCGGTGGCCGACCACAGCCGTCGTCGCGTCATCCCTCAGGTCTCGGAGCTCTGAGGCGTCGACACGGCCGGAACCGTGTGTATCCCGGGCAGCCCGCCCGACGCCGCGCGCCGAGCTCGCCTGAGGCGCACGCGATGAGGAACGGTGCCCCGCCGGCCCCTGCGTACCCCGCGCCGCACGGAGCCGTGACC
>CAYQCY010000090.1:10520-14251 GCA_964416095.1 uncultured Gemmatimonadaceae bacterium
GAGGAACGGTGCCCCGCCGGCCCCTGCGTACCCCGCGCCGCACGGAGCCGTGACCCGTAGCCCTCTTTGTTTGCCCCCGTTAAGTGCCTCTCGTACTCTATCCGTGCGGGAAGAACGCGCCCGAACGGAAAGGCGAGAGCCATGACACATACGGACGAGAACGGCCGGCCGACCATCGACACGTCGTGCATCCACGCCGGCGGGGAGCCGGACCCGGTGTACGGCGCGGTGGCGCCGCCGATCTACCAGACGTCGACCTTCGCCTTCGAGGCGCCGGAGCAGGGTGCGGCGCGGTTCGCCGGCGAGGAGCCGGGCTACATCTACACGCGCATGGGCAACCCGACCATCGCCATGCTGGAGGCGGCGGTGGCGGAGCTGGAGGAGGGGATGTCGGGGCTGGCCACGTCGTCGGGGATGGCCGCGGTGTCGACGGTCTTCTTCGCGCTGCTGGAGGCGGGGGACCACGTGGTGTGCAGCGCGTCGGTCTACGGCCCGTCGCGGGTGGTGCTGGAGCGGGACTTCGTGCGCTTCGGCATCGAGGCGTCGCTGGTGGACACGAGCGACCCGGACGTGCTGCGCGACGCGGTGACGGACCGGACCCGGGTCGTGTTCATCGAGACGCCGGCGAACCCGACGCTGGCGGTGACGGACATCGCCCTGGCGGCGGAGGTCGCCCACGACGCCGGCGCGCTCCTTGTCGTGGACAACACCTTCATGAGCCCCGTGCTGCAGAAGCCGCTCCGGTTCGGCGCCGACATCGTGCTCCACTCGGTGACGAAGTTCCTGAACGGGCACTCGGACGTGGTGGGCGGGGTGCTGGTCTTCCCGGACGACGAGCTCATGGCCCGGGTGCGCGGCGTGCTCCACCACCTGGGCGGGACGATGGACCCGCACCAGGCGTGGCTGGTGCTCCGGGGCATCCGGACGCTGGCCATGCGGGTGCGGACGGCGCAGGAGAACGCCCGGGCGTTGGCCGAGCTGCTGGCGGGGCACGACGCCGTGGCGGAGGTCCGCTACCCGGGCCTGCCGGGCCACCCCCACGCCGAGCTCATCGAGCGGCAGATGGCGGGCCCCGGATCGCTCATCGCCTTCGAGCTGAAGGGCGGCATCGACGCGGGCCGGCAGGTCTTGAAGAGCGTGCACCTGCCGGCGCTGGCCGTGTCGCTGGGCGGCGTGGAGAGCCTGATCCAGCACCCGGCGTCCATGACCCACGCCAGCGTGCCCCGGGAGTCGCGCCTGGCCGCTGGCATCACCGACGGGCTGGTCCGGCTGTCCGTGGGCTGCGAGGGGCGCGAGGACCTGGTGGCGGACCTGCGGGCGGCGCTGGACGGGCTGCTTTGAGGGTCACGGGTTACGGGCAGCGGCGCCCGGCTTCGCGGGATGATCCGGTCTCCGGCGGGGCGTCTGCGTACGCGGGGTCAGCTTTCCGGGGCGCCGCCGCGCGCCATGCGCGCACGGCGCGTAGCGCCCAGGGGAACACGCCGCGCCGGAGGACGTCCCGCCGGAGCTCGGCTCTCCCCGCAAGGAAAGGAGCCGTGACCCGTAACCCGTAGCCCGCCGTTCTCGCCGTGACCCCGGAGGCACCCGATGCCCGCGACCCTGTGCCAGAGACTCCGGGCGGCCCTCCGCCCCTTCCACCTCGACTGGCTCCAGGTCGAGGTCTCCTCGCGCTGCGACGGCCGCTGCGTCTACTGCCCGGTGAGCCGGCTGCGTGGTCGTCGTCGTGAAACGTTCATGAGCATGCCGACGTTCGAGGCGATCGAGCCGTTCTTCCCGGACGTGGACCTGGTGTTCCTCCAGGGCTGGGGCGAGCCGCTGCTGCACCCGCGGTTCTGGGAGCTGGTGGAGCGGGCGCGGGACGCCGGGCCCGAGGTCGGCTTCACCACGAACGGCGTGCTGCTGGACGCCGACAACCGGCGGGCGCTGCTGGAGAGCGGTGTGGACGTGTTGGGCGTGAGCCTGGTGGGGTCGACGCCGGCGACCCACGACCGCTACCGGCTCGGGAGCCCGCTCGCGGTTATCGACCACAATCTGCGCCGGCTGCGGGCGGAGAAGGAGGCGGCGGGCGCGCGGACGCCGGAGCTGCACCTGGCGTACCTGATGCTGGCGGGGAACGCCGGCGAGCTGGCGGGCGCCGTGGAGCTGGCGGACCGGTGGGGCGCGGCGGAGGTCGTCGTGAGCCAGCTTGCGCTGGTCCTGGACGCGTCCCTCGAGGAGGAGAGCCTGCTGGCCCGGCCGGACGCCTGGCCCCGGTTGCAGGAGACGATGGCGGACGCGGAGGCGCTGGCGGAGGCGAAGGGGATCCGGCTGCACAGCCGGGCACCGCGCCGGGAGCGGGACCTCCTCTGCGGCGAGAACGTGCAGCACAGCTCCTTCGTGTCCGTGGACGGACGGGTGTCGCCGTGCGTCATGGCGAACGTCGGGCTGGACGACGGGGCGGAGCGCGAGTCCGGGCGGCGGGGCGAGGACGACGCGGCCCGCGGATCACCGGCCGCGGGTCCGCCCCCGCCGGGCCGGTTCGCCGCGGCCGTCCGTTCACCGGGCGCCGATGCCCCGGCGACGCACCGCTTCCGTGGGCGCGAGGTCCCGCTGGAGACGCTGACCTTCGGCAACGTGCGGGACCGGCCGCTGCCGGAGATCTGGCGGTCGGATGCCGCCCGGTCGTTCCGGCACGTGTTCCGGGACCGGGTCTACCGGGGCCGTGACAGCACGGAGCCGCTGCCGGAGCCGTGTCGGCGGTGCTGGAAGTTGCTGGAGCGGTAGAGGCTTCCGTGCCCGGCCGGTAGGCGCGGGATGGCTGGAGCGGCGGCGCGCGTCCTCCCCGCACGCGCTCAGCGCCGCCGAAGATGATTGCCCCGATGAGACAGACGCCCCGCCGGACACCCGCTGACCCCGCGAAGCAAGGAGCCGTGACGCGTAACCCGTAACCCGCTGTTCCTCGCCCCCACCGGATGCCATCTTGGTCCCAGGATGCGAAGCTCCCCCGGAACGGAGGCCCCCCATGCCCGTCGAGAAGCTGAAGCAGTTCCTGGATGAGAACGGCGTCGCCTACGAGATCATCCCGCACGGCCAGGCGTTCACGACGCAGGAGGTGGCCGCCGCGGCCCACATTCCCGGCCGCGAGGTGGCCAAGACGGTCATGGTCAAGCTGGACGGCGAGATGGCCATGGTCGTGCTGGAGGCGCCGGACCGGGTCAGCATGGACCGGCTGCGGGAGGTCTCGGGCGCCGAGTCGGTGGAGCTGGCCGGCGAGGCGGAGTTCAAGGACCTGTTCCCCAACTGCGAGCCCGGTGCCATGCCGCCGTTCGGCAACCTGTGGGACCTCCAGGTCTTCGTGGACCAGCGGCTGCGGGAGGACGAGCAGATCGCGTTCAACGCCGGCACCCACGACGAGCTCATGCGGCTGGCGTACGGCGACTTCGAGCGGCTGGTGGAGCCGGTGGTGGCGGAGCTGAGCGGACGGTAGGGCGGGTGGGTTTGTGGGGTCACGGGCAACGGCGCCTTTCTTCGCGGGGTGATCCCTTTTCCGGCGTTCCTCGCTGTTCCACATGGGTGTATTGGCCTTGCCCGCACACGACAGGACGGCTCGCAGGCGCGGGGCGACCGGATCCTCGGCGGCCTGCGGGCAAGGCGCACACGCCGTTCAACGCGGAAACACGGGATCCTTGCCCGGAGACGCGGAACGGGCGCGGCCGGTTTACGTACGCGCCGTAGCTTGACCTGCAAGACCT
>CAYQCY010000091.1:0-12488 GCA_964416095.1 uncultured Gemmatimonadaceae bacterium
CCCCCTGGTCCTAATCTGCTACAGAAACCCTCAGGGGAACATGGCTCTTCTTCACCCGCAAACGCGGTGAGCTGCTCTCGCACGTTCGCAACACCTTCCTCGTATCGTGCAACGCCCTCCGCGCGGAGCGCCAGGACGTCGGCGTCCCGCCGGAATATCCGGGCCACGGACCCATCGCCGTCCAGCACCGTGACCTCGAAGGTGGTGCCGTCGCCCGTGACGATCCGGCTGCCGCTCGCGACGACGGACCGGACCCCGGCCGAACGGCGCCAGGACGTTGACGATGCTGCGGGCAACTCGGATCCGGTACACCTCGGTTGTACGCGTCGCGTTCATCGAGCACGCGCGTGCAGTACCGATCCAGTGCGACATGCGCATCAGCTCCACCAGCGACGGCGACGTCGTCCCCGGCAGGTCCTGCGGCGCCTCCCGCCACTCCGGCCGGTCGTCCCGCTCCTTCGTGATCGGGACAGAGAAACTGGCCGTGATGCACGCCCACCGCCGCCTCCGGCGGCTGCACCCCCGGCGGCGGCTCGCCCGGCCCGCGTCGGCTCGTCCTGCCTCCGGCCGATTAGGTCGTACCGGGCGAACCCATCCTGAGCAGGTGGAGCCGCCCCGCCTTGTCCACGTACGGCACTCGCTCCTCGAACGACGAGAAACGCTCGCCATCGTAGACGCCGACGGCCTCCCTCAGGAACCCGTCCCGAAGGGTCAGACGCAGAGCGACCGGCCCCTGGCCTTCATGCGCGAGATTTCCGACCTCGACGTACACGAAGCCCACGTTTCCACCTTCCCCGGCGTCCATGAACTCGACGGTCGTGTCCCCGGACCGGTGGGACAGTACGACCTCGTGAACGATGGGTTTTTCCTCTTCGGGGTCGAACCCGAGCAGCATGCTCCACCAGCCGTCCAGGAACTCGCCAAGACCGGTACTCTCAGCCCGCCAACGAGCCGTGGCCGGGTCCGTGCCGAGCCCCGCCACCTGCGGAGCGGCCCTGGAGGAGCTCCACACCACCTGAGTGTCCCGGAGTCGGTCCTCCCTCACGGAAGAAGGGACAGGCATCGTCAGGCTCTTGCTGGACGCCGGCCGGCTCCAGCGGAACGGCTGCCCACCGACCAACGCTTCCGTCGTCAGATCCGCGACGACCGGAGCCCGATTCGAGGCATCACCCGATCCGAACAGGGTGTATTCGTGTCCGGCCGCTGCGGCGAACGAGACTTCGCGTTTCTCCCCCCGGCGGCCCGGGGCGTTGATGTAGAGTCCAGCGCGGTATTCCAACCGGTACTGGCCAGGCTCCAGCCGAACCTCCTGAGCGTCGGGGATGGGGTCTCCGTTGATCGTGACCAGGTGGAGTGGCCATGCCACCGACAGGGTGGCCTGCTCCGCCGGCGGGAGCGGAGGGCCCTCATAGTACTGATACACACGGAGCTGCGGCACGCAGCCGGCGAGCAGGAGCGCCGTCACCGCGAGGAGGATACCTGGGCACCCGAGACGGGTCGCTGCCACTGGAGATCTCATTCCCGGAGCACTCCGCCCGGGCGCCCTCCAGCGCTTCCCCGCGACACACCCGACACGATCTCGCTCACGCGTTCCCCGGATTCGTCGTCCCTGACATAGGGAATCCAGTTCTGCCATCCCAGCCGGCGTTCCACGGTGAGCGTGTCCGATCCCAGGACGACGACTTCCAGGTCGAATGCCCTTCCCTCACCGGGACGGGCATCATGATCCGCTGATGCTCCGGTGGTGTCGGCGCTCAGGTTGTATTTGCGCCCGGGTTCCACGACGAATCGGACGAGCCATCCGTCGATGCTGTTCCAGACCGCCTCTCTCTGCTCAGGAGAACTGCGCTCCCAATTCCAACTCCAGGCCACCGCCGTCCATCCTCTGCTCCCCGCCACGACGCCCCGGTAGAGACCCCAGACGGGACACACGAAGATCGTATGCTCCCCCGGTAGGAGGTGCAGTTGGGCGAAATTGGTTTTGAACATCCCGGTGGGTGGCAGGGCGAGGCGCTCACCGTCCACCCTCACGATCTCGAGCAGCCCCTCTTTCCTCCAATAGAAGAGTATCGCCTCCTCCCCCGCCGGCCGCGGTGGCCCTTCGTACAGTTGAACGTTGTAGCAGCCTGTCTGGATCAACGCAGGCCCGAGGAGAAGCACCAGGAGGAGAAGACCCCGTTTCCGCACGACGAGCTCCGGACTTCCGAGTGGCCCCTTGACGTGTGTGTGACACACGTCCTTGTCCCTACCGTCGGTCGAAAAGGGGAAACGTGACTTATCATGGCGCTGCTATCCTGCGGCCCGCGCATCCCACCCTAGCCGAGCACCACCTGCACCTGGTGCTCGGCACCGTCGTCGACCAGGGGCACCGGGCCATCTCCCGTCAGCGCGGTTCCGTCGAGGCTGACCCGGGCGACACCCCGGGAGACGCCGTACGGGTTGTCGACGGCGATGCGGTAGAGAGCGCTGCCGTGCCGGTAGTCGATCTCGAAGTGCTTCCATGCGCGGGGGATGCACGGATCGATACGCAAGCTCGCCCCTCGTAGCTGGAATCCGAGGATGGACTCCAGTCCCGCCCGGTAGAGCCAGCCCGCGGCGCCGGTGTACCAGGTCCATCCCCCGCGGCCGACGTGGGCGGGGTTGGCGTACACGTCGGCGGGGACGGCGTAGGGCTCCACCTTGTACCGCTGCACGTCCGCGAGACGGCCGGCATGATGGATGGGGCTCAACAGGCTGAACAGGTCGAAGGCCCTGTCACCCTCGCCCAGGGTGGCGAACGCTATGACCGACCAGGTGGCGGCGTGGGTATACTGTCCGCCGTTTTCCCGGATGCCGGGGACGTACCCCTTGATGTAGCCCGGGTCCAGCGGCGTCCGGTCGAATGGCGGCTCCAAGAGGAGGACCAGTCGGTCCTCCGGTCGAACGAGCCGTCGCTCGACGGAGTCCATGGCCTGGCGGGCCCGGTCCGGGTCGGCCGCGCCGGAGAGGACGGCCCAGGCCTGGGGTATGGCGTCGATCCTGCACTCCTCGTTGTCCGCCGATCCGAGTGGTGTCCCGTCGTCGAAGAAGGCGCGTCGGTACCACTCGCCGTCCCACGCCTCCCGTTCGAGGGCGGCGCCGAGCGAGGCGGCCGCATTCCGCCACCGTGCGGCGCGCTCGCGTTCCCCGCGGCGTTCGGCGATGGGAGCGAAGTCGCGCAGGGTGGCCAGGAGGAACCAACCCAACCAGACGCTCTCGCCCCGCCCATCGCGGCCCACCCGGTTCATGCCGTCGTTCCAGTCCCCGGCCCCCATCAGGGGAAGGCCGTGGCTGCCCGTGGCGAGGCTGCGGTCCAGCGCGCGGGCGCAATGCTCGAAGAGCGTCGCCCGGTACGGGGACACCCGGGGCTCGAAGTAGGCCTCCTGCTGGTCATCCTCGAGGGTCTTCCCTTCGAGCCAGGAGACCTCTTCATCGAGGATCGACCCGTCGCCGGTGATGCCCAGGTAGCGGGTCACCGCGTGGGGCAGCCAGAGGAGGTCGTCCGAGATGCGGGTCCGCACGCCCCGGCCCGTGGGGGGATGCCACCAGTGCTGGACATCCCCTTCGGTGAACTGCCGGGCGGCAGCCCGGAGGATGTGTTCGCGCCCGAGCTCAGGCCTGGCCACCATCAACGCCATCACGTCCTGGAGCTGGTCACGGAACCCGTACGCCCCGCCGGCTTGGTAGAACGCCGAGCGCGACCAGATGCGGCAGGAAAGCGTCTGATAGAGCAGCCACCGATTCAGGAGCAGGTTCATGGACGCGTCCGGCGTCGTGACCTGGACGGTACCGAGCACGGCATCCCAGTGCTGGCGCACGTCGCGGAGCAGCGTACCGCGCTCCCGTCGGCGATAGCTCTCGACGAGCATGCGCGCCTCGTCGGCGTTCTCTCCCTGGCCCAGGAGGAACAGGATCTCGGCGCGCTCCCCCGGCTCCAGCTCCACCGCCGTCTGCAGGGCGGCGCAGGGGTCCAGGGTCGCGCCGGTCTTCCCGGACAGTGGGGTGCGCCGTTCGAGGGACGCGGGGTGGTCGAAGCTGGCATTGCGGCCCAGGAACTCGACGCGGTCGCCGGTCCATGCCGTCTGGCGTCCACCCAGATCGGCGAACGCGACGCGGTGCGCGAACTCCCCGTTCCAGGCATTCCGCGCGAAGAGGGCACCCGTGACCGGATCGATTTCGGTGACGACGTGGGGCGCGGAGGCGCCGCGGTCGACGCCGAGCACCCACTCCGCGTACGCCGTCACGGAGAGGCGCCGGGTGTGGGGAGACTCGTTCGCCAGGGCGAGCCGCGAGACCTTGACGGGGTCGTCGGGGGGCACGAGCTGGAGGAGCTCCAGGGCGATGCCGTGCGACGTGTGCTCGAACACGCTGTACCCCTGGCCGTGCCGGATGACATAGGGCGCGTGGTTTTCCCGGATCGGCAGGCAGGTCGGTCCCCAGAGCGCGCCCGAGTCGAGATCGCGGACGTAGAACACCTCGCCCGGCGTATCGCTGACGGGATCGTTCGTCCACGGCGTCAGCTTGTTCTCGCGGCTGTTGACGGACCAGGTGTAGCCGGAGCCCGACTCGGACACGTGGAACCCGAAGCCGGGGTTGGCCACGACGTTGATCCAGGGTGCCGGCGTCCATTGCCCTTCGCCCAGGATCGTGACGTATTCACGGCCGTCCCCCGTGAACCCTCCCAGGCCGTTGAAGAACGAGAGGTCCGGCGCGGGCGGCGGGACGGGCTCGCCGTCTTCGGGCGGTGCACGCAGGCGCGGCGGCACGGGGCCGGGCCTCTGGCGCTGAAGTCGGACCACCTGCTCGGAGAGGGTGCCCCTGTTGGCCAGAATCAGCACCCGGGCCGCCGACCGCAGCAGGAGGCGGTCCTCCTCGGACAGCAGGTCCTCGCGCAGCACGAAGACGCTCCCCCGCGCCCCATCGGTCTCACTCCCCGCCGCGGACTCGCTCGTCCGCACCATGGCTTCGAAGAACTCCTGCAGCTCCTGCGCGTAAGAGGCTCCGTGTGCCGTCAGGATCACCAGATCGGCGGCGATCCCCTTGAGCCGCCAGTACTCGTGGGCCCGGAGGAGCTGGCGCGCGACGTCCCGCTCCTCGTCCTGTTCGACACGCACGACGGCGATGGGCAGATCGCCCGAGATGCCATGGACCCAGAGGCCGGCCGCGGCCCGGCGGTTGGCCACGAGATCGCTGGCGGTGGTACGCAAGGTGGGATCGTTGTACAGCAGGCGATTCGCCAGGCGCTGGAAGAGGTGCGCTTCGTCCTGCGTGATCCGGAGGTGGTGCAGCTGTACCTGGGCATACGTCCACGCGAGTGAGCTCTCCCGCTCGAACGTCTCCGGCTGCCGGTATTTCTCGGCGAAATCGACGGCCTCGTCCCGGGTGGCGGCCACGAGCGTCGTGAACACGACGCGGGCCGTTGCGCCGGCGGGAACCGCCAGTCGGTAGCGGAGGCTGACGATGGGGTCGAGCACGGTTCCGACGGTACCGGAAAGGCGTTTGCCGTCGATCACGACGAGCGGCGTGCGGAGCCCGCGGCCCCGACCCAGGAAGCGGGCCCGGTCGCTCTCGTACTCGCACGTGCCGACGGTCTTGCCGTCGATGGCAACGACGTGGGCCAGCCACGGCGGCCGCTCGCCCGCCTCCCGCGGGCGCCGGGTGGCCAGGAGCGTCTCCGTGGCGGGAACGAATTCGGTCTCCACGAAGAGGTTGGAAAAGACCGGGTGGGCCTCATCGGCGGCCTGGGGCGCCAGCACCACTTCCGCATAGGAGGTGATCTCGATCTCTCGATCGCGGTTCTCCAGGTTGGTCACCGTCAGCTGGCGCAGCTCCGCGTCGTCTTCCGCCGACACCACGATCTCGAGCGTGAGGGCCAACGACCGGTCACGCTGCGTGATCTTGGCGCGGTCCTCCGTATAGACGACGCCGTACCTGTCCACCTCGGTTCCCGTGGGCTGGAACCCGGCGGACCACACCTCTCCGGTCTCGGTGTCCCGCACGAACAGGAACGTCCCCCAGTGGTCGCGCGTCGCGTCCTCGCGCCACCGCGTGACGGCAAGGTCGTGCCAGCGGCTGAAGCCCGAGCCCGCCGCGGTGACCATGACCATGTAGCGCCCGTTGGACAACAGGTGGGTGCGCGGCGAGATGTCGTGGGGCGACTCGAAGCGCCGCAGCGACGGCGGCACCAGGTCGCGGACGTGGGCGGCCTCCCGCACCTCCTCACCGCGCGGCCGGGCCACGGCCACCGACCGCGGGGTCCGCTCCTGGAGGAGCAGCTCCGCCGCCTGCACCATGGGGTGGGCGTGAAAACGCCTGCGCGTCCGGCCGTCATGGATCACGTTGCCGAGCGCCACGATGGACATCCCCTGGTGGTGGGTCATGTAGGCCCGCACCACCGCCACGCGGGCTCCTTCCGGCAACCGGGTCGGGGTGTAGTCGAGCGCCTCGTAGAACCCGTATTCGCCCAGCGCGCCGGCGGCAGCCAGACGACCCAGGTTCTGCAACGCGGCCCCGGGATCGATCATCGCCGCGAGGACGGTGGCGTACGGAGCAACCACCACGTCCTCGAAGAGGCCGCGCTTGAGCCCCAGACCGGGCACGCCGAAATCCGAGTACTGATAGTTGAGGTCCACATCCCGCACGTTGTACGCCGACTCGGATACGCCCCACGGAACCGCACGCTCCCTGCCGTACCGGACCTGGCGCCGCACCACCAGACGGCACGTGAGATCCAGGAGGCTGCGCACGGGCTGTTCCATCACCAGCAGCGGCATCAGGTATTCGAACATCGACCCCGACCACGAGAGGAGGGCCGCGCCGCGCCCCACCGGTGTCAGGGCCCGGCCGAGGACGAACCAGTGCGGCGGCGTGACGTCGCCTTTGGCGATGGCCACGAAGCTCGCCAGCCGCGCCTCCGAGGCCAGCAGGTCGTAGCTGCCGGGATCGGGCGCGTCGTCCGCCACGCGGAAGCCGATGGAGAAGAGTTTGCGCGACGTGTCGAAGAGGAACCGGAAGTCCATGGCCCGGGCCATCCGTCCGGCCTGGAGGGCGAGGGCAGACAGCCGGTGCTCGAGCTCGGCCCCGGCCGCGTCGGCCGCGTCGCGATCCTCGTCCTGCAGCGCGAAGTCGCGGGCGTGGCTCTGCACCGTATCCCGGACCGCGGTGGCCCAGGCCACGAACTCCGAGCCCGACGCGTTCTCCTGGCCGCTCGACAGCACGCGGGCGATGTCCAGCAGGTTCTCCGCGCGGGCCTGCATCTCATCGAACCTGCGGACCCAGTCGGGGACCGACGCGGGCGGCTCGTCGAGCAACGCCGCCATGGCCTCCACCGCCTGCCGCACCTGCAGCTCCGTCACCGTTTCGGAACGCGGGTGGAATGCGGCGTCGTCCACGATGTCCAGCACCGGCTGGAGCGCATCGCGAATCCCGTCCAACACCGGCTGGCTCGGAGCCGGCGGACGCTGGCTCAGCTCGCGGCAGCCCTGCGCCACTGCGAGAAGGTGCCCCGCCAGGTTCCCGCTGTCCACGGTGGAGACGTAGACGGGGTCCAGGGGCCGGAGGTCGGTGGTGTCGTACCAGTTGGCGAAATGGCCACGGAAGCGACGCAGCTCGGTCATGGTCCCCAGCGTGGCCTCGAGCCGCTGGACCATGTCCAGGGTCCCGATCCAGCCGAAGTCGCGCGCGACCATCGTGCTGAGCAGGTACAGCCCCATGTTCGTCGGCGACGTGCGGTGGGCGACCTCCGGCTCCGGGTCTTCCTGGTAGTTGTCCGGCGGGAGCGCGTGGTCCTCGTCGGTCACGAAGGCTTCGAAGAAGCGCCAGGTCCGGCGCGCGACGAGCCGCAGCGCGCGCGTCTCCTCCTCGGCGAGCCGCTGTGCCTCCGCTGACTTGAAGGGCACGCTTACACGCCACGCCAGCGCCGGGGCCAGTGCCCAGAGCACCACGATGGGGGCCGCCACCGGCCACGCGCCCGGCTTGAGGACCACGAAGAGCACGCCGGCGGCCACGGCAAGGATGACGCTCCACCGCATGTGCCAGAGGGAGGTGCGAATCCTGACGTCGACCCCGTACCCCGCCCGGACGGCGGTGACCCACTCGAGGAGGTTCCGCCTGGTGATGTAAAGCCGCACCAGCGTGCGCACCACGGCATCGGTCATGACCCACGCCTGGTGCGCGAGCGTGGTCAACGCCAGCAGCAGCTGCATCGAGGCCACGCGAATGTCGCTGCCCGTGCCTCGCAGGTGACTCCGCTTGGAGAACCCCTTGCCCCGGGGGATCAACCCGTCGAGCACCGGCATGTAGGCCGGTACGACGAACGCGCCCAGGACCAGGCTCGTCCAGAGCAGCGGGGACACGCCGGGCAGGGTCCAGGCGGCCACCAGGAGGAGGAACGAGGCGGGGGCGAGAAGGCTACGACGCAGGTTGTCCAACATCTTCCAGCGGCCGTGGGCGGGGATGGGCGTGCGCTTTTTCCGCCCCGCCGCATCGCGCGCATGGCCCAGGATCCAGGGGAGAAGCTGCCAGTCGCCGCGCACCCATCGATGCTGGCGGTGGACGGCCACCTCGTAGCTCGTCGGGAACTCCTCGAAAAGATCGACGTCGGTCACCAGCCCGGCGCGGGCGAAGATCCCCTCGAAGAGGTCATGGCTCAGGAGGGCGTTCTCCGGGACTCGACCCGCCAACGCCGTCTCGAACGCATCCACGTCGTAGATCCCCTTGCCCGTATACGAACCTTCGCCGAACAGGTCCTGGTAGACGTCGGAAACCGCGGCCGCATACGGGTCCACGCCACCGGGCCCCGACACGATGCGCTGGTACGTCGTGCTCCCCGGTCCGGTGGGAAGGGACGGCGTGATGCCCGGCTGGAGGATCCCGTAGCCTTCCACCACGCGCCCGGCCTCCGGGTCGAAGCGCGGTCGATTCAGCGGATGCGCCATCGCCCCGGCCAGCCGGTACGCGGATGCCCGGGGAAGCCGCGTGTCGGCATCCAGCGTGATGACGTAGCGGACACCGGCGGGCACGGCGGGCGGCTCGCCGTTCACGGGCACGAAGGTCGTATCGGTGGCACCCCGGAGCAGCCGGTTCAACTCGTGCAGCTTCCCCCGCTTCCGTTCCCAACCCATCCACTTGCCTTCCCGCTCGTTCCACAGGCGCCGGCGGTGCAGGACCAGGAACCGGTCCTCTCCGTCAGGCAAGGCTCCGTACCGTGCGTTGAGCCCCGCGATCCTGTCGGCCACCTCGGTGAGGAGCACGTCGTCCTCCGGCATGTGCTCCCGCGGTGCGTCGCTCCAGTCCGTCAGCAGCGCGAAGTGAAGATGGCCGTCGGGGTTCGCCAGGTAATGGACCTGGAGCCGTTCCAAGGCGTCCTTCACGTCCTCCGCGCTGGTCAGGAGCGTCGGCACCACCACCATGGTACGAAACTCTGCCGGCACACCGTCGCTGAAGTCGAGCTTGCTGAGGAGGCGTGGCAGGACGATGGCGGTGACCAGGCGGTGGACCAGGGCCACCGCGATGTCGGAGGCCGGCACCACGGCCAGGATGGCCAGCAGCAGGACGACGATGGAAGCGGGTGCCCCGCCGCGCCATGTCACGACCAGCGGCACGGCCAGGAGCAGGGCCATGACGACGGCCAGGGTGCCGAGGTATACCGGCACCGCGTTGGCGCGAAACGCTCGTGCGATGCGGGTGCGCCACGGGACCCTGTACCCCAGGCGCTTCTCGAACGCCTGCCGCCCGTGCGAGACCAGGTAGTACCCCGGATCCTCCCGGGGCCGCTCGGGCACCCGGGGCCACCCGACCTCCTCCGGATCCTGGTGCGCTTCCCTGGCCGACCGTACGGCTTCCCGCGCCACGTCCAGCTCGGTGTGCCGTGACCTCCGGGACAACAGCTCGACCCGTGCCCGGTACGTATCGCGGGTCGCGAAATCCATCGCCGCGAAACCGGGAGCCGCCCGGAAGATGTCGTCCACCAGGCTCACGCCCTCGACGAAGTCCGGCCAGTTGATGGAGGACAGCCACCGCATGCTGGTGATGATGTTGCGGACGGTGACGTTCGTCTCGGCCTGCGCCTGGTGGGCCCGCGCCACCACCTCGGCGGCGGACGTCCCCCGGGCGGCCAGCTTCTCATGGAGCCAGTCCAGCGCCGGGTTGATCGACGGCGCCTGGTCCCGCAAGCGCTGGACGAGCTGCACGGCGAATGCGCTGTCCATGGGCCCGTCACCCAGGCGGCCCAGCACCTCGTCCACCGGCTCCGCACGGCGTCCGCTGAGGCCCAACAGCCGGTCCGCCACCTCGTCGGCCCGGGCCCGGGCGTGACGAGCGCCGACCATGGGCTCCGCGACCCGCCGCAGGTTCTCCAGCAGGGCCACTCGAAGGTGGATGACCACCGCCCAGAGCTCCCCGATGCCGAGGGGTTGGACCTCCTGGTACACCCGGACGAAGCGCCGCAGCGTGTCCAGCTCGAACCGGCTGTCGGTGTGGGCCACGTAGGCCCACGCCAGCCCGTAGACCCGGGGAAATCCTGCCAGGTGCTGCCCGTCGGCGATCTTCGGCAGCAAGCGGTAGTAGCTCCCCGGCAGGTGGTCGCGTACCTCCCGGAGCTGTTCATCCACCACGAAGAAGTTGTCGAGGAGCCACTCCTCGCCCGGCGTGATCTCGCGCTTCGCCCGCACCGCCTCCACGATGTCACGGTACGCCGCCACGAGCGCGCGTCCGTTCCGGCGGACCCTGCGGAGGAGATTGCGGCCCCGGGTGGGCGTCTCGGTGATGCTCTGGGCCTCTGCCAGGCTCCGGGCGTGGTGTTCCAGGCGCTCGATGCCGAAGACCTCGGCACGGATCGGCGGGTCCCCCCGAGGAACGGCGCCGGCGTCGGTCCTGGTCACGCTGATTCCTCTAGAAGGTGGGCCTGGCGAGCAGTCATCCGCCCCGGGAACGGGGCGGGGACCGGCTTGCTGGTCACGGCGTAAGCTACGGTTGCGCGGGGTCCACGCAACGGAGACCGCGCTGCTGCTCCGCCCATCGTCCCGACGCTCCCGAGGCCGCCCACCCTTCCCGACGTGGGCTCGTCGAGCGTTCCGCTACCGGCTACCTCGCCGGGAAAGCACGTATGCCACTCTCGCCGGTGCCGTCATGAACGAGCCGATCGCGGATCTGGAAGCCCTGGAAGCCCTCACGGAGCCCGAGGAGGTGCGGGCTGCCGAGCGGGCGCTGGAGCCCCTGGAGAAGGACACGCACATCCTTCTCTTCATCACCTCGGGCTGCCCGGTCTGCCCCCGGCAGGTCCGGTCCGTGGCCACGCCGACGCCGCCGAGCGCCTGGCGGACGGCCGGGCCACGGCGGCGTTCGTCGAGCTGTGGTCCCGCAGCGCCATGGAAGGCCGTATGGGGCTGCTCCTGGATCCGGACGGGCTGGACGCGCTGGTTCCACACCTCGTCGCCGGCCTCGAGGGGGACGGCCCCCTCGCCGGGGACGACAGCCGGAAGGGCGACACGGCGGATCTCCTGGGCCGCATCGGCCACCCCGATGTCCGGCCCGCGCTGGAACGCCTGGCCGCCGACCCCAACGAGGAGGTGGCGGAAGCGGCGGAGGCGGCGCTGACGGACCTCGAGGGCCGGGAGCACTGACGGCGGGGCGGGTCCACCCGGCTCACCCGTTTCGAGGATGGACGGATCCGCCAGAACTCGAGTCAAGCGATGCGGTCCCCGTCGTCGCCCACGAACCCCAACGGGTACATCCAACCCGCTCTTTCCCGAACCACTACGGGTGCACCCGTCGGGCGACCATCCTGCCACCCCAGCTCCGCGAAAGCGTCCGACTCCGCCCAGCTCCCTTGGTCGGTCAGTCGCCGGCTGGTGCCGGCCACCAGGTCACGCACAGCCACATCACCTGTGGACCAGTCAACGAAAGCCATGTGCCGCCCATCGGGCGACGGGGTGCCGGACAGGTCGACGTCGGACCCGGACCACACGAGCCGCACCGGCAGCTCATCGATCTTCGCTCCCGTGGCGACCGTGGCCACCAGAGCCTGGCCGGGCGCCCGGACCAGCGACAGCGCTTCTTCGACCGTGCCCTCGACCGCCTTCGTGGCCACCGGGCGTGCGCATTGCCGTGCCTTCCGGGTGGTTTCCGCTGTTGTGTTTCCACCGCTCATCCGTCGTGCTTCACCGGAGCAAACGTAGTGAGCGGAGGCGACAACCGCATTGTCATGCGGCGTCGGCGCCTGCGAACCATGCGGGTCCGAACGGGCGGAACCCCCTGCGGCCCGCTGACTTGCGCCACCTTAAGGCGCGGTAGGAGGGGAAGCGTGGGCCGCCATCGTGCTTCAATGCGGTACAGCATGGGCTCTACTCCGGCGGTGGGATCGTGTCGAGAGGTTGATGATTCCGGGCCTGCTCCAGAAACGCTACGGCTTGATCCCGGGTCACCGTGCGGAATTCCTCCAGAAATGCATCGAGCCGTTCCCCGCCCTCGAG
>CAYQCY010000091.1:12588-13998 GCA_964416095.1 uncultured Gemmatimonadaceae bacterium
GCCTACCAGGCCCACGCGTCAACAAGGGGACCTGCGGTTACTTTCGTTACAATCGACTGCTGCCGGGCCCAGGACAATACCGCCTCGCGATCCCCCGCAACCGCTCCCGGCGCCCAATCCCGGGTGATGAAAGCGGTACCACCCGCCTGATCGCCACCACCGCCGAGGATCAGCGCCCGCGCCTCGACGAGGTCGATCAGATCGTTCCAGAAGTCATCCGCAACCGCAACCGTCACACCACTGGAGAACTTCCAATCGAGATCGAAGCCGAACTCCCGGTACTCGCCACGACGGAGCTTTTTGCGAAGCCTCTTTCGCATGATGTCGTCTCTCGTCACACAGGACGTTCAGGCGCCTCGTCGGGGAGCGGGTAGACGACATCGGCCTTCAGCGCCTCTGCCGCAAACGCCAGCGCGGCCTGGATCGCCTCTCGCGTCAGGCGCGGATGGGCTTCCAACAATTGATCGGCCGACTCGCCCGCAGCCAGCCGCTCCAGGATGGACTCCACCGTGATCCGGGTACCGGCCACCACCGGCTTCCCCATCATCACGGTTGGATCGGATTCAATGAGCTTGGCCATGGCTGCAACCTCCGACCGACGAGTGGTCCTCTCCGAACGAGGTTCCTACCCACGCCTGGAGGCAAGGCAGAAGCTCTCGACCATTCATCGGCGTTGGCTTTCGGCTAACGTTCAGAGGTTGGCGGCGTGGCTCTCTGAGCCGTGCTCTCTGGAGCGAACGAAGTGAGCGAAAGCGGCAACTTTTTTGGCATAGGATGGGTGCCGGTGTTTCAGGCCATCCACCAGCCCATGCCGGCACTGCGGTTCCCAGACACCTCCTCACCTGCGAAGCCGGTACAAACGAACGAACTCGACTCCCATCGAATCTCGCCAGACTCCCACCATCACCTCTTCAGCAATTACGAACGGATAGAATCCGCTCCACACATGGACCCGGCCGCGGAAAACCCCCTCTCGGTCAAATACATCCCAGTCGTGGGGCGCGGCGAGATCCGACTCGTAAACCTGTGCCCACACATACCCATCGCTTGATGCGATCAACCGGTCATACCCAGGGAGCCTATCCGGTCTCTCCTCGTTGTCGAGAGCTTCCAGGTACTCCGCCTGCATCGCTTCAGGCAGATACTCCTGAACAAACCCTCGATACGAATCGAGGTCTGAAGCTGAGACAATCCGTGGCTCTCGCTCCACCCCGTAGACCGCCCGGAGTCCTTCCCCATTGTGGACTTCCACCCGGAAATCTGGCCCTGCCACCAGATGCACGTGATTTCCCACCACATCGAATGAAGCGTTCGTGGTGAAGGGCACCGGCACCTGGTTTCGTCCAGTCCAGAGCCAAAGAGGCCCAGGAGCGGACCCGTACGGTTCGAACTCCTCCAGATCCAGTCTCA
>CAYQCY010000092.1:0-13958 GCA_964416095.1 uncultured Gemmatimonadaceae bacterium
GCCGCACCCTCCTCGCAGTCCACACCTCGCTTCACCGATCTCGCCTCACCCTCCTCGCCTAATCGCCGGCCGGCTCGCGAGGCGGAGCTTCTTTCACGTACTGAATCAGCCACCGGTCCATCTCCCACAGCATGTGGAGGATGGACTCCCGGGCGCGGTAGCCGTGGCTCTCGGCCGGGAGGAAGACCAGGCGGACCGTCTTGCCCAGCCCCTTGAGGGCGTGGTAGAACCGCTCGGACTGGACCGGGAAGGTCCCGGAGTTGTTGTCGGCGAGCCCGTGGATCAGGAGGATCGGCTCGTCGACGTCATCGGCGTGCATGAACGGCGACATGGCGTAGTAGATCTCGGGCGCCTCCCAGTAGAGCCGCTCCTCGCGCTGGAACCCGAAGGGCGTGAGGGTGCGGTTGTACGCCCCGCTCCGTGCGATACCGGCCCGGAACAGGTCCGAGTGGGCCAGCAGGTTGCCGGTCATGAAGGCGCCGTAGGAGTGGCCGCCGATGGCGACGCGGTCGGGGTCGGTCACGCCGCGTCGCACGCCCTCGTCGATGGCGGCGCGGGCGCTGGCGACGAGCTGTTCCCGGAAGGTGTCGTTGGGCTCCTGGTCGCCTTCGCCGATGACGGGCATGGACGCGTCGTCGATGACGGCGAAGCCCCGGGTCACCCACGGGATGGCGCCCCAGTAGCTGACGCGGTTGAACCGGTACGGCGAGTCGGTGACCTGGCCGGCCGCCGCGGCGCTCTTGTACTCCCGGGGGTACGCCCACACGAAGGTGGGCAGCGGGCCGTCCTCCCCGGCGTCGTAGCCGGCCGGCAGGTAGAGCGTCGCCGTGAGCTGCACGCCGTCCGCCCGGTCGTACGTGATGAACTCCTTCTGGATGTCTTTGAGCTCGGGATACGGATGCGGGAAGTCGGTGACCTGTGTCATCCGGTTCCGGTCCAGGTCCCGGACGAAGTAGTTGGGCGGCTCCGTCGGCGATTCCCGGACGGTGACGATCACGTGGTCGTCGGCGTCCAGCACGTCCACCGGACGCTCGTAGAAGGGCGCCTCGGAGCGGAACAGCTCCTCCGTCTCGCCCGTGGCCAGGTCCATCTTGCGCAGGAACGGCCGGTTCCCTTCCGGCGAGGCGCCCTCGCCCACGAGGTAGATGGCGTCGCCGCCGTCGGCCAGCGTCAGGACGCGGGTGCCCCGGTCCGTGGCGTGGGTGACGGGCCGGCCGGGGTCCGCGTAGGCGTCCTCGTAGGAGAACTCGAAGAGGACGCGGCCCGCGCCGGGGTCGCTCGGGTCCACCACGTAGCCACGGGCCATGCGCGTGGCGAACCACGACTCGTTGACCAGCGCCAGGTCGTCGTCGCCCCACATGATGCCGCCGAAGCGGAGCTTGAGGTCGATGATCCGTGTCGGCTCGCCGTCGAACGGGGCCTCGAGCATGAAGACCCGGTCACGGTACTCGGCCTCCATGCGGGCGTTGCCCTCGTCGAGCGCCTCGACCCAGGCCAGCGTCGCGTCGGCGTCGGCGCGCCAGCCCACGGAGCGCATCCCGGTGGGCACCGAGCCGAACCCCGGCGGCACCTCTTCCTGGAGCGGCAGCTCGGCGATGGTCGCCACGGCGCTGCCGTCCCGCGCAGAGACCACCTCCACCGTCTGGGGGAAGCGGTACGCGGGGACCAGGTACGAGAACGGCCGGTGGATCGACTCCACGAGGATGTAGCGGCCGTCCGGCGAGACGTCGGCGCCGGCGATGATCCGCGGCTCCAGCAACGTCGTGGCCCGGCCGTCCAGCTCGACCCGCACCAGCTCCGTCGTCGTGTAGTGCTCGAAGAGCGCCTCGTCGTGCGGATCCTCCAGCAGGTCCTGATACGTTCGGACCGGCGCCGCCTTGCCCACGTTCTCCTGGATCACCGGGCCCGTGGGCACCATGGGCTGCGCCGGCGGCGCGCCCCGGCCCTCGGGGACCAGCCGCACGATCAGCGCCCGGGAGTCCGGGGTCCAGTCGTACGGCCACCCGAACATGGCGTCGTTCACCGCACGGTCCATCAGCCTCCAGGCCCGGGCGTCGTCCACCGACGCGACCCACAGCTCGATCCCTTCGTCGCGGTCCACCGTGAACGCGATGTGCTCGCCGTCCGGCGAGAAGCCGACGTTCCGGATGCCGCGCTCCGGGACCCCGGCGATGGGGCGCTCCGCACCGTCCGGCAGCTCCTTGAGCGTAAGCCCGGTGTAGCCCTGGGACCGGCTCGGGCCGTTGTCGCGCGGGTCGATGCGCAGTCCGGCGAGGCGGAGCTCCGGCCGGGAGACCTCCGCGATGGTCGGCAGCGACGGCCGCTCCTGGAGCAGCAGGACCTCGCCGTCCGGCGACACGTCCGCCGCCGGCGTCACCGGCGCATCCACCAACCGGGCCAGCTCGGGGACGGGGGTCTGGTAGGTCTCCACCACCTCCTGCGCCGCGAGGGGCGCGGCGAGGAAGATGGCGAGCAGCGACAGGCGAAGGGCGCGTGTAGACATGCGTTCCACTCCGTGCTCGGATTGCGGTTGTCCCGGAAACATGGACGCCCCGGAGGAGATGCGAAAGAACCGGGAGCCGCAGCGAGCCGGGCTCGCCGATCCCCGTTGCCGGCGGGGCACGGCCCCCGGGATTGAACAGGGAGGACGGCGAGGACGGGGAGAACGGCGTTCGGGAGCAGCCCGACGCGCTCCTTGTGAGGGTGGCACGGTCGGGTTCATCCTGATCGAGACACTGGACCACCCTTCGGCGAGGTGAACGCCAGCCATGACCAGATCCAGCGCTGCTCTCCTGCTCCTCGTCCTCCTGACCCGACCGCTCGGGGCACAGCCTCTGGCGGCGCAGGCCGAGGCCGAGGTCAACGCCCTCATCGACAGCCTCTACGCCTCGATCTCCTTCGACCCCGGCGAGGATCCGGACTGGGACCGCGCCCGGTCGTTCTTCCTGCCGGAGGCGGTGCTCGTCTTCGCGCCCCGGGGCCCGGGCAGCGTCCGGGTCATGGACGTGGACGGCTGGGTCCAGGACTTCGCGGACTTCTACGAAGAGCGGGATATCGCGACGACGGGGTTCGGCGAGACCATCGCGGGCCGGGAGGTGACGGTGTGGGGCAACATCGCCCACGCCTTCGTCGTCTTCGAGCCGCGGATCGGAACGGACCCGGAGAGCCCGACCGTTCCCGGGCTGGACAGCATCGAGCTCGTGCGCCACGACGGGCGCTGGTGGGTCGCGGCCATCACGAGCCAGCACGCGTCGGCGGAGCTGCCCATCCCGGAGCGGTTCCGGGGCGGCTAGCCTTCGCGGCGGCCCGGCGAGGAGCGGACTCGACGGCTTTCCGCCGCGTCGTGGGCCGCGCATGACTCTGTCCCGCGCAGTGTGGAGTATGCAGATTACCGGTACCGGGTGTGGCCGTCGTTTGCCCCGGGCGCCGGTCGTGCCCTCCGTCGTGTGGACCGATGGAGCCTGCCATGACGACCATCGCCGAGCTGGACCGCATCGCCATCAACGTCAAGTCGCACAAGCTGTTGAAGACGCTGCTCCGGGAGAATCCGCCTCTGGAGGAGGTCATGCGCAGCTCGGCCAACGAGACCGAGGCGCTGGTGGGGGTGCGCAACTGGGTGCTGGCGTCGCTGCAGGACCGGCCGGCGGCGCTGGCGTACTACGAGGCGGAGCACCCGACGCGGGAGCAGTTCGAGGCGCTGGAGTGGCGGGACTACGCCGGCATCCGGCTGCTGGACTACGTCGACAACGCGGGCCGCGAGTTCGCGGACCTGAACCTCCGGGGCGAGCTGGCGGTCTCGAATCCGGTGAAGCTCATCTGGCTGGCGGTACACCACGGCACCGGCGGTGCCAAGCCGTTCTTCTTCGAGGACATGCTGCACCTGTTCCGCCAGTTCTCCGGCGAGAACGAGCGTGTGGAGACGCCGGACCGGGAGCGGCTGGCGGAGTGGATGGAGCGCTACCCGTCGGGGCTGGATCCCCGGATCGTGAAGCTGCGGGAGGAGAACCGGGAGCGGATCATCGACACGCTCATCGACTACATGGACCGGGGCGAGATCTCGAGTCCCGCGTTCCGGTTCGAGGCGGGCATGTCCCGGGAGCAGAAGCACCTCCGGATGCTGGAATGGTGGAAGGACATGCACTTCCACCTCAAGCTGGCGGTCCGCTCGCCGGAGCTGCTGAACGAGCTGCTGGGCGAGTCGCTGGACCCGGACACCATGAAGGTGCTGTACGAGGCCCGGGAGCGGGGCATCCCCTTCTTCGTGAACCCGTACTACCTGTCGCTGCTCCACGTACGGGTGCCGTACTTCGCCATCGGCGCCGACCTGGCGATCCGCCACTACGTGGTCTACTCCCAGCAGCTCGTGGACGAGTTCGGCCACATCGTGGCGTGGGAGAAGGAGGACCTGGTGGAGCCGGGCAAGCCCAACGCGGCGGGCTGGCTCCTGCCGGAGGGCGACTGCGTGCACCGCCGCTACCCGGACGTGGCCATCCTCATCCCGGACACCACGGGCCGGGCGTGCGGCGGGCTCTGCTCCGTGTGCCAGCGCATGTACGGCTTCCAGGACGGCATACTGAACTTCGAGCTGGAGAAGCTCGCGCCGCAGAAGTCGTGGCCGGAGAAGCTGGCGGACCAGATGGCCTACTTCGAGAACGACGCCCAGCTCCGTGACATCCTCATCACCGGGGGCGATGCCCTCATGGCCACGGACCGGAGCCTGGAGCAGGTGCTGGACGCCGTCTACGAGATGGCGAAACGGAAGAAGGAGGCCAACGAGGCGCGTCCGCCGGGTGAGAAGTACGCCGAGCTGGTCCGGGTACGGCTGGGCACGCGGCTCCCCGTCTACCTGCCCATGCGGGTGACGCCGGATCTGGTGGCGACCCTGGCCCGGTTCCGGGAGAAGGCCATGGAGGTGGGCGTGCGGCAGTTCCTGATCCAGACCCACTTCGAGTCGCCCATGGAGGTGACGCCGGAGGCGCGGGCGGCGGTGGAGCGGCTCATCTCCGCCGGCTGGACGGTGACGAACCAGCTCGTCATGACGGCGGCCGCCTCCCGTCGCGGCCACACGGCGAAGCTGCGGCAGACGCTGAACGAGATCGGCGTGCTGCCGTACTACACCTTCGTCGTGAAGGGCTACATGGAGAACCAGTTCGCCTACACGCCCCTGGCCCGTGTGGTGCAGGAGGAGATCGAGGAGAAGGTCCACGGCAAGGTGCCGGCGTCGTTCCACGACCGGGTCCGGGACTTCCCCGACGACGCGCCCCGCATGCGGGAGCACGTGGACCGGCTCCGGGCCGACGCCGACCTGCCGTTCCTGTCGCTGGACCGGAGCGTGCTGAACCTGCCGGCCGTGGGGAAGAGCCTGACGTTCCGGACCATCGGCATCACGCGCTACGGCCGCCGCATCCTGGAGTTCGACCACGACCCGACCCGGGCCCACAGCCCCATCATCGGCGAGATGGGCAAGGTCGTGATCATCGAGTCCAAGTCGGTGAGCGAGTACCTGCGCCAGCTCGACGAGATCGGCGAGGACACCTCCGAGTACGACGGGCTCTGGGGCTACTCCCTCGGAGAGACCGAGCCGCGCATGCCCATCTACGAGTACCCGGCGTACGATTTCGAGGTGACGGACGAGACGACCCACCTGGAGCTGGCCGGGGTCCCGGGCGTCTCGCAGCGGCGCGCCTCCCGCGCCCACGGCGATCCCGCCGTGAGATCGGGGCGCCGTCGAGCAATTAATGGGTAGAGGATCCCGTGCCACGGTGCCGCGCAACGACCCCATGACCTTGACCACGCCCGGCCTGCACCTGCGCAGGCTCGCCAGGACCCCGCTCTTCACCGGCGTCGTGCTGACGACGCTGGCCGTCACCATCGGCGCGGTGGTGGCCGTGTTCGCGGTGGTGGACCGGGTCCTCATCTCGCCGCTGCCGTATCCCGACGCCGACCGGCTCGTCTCCATCGGCTTCACGGCCCCGGGCCTGGGCTACGACGAGGTGCCGTTCTCCATCGGCGTCTTCGAGCACGTGCGAGAAGGACAGCGCGTCTTCGACGGCATGGCCCTGTACGACGAGGCCAAGCTCGGCGTGAGCGGCGATGCCGAGCCGGTCCGGGTCGACGCCGCCGTGGTCACCGCCGCCTTCTTCCGCACGCTGGCCGTGCGGCCCGTGGCGGGCCGGTTCTTCACGCCGGACGAGGGACGGCCGGGCGCCGAGCCCGTCGTGGTGCTGAGCGAGAACGCCTGGACCGGACGGTTCGGCCGGGATCCCGGCGTCCTCGACCGGCCGCTCCGCGTCGACGGCGTGGCGCACCGGGTCGTGGGCATCGCGCCCCGGGAGGTGATGCTGCCGTCGGAGGACACGGAGCTGTGGAAGCCGCTCATCGTCGACCCCGCCGACCTCCAACCCGGGCAGCTCGTCTACCCCGGGCTGGCACGGCTGGCGGACGGGGTAGACCTGGAGGTGGCCAGCGCCGAGCTGGGCCGGCTGCTGCTCCAGGTGGAGGACCGGTTCCCGGAGGTCTTCTCGCCGGGCCTGCTGGAGCAGGCGGGCTTCGCGCCCCGGGTCCTGCCGCTGAAGGAGGTCGTGGTCGGCGAGGCGGAGGCGCCGATGCTGGTGGTGCTGGCCACGGCCGTGCTGCTCCTGCTCATCGGCTGCGCCAACGTGGCCAACCTCTTCCTGGTCCGGTTCGAGCGGCGGCGGGACGAGGTGGGCGTGCGCATGGCGCTGGGCGCGGACCGGGGCGCGCTGCTCCGGCACTTCCTGGCGGAGAGCCTGCTCCTCACGCTGGCCGGCGCCGTCATCGGTGGCGCCCTGGGCATCACCGCGGTGCGGGCCGCGGCCGACCTGGCGCCCCCGTCCATCCCGGGGCTGGCCCAGGTCGGCGTGGGCGCGCCGACGCTGGCTCTGGTGGCCGGCCTGACACTGGTGGTGGGCGGGCTGCTGGCGCTGGCGCCCGTCTGGCTCGCCACCCGCCACGAGGTGGCGTCCCTGCTCCGGGGCGCGACCACGGGGCGGCCGTCCGGAGCCCGCGTCGGCAACGGCCTCATCGTGGCCCAGGTCGCCCTGGCCCTCGTGCTCGTGGTGGGCGCCGGCCTCATGGTCCGGAGCTTCCGCAGCCTGGTGGCCGTGGGCCCGGGCTTCACGGCGGAGAACGCCCTGGTCCTGCCCGTGGAGCTGCCGGCCGCCGAGTACCCGCCCGCCCGGCGTGTCGAGCTCTGGCGGCAGCTCCGGGAGCGGCTGGTGGCGGTGCCCGGCGTGGAGGCCGTCGGCGGCGTCCACAACATCCCCTTCGGGCTGGTGCGGCAGAACAGCTCGCTGGCCATCGAGGACCATCCCACGGAGCCGGGCGAGCTGCCGCCCATGGCCGAGTACCAGTACGTCGACGGCGGCTACCACGAGGCGCTGGGCATCCCCGTCATCGAGGGGCGGACCCTCCGGGACACCGACGGCGGCGCCGGCTACCGGGCCGTCGTCGTGGACGAGGCCTTCGCCGAACGATGGTGGCCGGGGCAGAGCGCGCTGGGCAAGCGGATCCGGAACGACCTCTACGACGACTGGTCCGTCATCGTGGGCGTGGTGGGCAGCGTCCGGTTCACCTCCCTCAAGGACGAGCCGCGCCCCGCCGTGTACTTCCCGCTGAACGACAGCGGGCCGCGAGCGGCGGAGCTGCCCACGACCCTGAACCTGGTCCTCCGTACCGGCGACGAGCCCTCCCGCCTGATCCCCGCCGTGCTCCGCGCCGTCCGCGAGCTGGCGCCGACGCTGCCGCTGGAGCGGCCACGACCCCTCTCGGCGCTCGTCGGCCGGAGCATGGTCCACACGACGGCGACCTCGGTCCTCCTCACCGCCGCCGCCCTGGCCGCGCTGCTCCTGGCGACGGTGGGCATCTACGCCGTCGTCGCCTACGTCACCGCGCGCCGGACCCGGGAGATCGGGCTCCGCACGGCCCTCGGCGCCACGCCCGGAGGCGTCCGCTGGCTCGTGGTCCGCCAGGGCGCCGCCGTGGTGGCCATCGGCCTGGCCGTGGGTCTCGCCGCGGCGATCCCGGCCACCCGCTTCATCGCGTCACTGCTCTTCGGCGTGGACCGCCTGGACCCGACGACCTGGGCGGCGGGCGTCCTCGGCCTGGGCCTCGTCGCCGTCGCCGCCTGCTACCTGCCCGCGTGGAGGGCCTCCCGCATCGCGCCCATGGACGCGCTCCGGCCCGAGTGAGGGCGGGAAGCCCGGGGCGACGTGCTCCTTGCCGCCCACCCGGCGGCGGCCGTACGGTCCAGGCATGCCGGCCGCCCGCCCCGACCACCTCGACCCCGACTTCTCCCGGGACGTGCTCCGGGAGCTCTACGCCTACCGGCGCAAGCGCCGGCGCGTGGCGTGGGCGTTGTGGGCCACCCTGGGCTGGCTCGGCGCCCACCGCTTCTACCTGGGACATGAGTTTACCGGCCTGGCCATGCTCTTCACCGGCGGCGGCGCCCTCGCCTGGTGGCTCGTGGACGCCGCACTCATCAACGGGATGGTGGACCAGCACAACGAGCGGCAGGCGTTCCGGGAGCGGCACGGGATGCCGCCGCTCGAGATGGACTTCATGCCGCCCCTCTGGAAGGGCGCGCTGGAGCGGACGCCGACGTGGCTCGAGCGGTGGGAGGCGCGGAGCCGGTGGCGCGAAGGGCTGCGCTTCGCCGGCGACGTCCTGGTCGTCCTCATCACCGGGACGCTCCTCGGCGGGTTCTTCGGCACCGACGGCGCCGCCGAGGCCATCGTGGCCGTCCTGCTCGTGGCCGGGATCACCGCCATGGGCGCCGGACCCCGCTGGCTCGACGACGTGCCCGGCGTCCACGCCCTCACGCGCTGGAGCCACCGCCTCCGCCTCTTCTACCACCACAACGCGCCCGGCTCGCCGCCCGCGCTCCTGCTCCGCTCCGTCCTGGGCATCCTGGCGGCGCCGTTCCGCGCCAGGGACCGGGCCGAGGTCAAGCTCTACATCGAGCTGGGCGCCGCCTTCACCGCCGGCTTCCTCCTCCTGGACCTGGTCCCGGAGGTGCTCATCCCCCTCTTCTCCCCGGACGTGCCGTTCCAGCTCGGCTCGGTGCTCGGCGGCTGGATCCTGGAAGCCCTCACCACCTTCTTCCTGACCTACGCCTTCGCCGCGCCCATCGGCGCCGTCCTGACCCTCTACCTCCTGGTCCGGCCCACCCACACCGTGCCACGCCTGCTGGCCGGGCTCACCGTCGTGGCCATCGCTCTGGGGATCGCGGGAGGATAGCCCGGCGTTAGCCCGCGCCGGCTTCCTCGTCCTCCGCCTCCCGGATCGCCCACGCGGCGTTCACGAGTCCGATGTGGCTGAAGGCCTGGGGGTGGTTGCCCAGCAGGCTGCGGCTGGCCGGGTCCACCTCCTCGGCGAGCAGGCCGACATCGTTGGCGAAGGCGGCGGCGCGCTCGAAGACCTCCCGTGCCTTCGCCGGCTCGCCGGCCAGCGCCCGGGCCTCGGCGAGCCAGAAGGTGCAGAGCAGGAAGGTCCCCTCTTCGCCTTCCAGGCCGTCCTCGGCGCGGTAGCGGTAGACGAGGCCGTGCTCGTCGGTGAGCCGCTCCTCGATGGCCTCGAGGGTGGCGAGCATGCGGGGATCGTCGCCGTCGATGAAGCCGACGATGGGCATCATGAGGTTGGAGGCGTCCAGCTCGTCGCCGTCGAAGGCCTGGGTGAAGGCGCCGGCGTCGTCGTTCCAGCCCCGCTGGAGGATGGCCTCCCGGATCTCGTCCCGGGTGGACTCCCAGCCCTCGACCCGGTCCTCGGCCTCGAGCAGGTCGGCCATGCGGATGGCCCGGTCCAGGGCGACCCAGCACATGAGCTTGGAGTAGAGGTAGTGGCGTGGGGGCCCGCGCACCTCCCAGATGCCCTGGTCCTTCTCGGTCCAGCGGTCCGCGGCGGCGTCGGCGAGGTCGGCCAGGAGCCGGCGGGTGAGGGGATCGGCGTCGTCCAGGTAGTCCTCGAGGCGCCAGGCGGCGTCCAGCAGCTCGCCGTAGACGTCGAGCTGGCGCTGGTCCCAGGCGCCGTTGCCGATGCGCACGGGCCGGCTGTCGCGCCAGCCCCGCAGGTGGGGCAGAACGCGCTCCGTGAGGTCGTGCTCCCCGCCGATGCCGAACATGATCTGGAGCTCGCCGCCGTGCCGGATCTGGGTCAGGGCGGCGTTCGCCATGAAGTCGAAGAACTTGTACGCCTCGTCCGGGCAGGCGGCGACCCAGAGGGCGTCCAGCGTGAAGCTCGCGTCCCGGACCCAGGTGTAGCGGTAGTCCCAGTTGCGCTCGCCGCCCACCGTCTCGGGCAGCGAGGTGGTGGGCGCGGCCACCATGGCGCCCGTGGGGTAGTAGGTCAGCCCCTGGAGCACGCAGCCGCTGTGGTGGACCAGGTCGCGCCACGGGCCCTCGTAGCCCTGGTGCATCTCGGACCAGCTCCGCCAGCCGGCCAGCGTCTCCTCGATGCGCCGGGCGATCTCGTCCTGGCTCCAGCCGTCGGGCACGGCTTCCGCGCTGGTACGGTGCTGGAAGGCGAAGCCGACCGCCTCGCCGTCCTGGAGCCGGAACCGGGAGCGGACGGTGGAGTCCTTCACCTCCACCTCCACCGGCCCCGAGAGGCGGAGGATGCTGGCGCCGCCCCGGCCCAGGCAGCCGTCGTCCAGCGGCCGGAAGAGGGGGTGGATCAGGCCGTACTCGGGCCGGGGCGCGAACTCGGTGGCGATCTCCACCGCGCCCTCCGTGCACTCCACGCGCCGGAGCAGGGCGTGGGGCGCGTCGGAGCCCAGGTCGTGGCCCCGGTCGTTGGGCCCCACCGCCAGCGCGTCGGTCACCGTGACCGTGCCGGAGGCGGTGCGGAACGTGGTCTCGAGGACGAGCGAGCTGTCCAGGTAGCGGCGCTCGGTCTCGTAGTCGTCGTCGGTGGGGCGGATGGACCAGTGGCCTGCGTCGTCGTCCAGCAGCCGGGCGAGAAGCGACGGCGCGTCGAAGCGCGGGAAGCAGAGCCAGTCCACGGACCCGTCCCGGCTCACCAGCGCGGCGGTGTGGCAGTCCGAGAGGAGCGCGTAGTCCTCGATGGGCAGCGTGCTCATTCCGACGACCAGGCGGTGCGGAAGTCCGGGTACAGCGTCAGGCCCCCGTCGATGAAGAGGGTCTGGCCGGTGATGTAGGCCGCCTCGTCGGAGCAGAGGAAGGCGGCGGCCGCCGCCATCTCGTCCGCATCGCCGGCCCGGCCCATGGGGATGTGGCTCTCCACCATCGCCTTCTTCTCCTCGTCCTCCACCCACGACCGGTTGATGGGCGTGACGGTGGCGCCCGGGCCGATGCCGTTGACCCGGATGCCGCGGCCGGCGTACTCCAGCGCCAGCGTCCGCGTCAGGTTCCGCATGCCGCCCTTGCTCGCCGAGTACCCGATGAAGCGGGGCTTCGGGATGACCTCGTGCACGCTCGAGACGTTCACGATGGCGCCCGGCTTCTCCTCCTCCAGCAGGTGCCGGATCACCTCCCGGGCGCACAGGTACGCCCCGCGCAGGTTCACGGCCAGCACCGCGTCGAAGTCGTCGATATCCAGCTCGTCGGACGCGGCCGCGGTCTGGATGCCGGCGTTGTTCACCAGGAAGTCGACGCCGCCCAGCTCGTCGATGGCGGTGCGGACCATACGCACGACGTCGTCCTCCTTCGACACGTCGGCCTGGATCAGGCTCACCCGCCCGCCCGACTCCCGGACCCGGCGCGCGCAGTCCTCGTAGCCCTGGATGCGCCGCTCCGTCTCCTCGGCTTCCTCCTTCACGTCCAGGTAGTTGATGGCGACGTTGGCGCCCTCGCGGCCGAGCCGTACCGCGATGGCCTGGCCGATCCCCGAGCTGGCGCCGGTGACCAGCGCCGTCCTGCCTGCGAGTCCTTCCATGTCGTCCTCAATCCAGGGTCATGAACAGGTTGTTCAGCGACTCGGCCAGCGTCGGGTGGGCGATGACGGCATCGCGCAGCGCCGTGTAGGGCAGGTCGCCGAGCATGGCCATCTGGAGCACCGAGACCACCTCGCCGCCCTCGAGCCCCAGGATCGCCGCGCCCAGGATGCGGTCCGTGTCGGCGTCCACCACCGCCTTCATCACGCCTCGCGTCTCGTCCACCTCCATGGCCCGGGCGACCCGGGTCATGGGCAGCTTCGCGACCCGGACCTCGTGGCCCCGCTCCCGGGCCTCCCGCTCCGTGAGCCCCACCCGGCCGAGCTGCGGGTCGGTGAACACGGCGTACGGGAGCAGCCGGTCCCGGGTGCTCCCCTTGCCCTCGCCGAAGAGCTGGTCCCGGATCACGCGGAAGTCGTCGTACGAGGTGTGGGTGAACGGAGCGGCGCCGGTGATGTCGCCCAGCGCCCAGATCCCGTCCACCTCCGTGCGGCAGTGCTCGTCCACCGGGATGTAGCCCTTGCCGTCCGTCTCCAGACCCGCCGCCTCCAGGTCCAGCGTGTCCGAGTTGGGCCGCCGGCCCACCGCCACCAGCAGGTGGCTGCCCCGGATGCGCTCCTCCGCTCCGCCGTCTCCCTGCTCCACGACGAGGGCGATGCCGCCGTCGTCCCGCTCCGCCCGCACGGCGCGCGTCGAGGTGCGCACCTCGATGCCGTCCTGACGGAAGATCTCCGTCATCGCCTCGGAGATGTCCTCGTCCTCGCGGCCGGCGATGCGCGGGCCCGCCTCGACGATGGTCACCTCCGCGCCGAACCGACGGAACATCTGGCCGAACTCCAGCCCGATGAAGCCGCCGCCCAGCACGACGAGGCGCTCCGGCGCCTCGTCCAGCTCCATGATGGAGGTGGAGTCCAGGTACGGCACCTCGTCCAGCCCGGGGATCGGCGGCACGGCGGGTCGGGCGCCGGCGTTGATGAAGATCCGGTCCGCTTCGAGGCGCCGCTCGCCGCCGTCCCCGTCCCGGACCACCACCTCCCGCGGCGAGGCGAAGCGGCCCTCGCCGCGCACCAGCTCCAGCGTCTCGTGCCGCTCCATGCCCTTGCGGCTGCCCTCGCTCCACTCGTCCACGATGTCCCGCTTCCGCTTCCGGACCACCTCCAGGTCCACCGACACGGGGCCGGTGCGCACGCCGTAGTCGCCGGCGCGCCGGGCCATGTGCGCGACGCGGGCGCTGGCGATCATGGTCTTGGTGGGCGTGCAGCCGGCGATGACGCAGGTGCCGCCGACCCGGCCGCGCTCCACGATGGCGGTGCGCCAGCCCTCCCCGGCCAGGGCGCCGGCCAGCGGCTTCCCGCCCTGGCCGGTGCCGATGATGATGGCGTCGAACTGCTCGGTGTCTGACATCGCTGTCTCGTCGTAGAGAGGAAGAATGTGGGCATACTCTGCTCGTCCATCTACGTTCCCGAACACGGACTGGGGGCTGCTGGTTCCTGCGGGGGGGCGCGCCCTGGTCATGCGGCGCCTCTCGGTCCGGCTCGCCGGCGTTCTCTCCGCTTACGATATCACCACCTTCCTGGTCGGCGAGTACGTCGCCGAAGACGTGGCCGCCTTCCCCGATTTCGCCGTGGCCGACGGCGTGGTCCAGCTCGCGCGACGGGGCACGGACAGGTGGGACGAGCGCTACCTGCGGGTGCTCAAGCTCCGGGGGAGTCCCTACAGCGAGGGGCTCCACGCCTTGGGCATCACGGCCGACGGACTGACGGTCTACCCCCGCCTGGTCACACCGGAAGAACCCTGGGCGTACAGCGTGGGGACGGAGCACGTGGGCACGGGCGTCCGGGGGCTGGACCGCCTGCTCGGTGGCGGGTTGGGGCGGGACAACGCCACGCTGGTGCTGGGCGCGGCGGGCACGGGCAAGACCACGCTCGGGCTCGGCTTCGTCCTGGAGGGCGTCCGGGCCGGCGAGCCCTCCCTCTTCGTCAACCTCCAGGAGAATCGTGGACCTTCCCCATTTTTGCGCGTCCCCGCTGATGCAGCCGGGCAAAATCGG
>CAYQCY010000093.1:0-11353 GCA_964416095.1 uncultured Gemmatimonadaceae bacterium
GACGACATCCTGGGGACCCGAGCGCTGCAGGAACGTGGTGAACGCCGATCGGATGTTCCCCGCCGTCGCGTCCTCGTTCACGAGGAGCCGGATGTGGTCCTCGGGGAGGCCGCCCATCCCCGCTCGCGGCGACGTGAGGAATTCGTAGAACGCCAGGGCGTCGTCGTCCGCGTATCTGAGGTCCCGGACGGACTCGTCCGCGTAGTCGCTGATGCCGATGACGATGGCCCAGCGCATTCGCTCGGTCCCCACACCGTGAGCCGCCATCACGGGTTCCTCGACGGTGGTAGCCTGCGACACCGCGACGCGGAAGCGCCGGGACGCGTAGCGCCCATCGCCGGCGAGGGCCACGATCTCGATCTCACCGTCCTCGTCGGCGTCGTCCACGAAGCCGGTGAAGCTGGCGATGCGCTTGTCGTCACTGAACCCGACGGACATGCGGCGCCCGTCGATGAGGATCTGGGTCAGCCCCGCGGCATAGCGGGCGAGGCCGTGGATCATGACGGATCGCTGCGGCTGGACCTCGAGGACGCCGTCGCCGGCGGACCACACCTCCGGCTGGAACACCTCGATCCGCGGACGGTCGGCAGCGACGCGCTCGTCGCCGGACTCCTCGCCGGTGGGGAGAAAGATGGCTCCTGCCACGGCCAGCGCGACCACGGTGCCGAGGCCGCCGACCACCAGGGCCTTCCGCCGGCCCATGCGCGACGACGGCCGGAGCCGGACGCCCGTGGGCCCGAACTCCAGAAGCCAGGCCAGGACCAGTGAAACGGGGAACCCGGCGAGGACCAGCGTGATCAGGGCACGCTCCCACCCGACGGAAATCTCGAAGACCGCGAAGGTGATGTCCGCGAACTCGATGGCCGCAAGTCCCGCGACGGCGTACACCGCCGCGGTCTGCGTGACCTTACGACGGTTCAGCTCACGCGCGAAACGACGGAGCGGGGACTGGTTGGCGGGCACGGGGCACCTCGATGCCGGGAGAGCCAGCGCACCGGTCAATATTCTTCCATGTTTCTGGACCGTCAACGGCAACGAGCCGCTGCCTCGCGAACCAATGCCCCGAATGCGGTGTGGCGGTGGACGCGTGGCGCGAGTGCCGGAGAGGGAACGGGCGAAGGATGGTAGCACCGTGGAGGTTGCTCCATGACAGGGTCTGGCGCCCGCCCCACGGTCGGCCGAACTTGGAGGACGGGCGCGGGTACCGGGCATGGAGGCGCCGGCTCCGTTTCGCCGCGTCGCCCAGATCCGGGCCGCCGCGCCATCCGACGGGAGGGCTAGACCTAACTGGTAAGGCAGCGGTCTTGAAAACCGCCGGGCGCAAGCCCATCGGGGTTCGAATCCCCGGCCCTCCGCTCTTTACCCTTGCACCGCAACCTCCGACCACATGGAGGTGACCATGCTCTTCCCGCTCCGGCTTCTCGGGCTCGCCATCGTCCTGGGGCCCGTCCTCCTCGCCCCCGCGTCCGGTCCGGTCACGCTGGAAGGCGAGATCCGGTACGCCGGCCCGGAGTCCGGACCGGTGGTGGTCCGGGCCTACGCGCTGCATGTGACGGCCGAGGGTGCGGTGTGGCGCCTGTCGAAGGCGGACGTCCTGGGTGGGGTGGAGCCCGCCCGCAACGTCTCCCTTCCGGGGCCCGGGGCGTACCGGCTCCCGGACCTCGCCGGCGGCCACTACAGCCTCGTGGCCTTCATGGACCTGGACGGGGACGGCGCGCTGGACTTCGATGTGCCGGAGCCGTTCGGCTGGTACGCGGCCGAGCCGGGCGGGTGGATCGCTCCCGTGAACCTGAGCGGCGGGGGTCGCAGCCGGGCCGACGTCGTGCTGCGGAAGCCCCGGCACTTCCCCGGGGCGGAGCGTCGGGCCGAGCACGGAGCGCTCCGCTGGATGAAAGGTCTACCGGTGCTCCAGCTCCACGGCACGGCCGAGGAGCGCGGCTTCGCCCACGGGTACCTCGTGGGCGAGCAGATCATCGACTTCTTCGAGTTCTACGTGCTGGAGGACAGTTGGGAGTCGACGCGCAGGTACGAGGCGGAGTTCGTTCCGTTCCTGGAGAGCCACTTCGACTACGCGCCGGAGTATCTGGCCGAGGTGGATGCGGTGGTCCGGGGGATGGAGGCCTCCGGGATCGACATGGCGGTCCCGTGGCTGGGCCGGGACTTCCGTCCGGTCGATCTGCTGGCCGTCAACGCCTACATCGAGCGGCGGGCCGCGCGCCCGTCCTTTGCGGCCGGGAGCGGCTGCTCCCAGTTCGCGTTCTGGGGTGAAGCGACGCAGGGGAGTGACGTCGACGGGGGACTCGTAGCGGGCCGGAACATGGACGGGGAGGTCGACCTGAGGAAGGTCACGGTGAGTCACTTCCTCCTCTTCGCCGTGGACCCCTCCGAGCCGGGACGACGGCGCTGGGTCTCCACCATGTGGCCCGGCTTCGTCGGGACGATCAGCGGGATCAACGAGGAAGGGCTGTACAGCATGGAGAACGCCGGGGGCACGGGCCCTGGTCCCGTGGTGGACGGGCTCACGCCCTGCTCGTGGGTCCAGCGGTTCATCCTGGAGAACGCCGGGAAGGAGAGCACGCCGGCGTCGATCGGGGCGATGATCGACCGGTTCCGGTCGGCGGGAGGCGGCGCGTTCGGCGCCGGGTCCATCATCCTGTGGGCGGTCCCGTACGCGGGCCAGCCGGCGCCGGCGTTCGTATCCGAGGGCGACCGCTTCGGCGGGGCGATCCGCCTGCCCGGCGAGGTCGCGCCGGCGAGCCCGTGGGACATCATGGCGACGAACCATTACCGGGTGTACGGCGTCGATCCTCATCGACCCGGGCTCTACTTCGGCAAGACGCCGTCGTTCTCCTCACGGTGGCGCTACGAGGCGGGGATGAACACCCTGGAAGCGTGGAATCGGCAGGAGACGCCGCTGGGCACGGCCGAGATGCGGCGGCTGCTCCAGAGCGTGGCCCACGGCACCACGGAATACTCCGTCATCTTCCGGGCCGACGAGATGAGCCTGGACGTGGCCGTGGACGACCTGGCCGCCGACCCGTGGGATGCTCCTTTCCAGACGTGGGTCACCTTCGAGTTCGAGGAGCTCTTCGAGGGAATGAAGTGAGGGCGTGCCGTGAGGCACGACGCCGGCGCGCGTGCGGATGGAGAAGTGCCGGGCTCGGCCCGTCAGAACACCAGGTGCAGGTCGGACCCGGCGGCCCGCTTCATGAAGTCCTCGGCCAGCATGATCTCGACGCCATCGAGGAAGTCGTCCTC
Source organism: uncultured Gemmatimonadaceae bacterium (assembly GCA_964416095.1). Classification (GTDB taxonomy): domain Bacteria; phylum Gemmatimonadota; class Gemmatimonadetes; order Longimicrobiales; family RSA9; genus CAYQCY01. The sequence continues at coordinate 3,259 of CAYQCY010000093.1, forward strand.
GCCGAGGTCGAACAGGTCGGCGCTGGTCTTGCAGGCCAGGAACCGGACGCCCTCGAGCTGCGCCATCTCCAGCATGTCCTCGCAGTAGGGGATGTCCTTGTCGTACATGGTGCTACGCAGGTTGCGGGTCAGCTCCTCGACCTCTCCCTCGGCGTACGCCACCGCGGTGGGGTAGTAGAGGATCCGGGCCAGGTGGCCGGGCCGGATCATGTTCAGCCCCTCGAAGGTGAAGTAGATCAGGGTCTCGTACCCCAGGCGTGCCGAGTTCAGGGCCAGGATGAGGAGCGCGAACGCGCTCTGCATGGTGAACTCCGAGCAGACCAGGGCGACGCGTCGTTTGGGCTGGTTCCGATCCTCTGTCATGGCTCCTCCTCCCGGGCTCCTGCTCCGCGACCCGTTCCGTTCCGGCCGGTCCTCACCGTCGGCTCGACACGACGACTGCTCAGCAAGTTCCGATCCGGCGCCGAGGCCGTGCAACGCTCCGCTTGACCGCGACAGCGGTCCCGACGCATCATCCCGGGTCCGGGGCCGGGCGGTGCGCCCGGCCTGACGCCCTCGACGACGCGCCATGGCCCGCTTCGCGACCATCGACTGGTTCTGGGCCACTGCCTTCCTGCTCCTCATGGTGGGCGGCGCGTTCTTCTTCTACCGGCTGGCGCGGCGCTCCGAGTCGGATTTCTTCCTGGCGGGCCGGGGCCTGCCCTGGTGGCTGCCGGCGTCGTCGGTGTTCAGCACGCACACGGCGACGGACACGCCCATGTGGGTCACCGGCACCGTCTACGCCCACGGGCTGCGGGGGCTCTGGTACACCTTCTTCTCGGCGTGGACGGCGGTGGGTGCGTTCGTCTCGGCGCGCATCTTCCGCCGGTCCCTGGCCTACACGCAGGCGGAGTGGCAGACGCTCCGCTACGGCGGGCTGGGCGCCGAGCTGCTCCGGGGCTGGCTCGCCGGCTGGCAGGTGTTCATGAACATGTTCATCCTGGGCTGGGTGGGCATGGCCATGGGCAAGGTGGGCGCGCTGGCTTTCGGCTGGCCCGTCTGGGTGGGGCTCGTCGTGCCCACCACGATCACGGCGGTCTACACCCTGGCTGCCGGGTACTGGGGCGTGGTCATGGGCGACTTCCTCCAGGGGATCGTGGCGGTGTTCGCCATCGTCGTCGTGTCGCTGGTGGGCATCGCGGCGGCGGGCGGCCCGGTGGGCGTCACGGCGGGCCTGGCCCAGCTCGGCGAGACGTGGCGGCTGGACGCCTTCGCCTTCACCGGCTGGCTGTCCGGCGACTTCCCGGCGGTGTGGTGGCTCACCATGCTCGTCATCGCGGTGGTCGGCGGGTTCGGCATGGGCACGAGCATCGACTGGTACGCCGAGGCCCAGCGCATCCAGTCGGCCCGGAGCGTCCGGGACGCGGCGTACGGCCTGTGGGCCGGTGGCGCGCTGACGCTGATGCGGAACGCCTTCTGGGCCGCGAGCATCGTGGCCTTCTTCGTCCTGGTACCGAACCTGACGGAGACCGCCGAGTACGAGCTGGGCTGGTTCCGTCTGGGCTTCGAGCTGTTGCCGGCGGGACTCGCGGGGGTGTTCTTCGGTGCCATCCTGGCCATCCACCTCTCCACCATCTCGTCGCACCTGAACCTGGGCGCCCTCTACTTCACCCGGGACCTCTTCCAGCGCTACCTGCGCCCCGACGCGGACGAGGGCACCCTGGTCTGGGTGGGCCGCATCGCCACCGCCGTCCTCCTCCTGGGCTCCTTCTTCTACGGGCTCATGATGGAGGAGATCACCCAGTGGCTCATCTTCGCGCTCTGGCTCATGATGGCCGGCATCTGGCTGCCCAACATCCTCCAGGTGGTCTGGTGGCGCTTCAACGCATGGGGCTACCTGTCCGCCTGGATCGCGAACCTGGGCGTGGCATGGCTCGTGGTCTGGGTGCTCCCGGCCTTCGACGTGCTGCCGGTGCTCCCGGACTACCTCCAGTTCTGGCTGCTCATGGCGCTCGGCGCGGCGGTGTTCCTGCCCGCCACCTTCCTCACGCCGCCCGAGGACATGGACCACCTGGTCAAGTACTACGCCATGACGAGACCCATGGGCTGGTGGGGACCGGTGCACGACGAGGCGGTGCGGCGCGGATTGGTCTCGAGTTCGAATTCGAAGTCGGCCTCGAATTCGGCCTCCACACCACCCAGGCCCCTGATACGACGGCAGTGGACCCCCGAGGAAGCGGACGACTGGTCGAGGGAGGACTGGATCGCCATCGTGCTGTCCCCGCTGGTGTACGCCTTCGTCATGGTGGGGCTGGCCCGGGCCCTCCTGGGTCTGCCCGGCGGCGTGCTGCTGTTCCTGGCGGGGGTGGCGATCGCCGCGTTCCTCTACTGGGTCATCGACCCGAAGCTGCGGGCGGTTTCCGAGGAATACGAAGCGAAGCAGGCGGCCTACGCGGCCGAGCTGGAGCGGAAGCTGCGCTGGCGGGAGGAGCGGTAGCCATGGACCGCGGACTGGTCACCCTCATCGGCATGAGCATCGCCTACGTGGCATCGCTCCTGGGCATGCTCCTGGCCTGGTACGGCTGGCGGCGGCGGCGGGACGGCGACCGGGACCGCGGTGGCGGGGAAGGGGGCGCCGAATGATCCCGGCGGTGCCGCCGCTGGACGGTCCCTTCTGGACGCTCGTAGTGCCGGTCCTGCTCTTTCTGGTCGCCCTGGGTGCCACGGTGGCCCTCTACCGCCACTTCGCCGGGAACGGCACGGACGACGGGCCGGGCGGCAGGGCGGAATAGCCGATCGGGTCCAGGGACGGCGCGACCGATCCTACCACGTCCTGCGGAGCGGGTGGGCCTCGGTGTTGAACACGACCTGCTCGAAGTCCAGCGCGTCCTCCGGCGCGAAGAGCAGCCAGGCGTACTTCAGCGTCTCCGCCAGGAAGAAGCTCTCCATCCCGTCCTGGAGCTCCCCGGTGACCACGCTGGCCAGCTCGGCGTAGGCGGTCTCCGTGCGGGCCCGCTCCATGATGCTCTGCACCATGACCCGTCCCATGTCCCGGTACATGCGCTCGCCGGTGAGGCGGTACAGGACGTAGGCCGACTCGATGGCCTCGGGGCGGAGCAGGTACTGGGGTGCCACGACGGACCGGTCGGCGTAGTCCATTCGCTCCGGCTCGATGCCGTGCTCCAGCCACATCCGGTGGACGGAGGCCATGAGGCGCTCGGCCCGGTCCAGGTCGCCGGCCAGGGCGAGCATGCCGGGCATGAAGGCGTCCAGCGCGCCGAAGCGGGTGGCGGTGCGCTCGCCGGTGGCCATGTCCGCGTGCCCGTACCAGAGCCCGTCGGGATGCTCGTCGGCGAGGTACGTGTGCACGGCGGACATGGAGGTGTCGTACATGGCGCGGAAGTCGTCGTCGTCGAAGAGCAGCTCCGCCTTGAGCAGGTACTCGTAGTACGAGTCGATCATGCCGCTGACATGGCTGTCCGCGTCCCGCCACTCGCCGGTCTCCACGTCGATGCTCGTGCCCACCAGCCCGAGGGCGGAGCGGCGCTGGAACAGGGCCGTGGCCGCCCGCTTCACGGCGTCGAAGTACCGGGGGTCCCCGGTCAGCCTGCTCAGCGTCCCGAGCTCCAGCGTGAGCGTGCCGATCTCGGCGGGGTTGTTCACCCGGCCACGCACGGCGCCGGTGTGCAGGTTGACGAACCGGTAGGGCATGCCGGTGGCCGAGGCGAAGGCCGGCATGAGGCGGTCGCCCAGGTCCGTGGCCAGGTCGAGCCAGCGCGCATCGCCGTCGAGCTGGTAGGCGGAAAGCAGCCCGCCCAGGACGCGGATCGTCACCTCGAAGAGCTGGACCGCCATGTCGTGGTCGAAGGTGAGGCTGTCCAGCACCAGCGCCTTCGCGGCAGCGGCCTCCTGGTCCAGGCCCATGAGGAGCATGGTGTCGTACGCGTCCAGCGGTGTCAGGTAGAGCGGGGCGTCGTACCAGTCGTGGGGCTCGCGGCTCAGGGGCCGGAGCGCGTCGTGGCCCCAGGCGTGCGCCACGTAGCCGTTCCAGGCGTGGCGGAGCTCGTCCCGGATGCGGTCGGCCATGGCGGCGGCCGGAGGAACGACGGTGGCGGATGGCGGCGCGGCGTCCCGGTCGGCGGCCCACGCGTGGTTCGGTTCCGGGCCCATGACCAGCCGCAGCGTGCCGCCGGCCACCACCTCGTCGTGGTGGATCCAGGCCCGGTCCAGCGGCTCGCCGTTCAGCTCCGCCGACTGGATGTAGCGGTTCGCCACCGACGCGTCCCGGGCGAGGACGGTGAAGGTGCGGCCGTCGCCGACATCGATCTCGGCCTTCTCGAACAGCGGGCTGCTTAGGACGTAGACGCCGCCCACCGGGTCCGCCGGGTAGAAGCCCAGCGCGCTGAGGACGTACCAGGCCGAGAGCTGGCCGCAGTCCTCGTTGCCGGGCAGGCCGGCCGGCGAGTCGTCGTACAGGGTGGACATGATCTGGCGCGCCCGGTCCTGGGTCCGCCACGGCGCGCCGGCCCAGGCGTACAGGTACGCGATGTGGTGGCTGGGCTCGTTGCCGTGGGCGTACTGGCCGATCATGCCCGAGATGTCGGGCGAGACGTTCTCGCCGGTGAGGGTCGTGTCCTGATCGAACAGGGCGTCCAGCTTCGCGATGAACGCCTCGTCGCCGCCCATGCGGTCGATGAGGCCGCGCACGTCGTGGGGCACGAACCAGGAGTGCTGCCAGGCGTTGCCCTCGGTGTAGTCCGTGTCCTCGCGGTGGGAGGCGTGGAACGGGTCGAACGGCTCGACCCAGCCGCCATCGGCGGTCCGGCCCCGGGCGAAGCCGGTCCAGGTGTCGAACACGTTCCGCCACGACGCGGACCGGGCCTCGAAGGCGTCGGCCAGGCTGTCCCGGCCCATGGCCCGGGCCATGCGGGCGATGGCCGCGTCGTCGTAGGCGTACTCCAGTGTCTTGGTGACCGACTCCTTTTCCAGCTCGGAGGGCACGTAGCCGTAGCGGCGGTAGTGGTCCAGGCCGCGCCAGTCCCGCTCCGCGAAGTGGACCATGGCGTCCAGGGCAGCGTCGGCGTCGAAGCCGCGGAAGCCCTTGAGGTATGCGTCGGCGATGACCGGGACGGCGTGGAAGCCGGTCATGGTGTTCGTCTCGTTGCCCACGAGCTCCCAGACCGGCAGCCAGCCGGTCTCGGCGGCGAAGCCGAGCATGGAGCGCACCAGGTCATCGACCCGGTCCGGCTCCACGATGGTGAGCAGCGGGTGCTGCGCCCGGAAGGTGTCCCACAGGGAGAAGATGGAGTAGCGCGTCGTCCCGTCCCTGGCCCGGTGGATCGCGCCGTCCCCACCCCGGTAGCGGCCGTCCACGTCCTGGAAGACGATGGGCGCCAGCCTGGTCCGGTAGAGCGCCGTGTAGAACGTCCTGAGCGATGCCGGGTCGCCGCCTCGCACACGCACGCCGCCGAGGGCCTCGTTCCAGGCTTCCCGGGCCGCCTCCCTGGTCCCGTCGAAACCGCCCCGCGCCTCGGCCTCCAGGTTCGCCAGGGCGCCGGCCCGGTCCACGTACGACAGCCCCACCCGCACGACGACGGGCGCGCCGCCCCCGAACCGGAGCAGGGCGCCGGCGTCCACCAGGATCGCGTCCTCGATGGGCGTCGAGAAGCGGGCCACGAAGTACAGCCGCTGGTCCGCGGCCCAGCCGGTGGAGTGGCGGTGGCCCACCACGGTGGTGTCGTCCACGACCTCCAGGACCGTCTCCGTGGGGCGGTCCCAGTTGATGGTGTGGGCCAGGTCGATGACCAGGCCCGGGCGGGACCCGGCCGGGAAGGTGTAGCGGTGGACGCCGGTGCGGGTGGTGGCCGTGAGCTCGGCCCGGACCCCGGAGCGGTCCAGGGTGACGGCGTAGTAGCCGGGCTCGGCCTCCTCGTTCGCGTGGCTGAACGACGAGGCCCACGGCGGCCGCTCGCCGTCGTCCTCCGCCCGCCACGCCAGGTCCACGCTGTCGGAGACCGGTGCGAACAGGATGTCCGTGAGGTCGCCGATCCCCGTCCCGCTCAGGTGGGTGTGGCTGAAGCCGGTGATGACGGAGTCGGACCAGTGGTAGCCCGAGGTCCAGTCCCAGCCGCCGCGGCCGTTGTCGGGGCCGAGCTGGACCATGCCGAAGGGCACGGTGGCGCCGGGATGGACGTGGCCGTGCGCGTCCGTGCCGATGAACGGGTCCACCCAGCGGGTCGGTGGCTGACCGCAGGCGGCCAGGACCAGCAGCAGGGCCGGGAGCAGGCGGGGGGCCTTCATGCCGGCTCCAGCGTCGCGGGTCGCTCCCGCACGAGCGTCCAGACCAGCTCGCCGAACAGGGTGTTGGCCCAGGCGAACCAGGACCGGGTGAAGTCCGCCGGGTCGTCGGGGTCGAAGGACTCGTGCATGAAGCCGGTTCCCGCGTGGGTGCGCTTCAGCATGGCCAGGCACGTCCGGATCTCCCGGTCGGCGGTGCTGGTGAACGCCCGCATGATGATGGCCATGGGCCAGACCCGGTCGAACCCGGTGTGGGGGCTGCCGACGCCTTCCGCCTCCCGGCCGCTGAAGAACCACGGGTTGTACTCCCCCAGGACCAGCCTTCGAGTGCGCAGGTAGCGCGGGTCGTCCGGGGCGCAGGCGCCCAGGTAGGGCAGGGAGAGGAGGCTGGGCACGTTGGCGTCGTCCATGTAGAGGCGGTTGCCGAGGCCGTCCACCTCGTAGGCCCACACGTCCCCGTAGCGGGGATGGCTCACGGCCCCGTGCGCCGCCAGCGTCGCCTCCACCTCGTGAGCAAGGCCCGCGGCCTCCGCGGCCAGCTCCGGATCGTGGATGGCTTCCGAGGCCAGCACGGCGAGCTGCCGCAGCGATACGACGGCGAAATGATTGGACGGCACGAGGAAAAGGAAGGTGGTGGCATCGTCCGACGGCCGGAAGGTGGACGCGATGAGCCCCACGGGGCGGACCGGGTTGCCCCAGCCGTCGCCGGGGACGGTGTCCGTCTGGCGGGCGGTCACGCGCTGGAAGCGGTACGGGCCGCGGCCGTCCTTGCGTTGCTGCTCCCGGAAGGTGCGGAGGACCTGGCGCATGGCGTCGCGCCAGTCGTCGTCGAGCACGGACGTGTCGCCGGTTGCGCGCCAGTACCCGTGGGCCAGGCGGATCGGGTAGCAGAGGGAATCGACCTCCCACTTCCGCTCGTGCAGCTCCGGCCGCATGGCCGTCAGGTCGTCCTGCCACTGGCTGCCGGTGGCCTCGCGATTGAACGCGTTGGCGTACGGGTCCAGCAGGATGCAGCGGGTCTGGCGGTGGATCACGCCGGCGAGGAGGCGGCGCAGGGCGTCGTCGTGGCGGGCCAGGGGCAGGTAGGGCCACACCTGGGCGCTCGAGTCCCGCAGCCACATGGCCTCGATGTCGCCCGTGATGACGAAGGTATCGGGCTTCCCGTCCAGGGTGCCGTGCCGGACGGTGGTGTCCAGCGTGTTCGGGAAGCACCGGCGGAACATGGCGGACAGCTCCGGGTCCGGCAGCGCCGCCGTCACCTGGCGGATCACGGCCTCCACCGCAGGGCTCGTGAAGGCCCGCCCCCCGGGCGGCGGGCGGCCCGGCTCCTGCCGTGCACGACGACGGAGCCGAGCCAGCGTCGGCGCGGCCTCGGCCCGCAGCGGGCCGGCCGGCACGTCGCCGCCCAGGGTCAGGCCCAGGGCCACGGTCCCGGCCTGCTCGAGAAACCGTCGTCGGGAGAGTGCCATGGTCGGAATCCCGTTGGAATGGACCGGCTTTGGACCGGCGCTAAAACGCCTCGATCTGCTGGGCGTCCTCCAGCTCCCACGCCGGCATGACGCGGTTCTTGCCGCCTCGCTTGGCGGTATACATGGCCTCGTCGGCGCGCCGGATCATGTCCCGTGCCCGGTCATCCGGCGAGACGGGCTGGCGACCGGGCGGCTGGAAGACCTCGACGCCCAGGGAGGCGGACAGGACGCCGCCGTAGCGGGCCAGGATGGCGTCTCGGTCGGCGGTGGCCCGGCGGAACAGATAGCCGATCTCCCGGAGCTGCCTGGACATGTCGATCAGGTCCGGCAGGGCGGAGGACGCCTTGGAT
>CAYQCY010000093.1:11453-13778 GCA_964416095.1 uncultured Gemmatimonadaceae bacterium
CCGGAGCTGCCTGGACATGTCGATCAGGTCCGGCAGGGCGGAGGACGCCTTGGATCGCTCGAGGAAGCGGCCCAGGTCCTGGGGCGGAAGGGCGGCGTAGCCGTCGTTCAAACGTGTCAGCAGCGTGCGGGGGTCGGAGCGGTCACCGCCGGTGCACGGCCCCGGATCGCGGGCCCCTACGGAGCCCCGACGCGGCACGGCTTGCGGTCCGCGACATTGCCCGTACATCTACCCGGGGATCCTGTCCATCGCAAGAGAACCGGTAAACGGGTGCACGTGTCGTCCTACCTTCCCCGGGAGCACGGAACATACGCCGAGCTGGCCTTCCCGCTGTTGTCGGGGCTGCTGCTGGCGCCCAGCCCGGCGGGCGTGGCGTACGCGGCGGCCTGCGTCGCCGTGTTCATGGCATACGAGCCGGCGGCCCTGCTCCTGGGGATCCGGGGGGTCCGGCTCCGGGCACAGCTCGGGGAAGGCGCGCGGACGCGCCTGTTCCTGTGGACGGGCGGTGCGGCGCTGGCGGCGGTCGTGGCCGTCCTCGCCGCCCGGGTCCATCCCAGGCACCTGAAGCGGGTCGGCTGGACGCTGGTGGCGGCGTACACCGTGAGTCTCGGTGTCATGCTTGCATGGAGGTTGTGATGCGACCGGGCGGCGTGCCCGGGACGCGAACGGTTGACGAGGAGGCGCCTTGAGCTACACGAAGCTGCTGGTCCCGCTGGACGGGTCGGAATTCGCGGAGGCGGCCCTATCCCTGGCCATGGGCGTCGGCGAGCGGACCGGCGCCGCCATCGAGCTGGCCGCGGTCCATGAGCCCACGCTGCGCCCCGGGCTGATCGAAGACGTGGGCGGACTGGACGCCGCTACGCTGGGCGTGCTCTCTCCGGTGGGCCACGAGCTCAACGAAGAGGTGTGGACCGCCCTCGAAGAGCGGCTTCAGCGCTACCTGGACGATACGGCCGACCGGGTCCGGGAGCGGTTCGACGGGACGGTGACCACGGCGCTGCTGGAGGGCGTGCCCGCGGAGGCGTTGCAGGCGCGCGTCCAGGAGGCCGACATCGACCTGGTCGTCATGACCACCCACGGGCGCGGCGGGCTGAGCCGCATGTGGCTGGGCAGCGTGGCCGACGGGCTGGTCCGGCGCTGTGACCGACCCGTGCTGCTCCGGCGGCCGGAGACGGACGGCGTGGAGGTGAAACCGTGGCCGGGCGCCCGGCGCATCCTGGTTCCCCTGGACGGCTCCGAGCTGGCGGAGTCGATCCTGGACGACGTCGTGGCCTTCGCTGACCTGACCGGCGCCACCTGCGCGCTGGTGACCATCGTCATCCCGCCCATCGAGCCCGGCTCCCCCTACATGGCCCAGGCCTCGGACATCTTCGACCGGCTCCTCCAGGAGTCCGAGTCGTCGGCCGTCGAGTACCTGGAGGGCGTCGCCGGGCGGCTCCGGAAGCGGGGTGTGACGGTGGAAACACACACCGCCGTCCAGATCCAGCCCCACGGCGCCATCCTGGCGGTGGCCGAGGAGACGGAGGCGGACCTGATCGCCATGGCGACCCACGGGCGGAGCGGGCTGCGCCGGATGGTGCTGGGTAGCGTCGGCGACAAAGTGCTCCGTGGCGCCGACGTGCCCGTCCTGCTCAAGCGGCCCCGGGACGACGACTGAGGGGTCAGCTTCCGCCGGCACGGATCTTGACCCATAACCGGAACCGCGGACCCGGAGACGGGTACGCCCATCTCGCTTTCGCCGCGCCGGTCGACGCCGGCCGGCGGAATGAATCGCGACCGAAACGTTCATTCTTTGTGCCAGGAGGACTCGACCGTGGCCTATCCCTTCCAACTCCCCGACCTCCCGTACGCGTTCGATGCGCTGGAGCCGCACATCGACGCCCAGACCATGGAGATCCATCACGACCGCCACCACGCGGGCTACACGAACAAGCTCAACACCGCGCTGGAGGAACACGCGGACTGGCAGGACCGGAGCATCGAGGACATCCTTCGCAACATCGACAGCGTCCCCGAGGTCGTCCGGACCGCCGTGCGCAACAACGGCGGCGGCTATGCGAACCACAGCCTGTTCTGGACGGTCATGTCCCCGGACGGCGGCGGCGAGCCGGACGGCGACCTCGCCGCGGCCATCGACAGCGCGTTCGGGTCCTTCTCCGACTTCGAGGACCGGCTCACCTCGGCCGCCGGTGGCCAGTTCGGCAGCGGCTGGGGCTGGCTGGTGGTGAGCGGCTCCGGCGACCTGAAGGTCTACTCCACGGCGAACCAGGACAGCCCGTACATGCAGGGCGACACGCCGATCCTCGGCGTGGACGTGTGGGAGCA
>CAYQCY010000094.1:0-13670 GCA_964416095.1 uncultured Gemmatimonadaceae bacterium
GTGCTCCACCTCGCAGTGCTCCAACTCGCCGTGCTCCAACTCGCAGTGCCCCAACTCGCAGTGCTCCAACTCGCAGTGCTCCAACTCGCCTCGTCTACCACCGATAATGCGCGAAGGCCTTGTTCGCCTCCGCCATCCTGTGCGTGTCTTCCTTCTTCTTCACCGCGCTGCCCTCGTTCCGGGCCGCCGCCAGCAGCTCGTTCGCCAGCCGCTCGCCCATGGTCCGCTCCGCCCGCTGCCGCGCGAACGCGATGATCCACTTCATGGCCAGCGACGTCCGCCGCTCCAGCCGCACCTCCACCGGGACCTGGTACGTGGCACCGCCCACCCGACGGCTCTTCACCTCCACCGACGGCTTCACGTTGCTCAACGCCTGCTCGAACACGTTCACCGGAGGCTGACCCGTCTTCTCCTCGATGATCTCCATCGCGTCGTAGAAGATCCGCTCCGCCACCGACTTCTTTCCGTCGCGCATCAGGCTGTTCACGAATTTCGAGACCGCCGTCGACCCGAACTTCGGGTCCATCGCGATCTCCCGCTTCACTGCACTCTGTCGTCGGCTCATGGCTACCTGGGCTTCTTTGCGCCGTATTTCGAGCGGCCCTGTCTCCGATCCGCCACACCGCTCGCGTCCAGCGTGCCCCGCACGATGTGGTACCGCACACCCGGCAGGTCCTTCACACGTCCACCGCGGATCAGCACGATGGAATGCTCCTGCAGGTTGTGCCCCTCTCCCGGGATGTACGCCGTCACCTCGTACCCGTTCGTCAACCGCACACGCGCCACCTTCCGCAGCGCCGAGTTCGGCTTCTTCGGCGTCGTCGTGTACACCCGCGTGCACACCCCGCGCTTCTGGGGACTCCCCTGCAGCGCCGGCGCCTTGTCCTTCTTCGCGACGGCCTTCCGCCCCTTCCGGACGAGCTGGTTGATCGTCGGCATCCTGCCGCTGCCTCTCCTGGTCTTCCCGAAAAAATCGCGGGAGCACTCGCTCCCGCCTCAGTGGCGGAGGAACCCCCTCCGCCGACGGCTGACAACGCCAAGCCAGACAGACTTGAAAACTTAAGCGCCGCTCCCTCGACCGTCAAGGGAGCGGCGCCCGTCGTTCCGCCCGGTGTCGCCTGCCTTTTCGCCGGTCGGCGCCGGTGGCGGTCAGTCGCCGGTGGGGGCCTCTTCCTGGGCCTCCTCCACGACCCGTTTCGCGAGCCCCGGGAACAGCTCGGCTTCGCGGGCCGAGAGCTCCTCGTCCACCTCCGGCTCGGGCTCCGCCGGCTCCTCCACGAGAAATTCGATGTCGTGGTATCGGTAGATGCCCGTACCGGCGGGGATGAGATGCCCGATGATGATGTTCTCCTTGAGCCCGATGAGGTCGTCGCGGGCGCCCCGGACGGCGGCATCGGTGAGGACGCGCGTCGTCTCCTGGAAGGACGCGGCGCTGATGAACGACTGGGTGGTCAGGCTCGCCTTGGTGATGCCCAGCAGCAGCGGCTCGGACCGGGCCGGGGTCTTGCCGGCCTCGATCATGGCGCGGTTGGACTCGCGGAACTCGCCGCGGTCCACGTGCTCGCCTTCCAGGAGCTCGCTCTCGCCGGGGTCCGTTATGCGGACCTTCTGGAGCATCTGGCGCACGATGACGCCGATGTGCTTGTCGTTGATCTTCACGCCCTGGAGGCGGTAGACCTCCTGCACCTCGTTGAGGAGGTACTCCTGCACGGCGCGGGGCCCCTTGATACGCAGGATGTCGTGGGGGTTGACCGGTCCTTCGCTGAGGCGGTCGCCGGCGCGGACGTGGTCCCCCTCGTGAACGCGAAGGTGCTTGCCGACGGGAACGTCGTAGACCCGTTCCTTGCCCTGCTCCGGCGTGACGATGATCTCGCGCTTGCCGCGCTTGATGTCGCCGAAGGCGATGGTCCCGTCGATCTCGGTGATGACGGCCTGGTCCTTCGGCTTGCGGGCCTCGAACAGCTCGGCCACGCGGGGCAGGCCGCCGGTGATGTCGCGGGTCTTGTAGACCTCGCGGGAGATCTTGGCCAGGATGGTCCCCGGCTCGACCTTCTCGCCGTCCCGGACGGTGAGCTGCGCGCCCACCGGCACGATGAACTCCCGGAGCTTCTTCTTGCCGCTCCGGATCTCGATCATGGGGTGCAGCTTCTTGTCCCGGTCCTCGATGATGACGAGCTGGCGCCGGCCGGTGGACTCGTCGAGCTCCTCGCGGACGGTGACCTCGTCGACGATGTCCACGAAGTGGACCTGACCGGTCCGGTCGGCCACGATGGGCTCGGAGTACGGGTCCCAGCTGAAGAGCAGATCACCGGCCTCGACGTCCTGCTCCTCGCCGACGTGGAGCGTGGCGCCGTACGGCACGGTGAGGCGCGACCGGACCTGACCCTCGGGGGTCTTCATCACGATCTCGCCTTCCCGGCTCGTGACCACGTGCTGCGCCTCGGGCGTCTCCACGTGGGTGATGCGTTCGAAGGTGACCGTCCCGTCCACCTTGGATTTCCGCTGGGTCTGGGCCGCGATGCGGGCCGCCGTGCCGCCGATGTGGAAGGTCCGGAGCGTCAGCTGCGTGCCCGGCTCGCCGATGGACTGAGCGGCCAGGATCCCCACCGCCTCGCCCAGGTCCACCACGTCCATGGTGGCCAGGTTGCGGCCGTAGCACTGCTGGCAGATGCCGCGCTTGGCCTCGCAGGTGAGGACGGAACGGATCTTCACCGACTGGATCCCCGAGTCCTCGATGGCCTCGGCCACCTCCTCGGCGATGAGCTCGCCGGCGGAGACCAGGTGCTCGCCGTCGATGGGATCGACGACGTCTTCCAGGGCCACGTTGCCCGCGATCCGGTCCTTCAGCGGCTCGATGATGTCCTCGCCTTCCTTCAGCGCGGTCATCTCGACACCGAGGACGGTGCCGCAGTCCTCGGTGGTGATGGTCACGTCCTGGGCCACGTCCACCAGGCGACGGGTCAGGTAGCCGGCGTCCGCCGTCTTGAGCGCCGTGTCCGCCAGGCCTTTCCGGGCGCCGTGGGTGGAGATGAAGTACTCCAGCACCGTGAGCCCTTCCCGGAAGTTGGACTTGATGGGACTCTCGATGATCTCGCCGATCCCACCCGTCAGCTTCTTCTGGGGCTTGGCCATGAGGCCGCGCATCCCGGCGAGCTGGCGCATCTGGTCCCGGTTCCCCCGGGCGCCCGAGTTCATCATCATGAACACCGGGTTGTACCCGCCCATGGAGCGCTCGAGGCGCCCGACCATGGCGTCGGCCACGTCGTTGTTGGCGTGGGTCCAGGTGTCGATGACCTTGTTGTAGCGCTCGCCGTTGGAGATCACGCCGTTCTGGTACGCCCGCGTGAAGCGGGCGACCTCCTCGTCGGCGTCGGTCAGGATCTCGTCCTTCTCCGTCGGGATCTCCAGGTCCACCAGGGCGACGGAGATGCCGCCGAGGGTGGCGTAGCGGAACCCGAAGTCCTTGAGCGCGTCCAGGAACTCGGTGGTCTCCCGGAGCCCCACCATGCGGTACGCCTGGGCGATGATCTCACCCAGCTCCCGCTTGCCCATGGTGACGTTCCAGAAGCCCACGTCCTCGGGCACCACCGAGTTGAAGATGACGCGCCCGACGGTCGTCCGGACCCACTTGCCCCGGCGGAACTCCTCGTCGTTGGGGCTCTCGTCGTCCAGGTGCCGCTTCTCGACCCAGAACCGGCAGGGTGTGTGGAAGTCGACCTCCCCCAGGGCGAGGGCCGCCTCCGCCTCGGCGAAGCGGCCGTAGCGCGGCGTGTCCTCGTACAGCGCGTCCAGGCGCTCGTCCGCCTCCTCCCGCCGGTCCCGGTTCGCGGCCTGCTTGTAGGCGTCCTCCGCGTCCGCGATCTCCAGCGGCGGCTTCGTCAGGTAGTAGCTGCCGATGACCATGTCCTGCGTCGGGCTGGCGATGGGCCGGCCGTTGGACGGCAGCAGGATGTTGTTGGACGAGAGCATGAGCACGCGCGCTTCGAGCTGCGCCTCGAAGGAGAGGGGCACGTGCACCGCCATCTGGTCCCCATCGAAGTCGGCGTTGAACGCCGCGCATACCAGGGGATGGATGCGAATGGCCTTCCCCTCCACGAGGACCGGCTCGAAGGCCTGGATGCCCAGGCGGTGCAGCGTCGGCGCCCGGTTGAGCAGCACCGGGTGGTCCCGGATGATCCGCTCCAGCACCTCGTACACCTTCGGGTCGTCCCGCTCGACGATCTTCTTGGCCCGCTTGACCGTCTCCGCCTCGCCCTGCTTCTCCAGCTCGTGGATGATGAAGGGCTTGAACAGCTCCACCGCCATGGCCTTCGGCAGGCCGCACTGGTGCAGCCTGAGCTCGGGACCCACCACGATGACCGAGCGGCCCGAGTAGTCGACCCGCTTGCCGAGCAGGTTCTGGCGGAACCGGCCCTGCTTGCCCTTCAGCATGTCGGACAGCGACTTGAGGGGCCGCTTGCCCCGGCCGCGGATGGCCTTGGAGCGACGCCCGTTGTCGAACAGGGCGTCCACCGCCTCCTGGAGCATGCGCTTCTCGTTCCGGAGGATGACCTCCGGCGCACGCATGTCCATGAGCTTCTTCAGCCGGTTGTTCCGGTTGATGACGCGACGGTACAGGTCGTTCAGGTCGCTGGTGGCGAACCGTCCGCCGTCCAGCGGCACCAGCGGACGCAGGTCCGGCGGGATCACGGGCACGACGTCCATGATCATGTTCTCGGGCTTGTTCCGCTGCTCCGGCGCGCCGCCGGAGTTGCGGAGCGCGTCCACCACCTTCAGCCGCTTGAGCTTCTGCTTCTTCCGGTGCTGGCTCGTCTCGGTGGCCACCTCGTGGCGCAGCCAGTCGGCGAGCCGGTCCAGGCCCCGACCGTCCGTGTTGCGCTCCGTGACCTTGCGGTTCGGGTCGTCCAGCTTCTGGAGGAGCGTACGGCACGCTTCCGCGCCGATCTCGGCCTTGAAGGACTGGTCGTCCTCTTCCCGGGCCTTGACCCGCAGGTCGTAGTACTCGTCCTCGTCCAGGAGCTGCTGGTACTCCACGTCCTGGTCGCCGGGGTTCGTGACCACGTACGCGGCGTAGTACACCACCTTCTCCAGGTCCCGGAGCGTCATGCCCAGGAGGTAGCCCATCTGGCTCGGCAGCGTTTTGAAGAACCAGATGTGGGCCACCGGCACGGCCAGCTCGATGTGGCCCATCCGCTCACGGCGGACCTTGGACAGGGTGACCTCCACGCCGCACTTGTCGCAGACGTGGCCCCGGAACCGGATCCGCTTGAACTTGCCGCAGTGGCACTCCCAGTCCTTGACCGGGCCGAAGATGCGCTCGCAGAAGAGCCCATCCCGCTCCGGCTTGAAGGAGCGGTAGTTGATGGTCTCCGGCTTGGTCACCTCGCCGTACGACCAGCTCCGGACCTCTTCCGCAGCAGCGATCTTGATCTGCATGAAGTCGAAGTCGCTGGAACGTGGCTCGCGCGAACGCGGAAAATCGATCATGTGGCTCTCCGGCAAATGCCTGCTCGTTTCGCCTCTCGCGGCCCCGTCCGGGGCCGTCCGGCCTCCTGCTTCGTCCTGCCGCGCCGGCCCGCTCGGGGCCCGGCACCGTTCCGCTAGTCCTCCCTGCCGAGCGTCACGGACAGTCCCAGGGACTGGAGCTCCTTCACGAGGACGTTGAAGGACTCCGGGATCCCTGGCTCCGGCAGGTTCTCGCCCTTCACGATGGCCTCGTACACCCGCGACCGCCCGGACACGTCGTCGCTCTTCACGGTCAACATCTCCTGGAGCGTGTGCGCCGCGCCGTAAGCCTCCAGCGCCCACACCTCCATCTCGCCGAACCGCTGGCCGCCGAACTGGGCCTTCCCGGCCAGCGGCTGCTGCGTCACCAGCGAGTACGGTCCGATGGACCGGGCATGGATCTTGTCGTCCACCAGGTGGGACAGCTTCAGCATGTAGATGGCGCCCACCGTGACCGGGAAATCGAAGGTCTGGCCGCTGCGCCCGTCCCGCAGCCAGATCTTGCCCGCCGGGGTCAGCCCGGCCAGGCCCATGAACTCGGCCATGGCGTCCTCGAGGCCCTCGCGCAGCGTGCGCTTCCGGCCCAGCGCCCCGATGGCCGGGTACTCCTCCGTGTAGTTCACGCCCTCCCGGTCGGCGATCTCCTTGGCCCCCTCCACGATGTAGTCGGCCACGGCCTGGAGCTTCGCCTTCACCGCCTTGGGCATGTCATCGCCCAGGTACTCGTCCACGGACCGGCCCAGGGTCGGGCCGACCCCGTTGCCGTCGGCGCCGCTCCGCGTCGTTGCGCCGTGCGGCAGACCCGCCGCCTGGATCCACTGGATGATCTCCAGGGCGTCGTCCGCCGTCAGCTCGGGCGCCTCCACCGTCTTCAGGTCGAGGTTGCGGCCCGCCCAGAGCACGTTGCTCAGCTTGAGCAGCACGCCCACCTCGTCCTCGCTGGCCCCCTGGAAGACCGGCGTCTTCGCCTCGAAGTTCAGCAGCTTGCACACCCAGCCCAGGTGGGTTTCCAGGATCTGGCCCACGTTCATGCGGCTGGGCACGCCCAGCGGGTTCAGCACGATCTCGACCGGCGTGCCGTCGGGCAGGAACGGCATGTCCTCCTCCGGCACGATCCGGGCGATGATCCCCTTGTTCCCGTGCCGGCCGGCCATCTTGTCGCCGACGGCGATCTTCCGCTTCTCCGCCAGGTACACCTTCACGAGCTGGACCACCCCGGGCGACAGCTCGTCGGGCTGGAAGACCTTGTCGATCTGCTCCTCGGTCTTGTCCTTGACCTTCTCGATCCGGGACTTGGCCGCGTCGATGACCCGGCGGATGCGCTCGTTGGCCGCCTTGTTCTGGACCTTGAGCGTGGTCAGGTCGACCTCGTTCAGGTCCAGCTCGTCCACGACGTCCTTGTTGAGCTTCGTCCCCTCCTCCAGGTGGGGCTCCACCGTCCCCTTCTTCAGCATGAGCGCCACGGTCTGACCTTTGAGCAGCTCCCGCAGCTCCTCGTCCCGGGCCTCGCTGATGCGCCCGATCTCCTCCCGCTCCATGGCGCGCAGGTTGCCGATCCGCTCGCCGCGCTCCTTCTCCAGGAGCGGGTCGTCGATGCGACGGCTGAACACCTTCACGTCGATGACCGTGCCCTCCATCCCCGGCGAGACCTTCAGCGACGAGTCCTTCACGTCCTTCGCCTTCTCGCCGAAGATCGCCGTGAGCAGCTTCTCCTCCGGCGACAGCTCCGTCTCGCCTTTCGGCGTGATCTTGCCCACCAGGATGTCGCCCGCCTTGACCCGGGCGCCGATGCGCACGATGCCGCGCTCGTCCAGGTTCACGAGGCTCTCCTCGGCCACGTTCGGGATCTCGCGCGTGATCTCCTCCATGCCGCGCTTCGTGTCCCGCACCTGGAGCTCCAGCTCCTGGATGTGGATCGAGGTGTACGTGTCGTCCTTCACCAGCTTCTCGCTGATGACGACGGCGTCCTCGAAGTTGTGGCCGTACCACGGCATGAACGCCACCAGCACGTTCTGGCCCAGCGCCAGCTCGCCGTGCTGGGTCGACGGCCCGTCGGCGATGATGTCCCCGGCCTTCACCTTCTGGCCCCGGTGGACCAGCGGGCGCTGGTTGATGGACGTGTCCTGGTTCGTGCGCCAGTACTTGCGCAGCTTGTACCGGTCGAACTGGGCCAGCTTGGCCAGCGGCTCGTCCGACAATCCAGGCTTGACCGCGCCCGTGTCCACGATGATCGTGTCCGCCGTCACCTCCGCCACGACTCCGGCCCGCCGGGCCAGGATCACCGCGCCCGAGTCCCGGGCCACCTTCTCCTCCAGCCCCGTGCCCACCAGCGGCGCCCGGGGGTAGAGGAGCGGCACCGCCTGCCGCTGCATGTTCGAGCCCATGAGGGCCCGGTTCGCGTCGTCGTGCTCCAGGAACGGGATGAGGGCCGCGGCCACGGACACGAGCTGGTCCGGCGCCACGTCCATGTAGTCGATCTCGTCCGGCCGGGTCAGCGGGAAGTCGCCTCGCTCGCGACACAGCACGAACTCGTTCCTGAAGGTGCCGTCGGGGTTCAGCGGCGCATTCGCCTGGGCGATGACCGCCACCTCCTCGGCGTTGGCGTCCAGCCACACGATCTCGTCCGTGACCTTGCCGTTCTTCACCTGGCGGTACGGCGTCTCGATGAAGCCGAGGTCGTTGATGCGGGCGAAGGTCGTGAGGCTCGTGATGAGCCCGATGTTCGGACCCTCCGGCGTCTCGATGGGGCACATGCGGCCGTAGTGCGAGTAGTGCACGTCCCGCACCTCGAACCCGGCCCGCTCCCGCGTGAGACCGCCCGGACCCAGTGCCGACAGGCGCCGCTTGTGCGTCATCTCCGCCAGCGGGTTCGTCTGGTCCATGAACTGGCTGAGCTGGCTCGAGCCGAAGAACGCCTGGATCACGGCGCTCACCGTCCGGGCGTTCACCAGGTCGTCGATGTTCATCTTGTCGACGTCCGTGGTGATGGACATGCGCTCCTTGACCAGGCGCGCCATGCGGCTGAGACCCACGGAGAACTGGTTCGCGATGAGCTCGCCGACGCTCCGCACCCGGCGGTTGCCCAGGTGGTCGATGTCATCGATGAAGCCGCGCCCCTCGTGCAGCTCGATGAGGTAGCGGACGATCTCGATGAAGTCGTCCTGCGTCAGGACCGTGTGGTTCGCCGGCAGGTCCAGCCCGAGGCGCTGGTTGATCTTGTACCGGCCCACGCGACCCAGGTCGTAGCGCTTCGGGTTGAAGAAGATCCGCTCCACCGCCTCCCGCGCCGTCTCCATGTTGGGCGGATCGCCCGGCCGCAGCAGCGAGTAGATGGCCCGGAGCGCCTCCTCCTCGTCGTCCGTCGGGTCCTTCTTCAGCGTGTTCTTGATGAGCGGCGTCTCGCCGCGGCCCGGCGTGCCGCTGGTGTAGATGGACACCTTCTCGATGCCCGCCCGCAGCAGGCGGTTCCACACCTCTTCCGTGAGCTCCTCGGCCTGGTCCGCCAGCACCTCGCCGGTCTCCGGGTCCACGACCTCCTGGGCCAGGAGCACGCCCAGCACGTCACGCCGGGTGCCCGCGTCCTCCTCCAGCTCCTCGATCTCGATGTCGCGCGTGTCGAAGAAGAGCTGCAGCACGTCCGCGTTCTCGCCGTAGCCGAAGGCCCGGAGCAGGGCCGTGGCCGGGAACTTCTTCTTCTTGTCGATGTGGACGTGGATCACGTCGTGGATGTCGATGGTGAACTCGACCCACGAGCCGCGGAACGGGATGATCCGCGAGCTGAACAGGCGCGACCCGTTCGGATGGATCGTCTCCTCGAAGACCACGCCCGGCGAGCGGTGCAGCTGGCTCACGATGACCCGCTCGGCCCCGTTGACGATGAAGGTGCCCAGCTCCGTCAGGAGCGGCAGGTCGCCGAGGTAGACCTCCTTCTCGATGATGTCCTTCGGGCGCCGCTCCTCGCCCTTCTCCTCCGCCTCCTCCCAGACGACGAGGCGCAGCGTCGCCTTCAGCGGCGCCGCGAACGTCATGTCGCGCTCGATGCACTCCTCGACCGTGTACTTTGGGTCGCCCAGGGCGTACGAGACGAACTCCAGCGAGAACTTCTCGTTCACGTCCGTGATGGGGAAGATCTCGTTGAACACCCGCTCCAGCCCCACGTCCCGCCGCTCGTCCGGCGACTCCTCCGGCTGGAGCAGCGCCGCGAACGCCCGGGTCTGCACGTCCAGCAGATTGGGCATGGGTATGGGCTTCTCGAGCTTCTCGAAGCTGACGATGGGGAGCTTGCCGTTCATCTTCGTAGTCAAGGAAATCCTCCTAGAGCGCCTTGAGACGCGGGCAGCGCCGCGTCACGCCGTGCGTGGCTCCACGGCATGCAACCGGTCCGGCGAACGGCCGACCCGCCCGTTCCCCGAAGCCAAGCGCAGAAAGCCCCGGCCACCCGCAGGCGACGGGGATCTCGCGACGATGCTGGTTCGTTTCTTGTCTCGTGCTCGCGTGGGGCATGCACGCCTCGTTCGATGCTGAAGTCGTCCGTCGCCGGGGCCCGGCGGTCGCCTGTCCGGCCGCCGGGCTGCGACCGCGACTACTTCAGCTCGACCGTGGCGCCCTGCTCTTCGAGCTTGGCCTTGATCTGCTCGGCCTCGTCCTTCGCAACCGCCTCCCGGACCGTCGACGGCGCCCCGTCCACCAGGTCCTTGGCCTCCTTCAGGCCCAGGCTCGTGACCTCGCGGATCACCTTGATGACCTGGATCTTCTTGCCGCCGATCTCCGTCAGCACGACGTCGAACTCGTGCTTCTCCTCTTCCGCCTCGCCCGCGGGAGCAGCCCCGCCGCCGGCCGCCACCGGCGCGGCCGCCACGGCCGTCACACCGAACTTGTCCTTGAAGGCCTCGACGAACTCCGCCAGCTCCATGACGGTCATCTCGCCGATGGCCTCGAGCAGCTCTTCCTGGTTCTTCGCCATTTCCGCTCTTCCCTCTTCTATTGGGGGGTTACTCGTTTTCTTTCTGGCCGCGGAGCGCATCCAGCAGCCCCACGAACTCGCCCAGCATGTTCTGCATCATCATGGCCAGCTGGCTCAGGGGGGCCTCCATGGCGCCCACCAGCTCCGCGTAGAGCTGTTCGCGCGACGGCAGCTTGGCCAGGCGAGCCACGTCCTGCGCGGACATGGTCCGCCGCTCCACGACGCCCACCTTCACCTTCGGACGGTCGTCGTGCTCCCTGGCGAACTCGTCGATGAGCTTGGCCGGCATCACGGCGTCGTCCCGGCCGATGACCAGACCCGTGGGGCCGACGAAGAACTGCGCCAGGTCGTCGGGCAGCTCCACCGACTCCAGCGCGCGCCGCGCCAGCGTGTTCTTCACCACGAGGTACTCCACGCCCGCCGCCCGCAGCCGCGCCCGCAGGTCCGTCATCCCCTGGACGTCGATCCCGGTGAAGTCCGTGAGGTAGAAGGCCACGGCCCCGTCCATCCTGCCGGCCAGCTCCTCCACCACCGCCTTTTTCTGCTCGATCGCCACGCTCATCAGGCCACCACCCGCCGGTACAGGTTCGGGTCGATCCGGATCCCCGGGCCCATGGTGCTGGACACCGCCACCGTCCGCACGTACTGGCCCTTCGCCGCCGCAGGCTTCGCCCGCACCACCGTGTCCATGAACGCGGACAGGTTCTCCGTCAACTGGTCCACCTCGAAGGACACGCGGCCGATGGGCGCGTGCAGGTTGCCCGTCCGGTCCACCCGGTACTCGATCTTCCCCGCCTTGATCTCCTCCACGGCCCTGCCCACGTCCTTCGTCACCGTGCCCGCCTTCGGCGACGGCATCAGGCCGCGGGGACCCAGGATGCGGCCCAGCTGCCCGACCTGGCTCATGACGTCCGGCGCCGCCACGACCACGTCGAAGTCGAACCAGCCCTCCTTGATCCGGTCCACGTGCTCCATGCCCACGTAGTCCGCACCGGCCTCTTCGGCTTCCTTGGCCGCGTCGCCCTCCGCCAGCACCAGCACCCGCACCGTCTTCCCGGTCCCGTGAGGCAGCACCACCGTGCCACGCACGATCTGGTCCGCGTGGCGCGGATCCACCCCCAACCGCACCGAGACCTCGACGGTCTCGTCGAAGCCGGCGAACGCCGCGTCCTTGACCAGCTCCAGCGCCTCCCGCGGGTCCTCCACCACGTCGCCGTGGGACGGGACCCGGGCACGCGCGTTCCGGTACTTCTTCCCGTGCGCCGGCATCAGTCCACCACCACCAGGCCCATGGAGCGCGCCGTGCCCTCGATCATGCGCATGGCCGACTCCACGCTGGCCGCGTTCAGGTCCGGCATCTTCAGCTCGGCGATCTCCTTCACCGCCGAACGAGAGACATGCCCCACCTTCTCCCGGTTCGGCTCGCCGGACCCCTTGGGAATGCCCGCCGCCTTCCGCAGCAGCACCGCCGCCGGCGGCGTCTTCGTGATGAAGCTGAACGAACGGTCGGCGTAGACCGTGATCTCCACGGGGATGATCGTCCCCGCCTGCTTCTGCGTCTTGGCGTTGAACTGCTTGCAGAAATCCATGATGTTCACGCCGTGCTGCCCCAGGGCGGGGCCCACCGGCGGCGCCGGGTTCGCCTGCCCGGCCGGAATCTGCAGCTTGATGAAGCCAATGACTTTCTTGGCCATCGTCCCTCGATCGCTCCCTTCGATTGCTCGGACGTGGTCGCGCCCGGGAGCCTTGGGCTCCCACATCCGCTTCCCTCAGGCCGTCAGCAACCAGCCGTCAGCTCTTGCTTCTCGGCTCGGCCCGTGGCCGGCTGCGATGGTCCGTCTTCTTCGGGATCATCCCGCCCGGCACCGAACGCCGGTGAGGTAGGCGCCCCAACGACACCCCGACGAGCCGCGCGGTCGGAGCTGACAGCTCATGGCTGAGCGCTAGTACCCCTTGAGCTGCGTGAAGTCCAGCTCCACCGACGTCGGCCGGCCGAACAGGCTGACCTCCACCTTCACCTTGCCCTTGTCCGGGTAGACCTCCTGGACCGTGCCGTTGAAGTCCTTGAACGGACCCTCCGTCACCTCCACGACCTGGTCCACCCGGAACGGGATCTCCTCCTCGTCCTCCCGCTCCTCCTGGACCGGCTCCACACCCAGGATCTTGTTCATCTCGTCCTCGCGCAGGGGCTGCGGCTCCTTCCCCGACCCCACGAACTTGATCACGCCCTGGATGTTGTTCACCACATGCATCGTGCGCTGGTTGTAAATCATCTTCACCAGCACGTAGCCGGGATAGAGCCGCCGCTCGACCATGACCCGCTTCCCGTTCCGGATCTCCGGAACTTCCTGCGTCGGGACCATGACCTCCTGGATCTCTTTCTCCTCCGGCGTCTCTCCGGCTTCCTCCGAGATGCGGTGCTCGATCAGCTTGCGAACCTTGTTCTCGTGTCCCGAGTAGGTCTGCACCGCGTACCACTGCGCGTCTTCGGCCATGCGCTCAGCCCGCGAAAATGTCGATGATCACGTTGAAGATGTTCCGGACGACCAGATCCATCCCCCAGATGATCGCCGACACGATCAGCACGAACACCAGCACGACGAAGGTCGCATTCCGCAACTGCAGCCAGTCCGGCCACGTCACCTTCTTCAGCTCGTCGACCGTCTCCTCGACGAACTGCCTCGTCTGGGTCACCGCTTCCATGGGCGTCTCCTACCCCGTCCCGTCGGCCGCTCCGACGCGTCTACTTCGTCTCTTTGTGCAGCGTGTGCTTGTTGCAGCGCGGGCAGTGCTTCTTCCACTCCACCCGCTCCGGGTGCAAGCGCTTGTTCTTCTTCGTGTGGTAGTTCCGCGCCTCGCACTCCTGGCAGGCGAGGATGATCTTGTCGCGCGCCATAGCGCCGCTCCTTCAGGTTCGCGCTTCACGTCCGCACAGCGGCCCGGGCGGAGTCGTAGTTATACCGTTCGGACCGCCGTCAGGTTCCACAGCCATCAGCACTCAGCCGTCAGCGCCGCCTTCAACGCTCGGGGCGATCGCGGTGGAAAGCCGCCATCGCGTTCTTCGTCCCTGGCCAGGACCACCTCGAAGACGGCTCCCCGCCTGTCCCCGGACGAGCGACGATGCGCGAACGGACGGCTGACGACTCTAGTCGATGATCTCGGTAACGACGCCGGCGCCGACGGTGCGGCCGCCCTCCCGGAT
>CAYQCY010000095.1:0-13666 GCA_964416095.1 uncultured Gemmatimonadaceae bacterium
GCATTTCCGCGTTGTGCCGACTGCAAAGGTCGTCCTGCCGCGGCGCCTGGGGATCGGCCGGATCCTCGCCGCGCTGCGAGCAGCACCAACGCCAGCCCGATTTGCCCACTTGCATCGGCGAGGAGCCCGAAAAATCCGTTGTGAGATTTCCGCCGCGTCAGGCAATTAAGTAATGAAGGAACGGGACAGACCGTCCATCGGCGCCGGTACCCGTCACCAACTTCCAACGGAAACGCTGGTGCCGACACTCCTTCAAAGGGCGGCAGGATGCCGTCCTGGCGGTCCCCGGGGGCCCCCCTTCTGGCACCCTTTTACCCCCGGGGCCGCCGTTTTTTTGTGGGGTCACGGTGCGGGACGAGCGGCCGCAAGGTCACGGCGCCCGGCCGCACAGGGTAATCACGTTTCCGGCGGGGCGTCTGCCTTCATCGCGTACGCTTTTCGACGGCCCTGCGCGCCGTGCGCGGATGGCGCCCGGCGCCTCCAAAGGCGCACGCCGGTGCGGCAGACGACCCGCCGGAATCCGCAACGCCCCGCGACGCCGGGCGCCGTAACCCGCGACCCGTAGCCCACCTTGCGTGATGTCCCGTCCAGACAGACACTACCCGCACGACGCGCACCCAGACCCGCCGAGCGAACCATGCCTGAATCCGACGCCGCCGCCCTCCGCCCCCTCGACCTCCGGGTCGCCCGGGTCGTGGAGGCCCGAGAACACCCGAACGCGGACCGCCTCGTCGTGCTGGACATCGACGTGGGCGAGGAGCGGCGCCAGATCGTGGCCGGCATCGCCCAGCACTACGCCCTGGACGAGCTGAACGACCGCCGCATCGTCGTCGTGACCAACCTCCAGCCGGCGCGGCTCCGCGGCGAGATCAGCCAGGGCATGCTCCTGGCCGCCGAGCGTGAGGGCGAGCTCGGCCTGCTCCTGGCGGACGCGCCGCCGGGAACGCGGCTGGCCACGCCGTCCATGGGCGAGCCGGCCGGCGAGGAGATCTCCATCGACCACTTCGCCGCCCACGACCTGCGGGCTTCGCCGTCCGGCGTCACCGTGGACGGCGAGCCCCTCCAGGGCGCGCCGCTGGCCATGGACCGGGACGTGTACGGCAAGCTGCGTTGACCGCGAACTGGCGCAAATGTGGCGACCTCGTTACACTCCAGGTGTCCCCCGATGATTTCATCGTGGGCGACATTCCGGTGCACGAGCACGTCGGGCCCCTGACGTGCTCGTGTGCTTTTCGCGTGATTTTTGCCGCATGAAGGGAGGGGCCCGGCCGATCGGCCGGGCCCCTCCCCCCGTCTTGCCTGACGGTGTCCGTCAGTTGTTCGCGCTGTCCAGGAAGCTGCGCGTGACCGCCACGGCGTCCACCGGCACGGGCTCACCGATCTCGACGCGGGCCACCCAGAACGGCCATCTGTAGGTCCGGTTGATGTACATGCCGAGGGCGTGGGCGTCGTCCCGGTCCAGGAGCGCGCCGATGCGCACCCGGTGCACGACCCGACCACCCACCTCCGCATGGGCCACCCAGATGGGGAGGCCTCGGTCGCGCATGTCGTCCACGACCTTCTGCGCCCGGTGCGCCTCGCCTTCCAGGAACGACGCGATCTGGACCGTGTAGAGCGTCCGGGTCGCGGGCTCGGGCCGTGGCTGAGGCGCCGGCTCGGGCTCCGGAAGGGGTTCGGGGGCCGCCACCGGCTCCGGCCGCGCGGCCAGCATGGCCACGGCGCGTTCCAGCTCTGCGACCCGCGCGCTGAGCGACTCGATGGTCGCCGTCAGGGCCTGGACCAGCGCGGGGTCCGTGGCGGTCGGCACGGGCTCGGGCCGAACGGCCAGTACGCGCTCCGGCTCCAGCGCCTCCGTCGCCGGCGCCGCCACCGGCTCCTCCGCCAGCAGCCGCGGCGCGGGGAAGCCGCCGCCGAGCCGCACACTGAAGCCCACGCTCGCGCCCATGCGCTGGACGGGCCCGTAGAAGGTGCCGTCCGCCTTCTCCAGCGGCGACAGGATGTCCACCTGGTCGAACGCCTCGATCCGGAGCACGACCGGCCCGCCGCCGATGTCGAAGCCGAGGGCGCCCACCGCCATGGGCCGGACCACCGGGTCCGGACCGTACGGCTCGCCGCCGACCACGCTCCCGTCCCCGGCTATGTTGTACACCGATGCGCCTGCGCCCAGCGCCATGTACGGCATGAACCAGCGGTACGGCTCCGGGCGCCGGAACCGGAACATCAGGTCCATGTCACCGGTGTACAAGTTCATGTGGAAGGTCGGATCGTCCGCCAGTGTCCGCTCGGTCACGCCCCCATTCAACCTGAGCCCCACGCGCCCGAACCAGCGCTCGAGCTGGAGACCCGCCATCCAGCCGTCGGCCATGCGGATCTCCGTGGCAGACTCGTCCGCCATGTCGCCGAAGGTGGCGCCACCACCCATGAACGTCACCGCCACCCGGTGGGTCTGGCTCGCAACCGGCGACGCGATGAGCAGCGCGCCCAGCAGGGGAAGAAATCGTCGTGCCATCGGTCCCTCCTCGGTTCCCGCGCGCCGGTCCGGCGCCACGGCCTGCCCGGGGAGAGCATGCGGTGGTATGGAAGAGCCCGGCCGGTCCCGGCCGGGCCATCTATGGATCCGGGGTCTTCTTCAGCCGCCCTCCACCAGCGCCAGCGTCGCCCGCACCGCACGGGGCGTCACCGCCTCCCCCTGTTTGCGGGCCACGTACGTCGGCCAGCTCAAGAGCGACCGCACGGCGCGCTGCAGAGCCTGCGCGTCTTCATGGCTCGTCACCGCGCCGACCTCCAGACGCGCCACCTCCCGGCCCCGGCGCTCCACGCGCCGCACCCACACGGGGATGTCCGACGAGCGCAGCTCCGCCGCCACACGACCCGACACCGCTCCACCCGGGTCCGCGAACGACGCCACCCGCACCGTGTACAGCCGCTCCATCCGCACAGGCGTCCGGTCCGCCTCGTCCAGCGCCACACGCGCCACCGACGGCACCAGCGCCACCGGGCCCTGCGCCGACAGCGGCGCCGCCATCAGCAGCGCTGCCGTTGCCAGGATCCAGGTCCGAGTGCTCATGCCGTCCTCCTCGTGTGCGCGTCTGCCCCCTTTGTTGATCAAGTTCCGGTCCGGATGGGTCCTGGCTTGACCCATCTCACTGCGCTATAACGATTTAGGTGCTGTCAACGACCCCCGCCGAAACCCGCGCCCGCACCACAGACCGCGAAAAGTTTTCCGACCGACCCGAAACGATCACCGAAACACCCCCTCGCCGTATCCCCCTCGTCTCACCCCCTCGCTGTATCCTCCTCGTCTCACCCCCTCGCTGTATCCTCCTCGCCTCACCCTCTCGCTGTATCCTCCTCGCCTCACCCTCTCGCGGTATCCTCCTCGCCGTTCACACCTCGCTTCACCTATCTCGCTTCACCCTCCTCGCTTTCTCGTCGTAGAACTCGAGGATCCGCCGGTAGTAGTCCCGCACCTCGTCGCTCGTGGCGGTGGGCGTGCCGTGTCCGCCGTTCATGTAATTGACCCAGGCCACGTCCTTCCCCAGGCGACGGAGGGCGTAATACATCTCCATGGCCTGGTCGGCGGGCACGTTGTAGTCCTCCTCGCCGGTGATGAGGAGGAGGGGCGTGTCGATGCGGTCGGCGTAGAGGATGGCGGAGTGGGCCAGGTACTTCTGGGGCTGCTCCCAGAGGGTGGCGCCGATGCGGTCCTGGCTGTTCTCGGGTGCGTGGATGTTCCGGGTGGCGAGACGGGGCGAGTCGGTGTAGAAGCTGACCATGTTGACCTTGCCGCTGACGTTGACGGCGGCGGCGAAGCGGTCGGTCTGGGTGATGAGCAGGTTGACGGCGTAGCCGCCGTAGGAGGTGCCCTGCACGGCGAGGCGGTCGGGGTCCGCGATGCCGCGGCGGATGAGCTCGTTGGCCGCGGCGGTCACGCCCTTCAGCCACGCTTCGCCGGGGAACCCGATCTCGAAGTCCACCGTGGGCCGCATGACGGCGTAGCCGTGGGCGGTGAACAGGTTGACGGTGGTGCTGAAGTCGGGGTCGAAGAACCTCTCGTAGACGTAGAGGATGGTGGGGTAGCGTGTGCCCTCCTCGTACCCGACGGGGTAGTAGAGCACGCCGTGGAGCTCCTTGCCGTCCACGTCCAGGTAGGAGACGAGCTCGGCGCGGGCCAGCGGCCGGTCTTCGAGCTGCGGGTTGGCCCGGGTCAGACGGCGCGCGTCGTCCATGTCGCCATCGGCGGCCCACAGGTCCCCGGGGCGGTTGGGCGCGGCGGCCTCGTAGAGGATCGTGGAGCCGTCGTCGGCCAGGCGGAGCGACTCGAAGACGCCATCGGCGGTGTGGAGCTCGCGCATGGCGCGGTCGTCGATGTCGTAGCGGAGCACGTCGTGGCGCCACGCGGTCCGCGACTGGCGGTGGAGCCAGACGGCCTCACCGGCGGCGTCGAACCCCACGACGTCGTGCTCCGGCCCGTGCTCGGCCTCCGGGTCGGTCTCGATGAACCGGTGGCGGTCGCCGGTCTGCGTGTCGATGAGGTACAGCCCGTCCTTCGAAGAGGCGACGATGCGGCCGCCGTCGGTGCTGAGGGCGACGGGCGAGAAGCGGGCCCCGGCGGTGTCGGCCTCCGTGCCGCCGGGAGCGGCCCGGCCCGGGTCGGTCTCCGGAGTCTCCCCGGCGGGCGACGCACCGGTGGCCTCCTCCTCGTCCGCCGTCAGGTTGCGTGCCTCGTCGGCGTCCACGGTGCCGAACCACACGTCGCCGTCCTTGCCGTACGTGTACGCCGTGCCGTCGCGGGACCACCGGATCCGGCCCAACTCGTGGGTGTTCTCGATGACGACGACGGGCTCGCCGCCGTCCGCGGGCCGGACCAGCACCTTCCCGTCGGTGCCGAAGATTCGCTCGTAGTCGGTCTTGTCGGTGATGTCCACGGTGTAGCGGAGGCGGCCGTCGGGCAGGGGCTCGTAATCGAGCAGCGCGGTCTCGTCCATGATGGTGTGGACGCGACGGTCCGCCACGTCGTATGCCGCGAGCAGGTAGAGGCTGCCGAGGCGGCGGACGGCCTCCCACGCCAGGAACGGCTCCTGGCTGTCCCGGACCACGATGCCCTGCACCTGGTCGAGGAACGCCCGGCGTGCCCGCTCGTGCCAGTCGGCGGTCCGCAGGGGCAGGTAGAGGGTGGCGCCGTCCCGGGACCAGGCGGGCGAGAGCGGCCCGTTGACGGCCACCTCGAGGCCGTCGGGAAGCCGGATGCGATGGCGGTGGCCGCCGTCCCGATCCACGATCCAGGCGTCGAACCGGTCGCCGTCCGGCCGGCGCAGCAGCAGGGCCAGCCGGGCGCCGTCGGGGGCGAAAGCCACGCCCTCCACCTGCCGCGGCCCGTCGAAGAGCGCGATGCTCTCGCCGGTCCGGGTGTCCACGATGGTGAGGCGTGCCTGGAACGGCGCCACGTACGTCGGGTCCCCGTAGAGTGCGTTGTCCCGACCGAGGCGGTCCTCCAGCGCATAGGTCAGGACGGCGGCCCAGCGCCCGTCGTCGCTCAGGTCCGCCAGGCGGACGGACCGGGTTTCCAGGACGTCGTCAACGGTGAAGGTCTGGGCCTGCGTCGTCGTGGCCAGGAGGAACAGGCACACGGCGGAAGCGAGACGCGATGCGGTCGGCAATCGATGCGGGCTCGGCATGACGGCTCCTTTGCGAGGTTGTCCTGCGGCATCCTCGCCGGGTCGCCACGGCCGTGCAAGAGCGGGGCGTGTGCCCGTTCAGGTCCAGCCCCGCCGTTCATCCAGCCGGAGCCCGAGCCCGTTCGCGAAGCGAATGGCTTCCCGGAACTCGGTGGCCGGCACGCGCTGGTCCAGCTCGGGGAACCGACCGCCGCGGACCTTGCCGGCGGGCCGGTACTGGTCCATGAGGTTGACGTAGCTGTCCGGTGAGAGCTCTGTGGCGATCCACTCCAGGATCGCCTTCGTCTCGTCGAGGGCTCCGGGCATGACCAGGTGACGGATGAGGAGCCCGCGCCGGGCCAGCCCGTCGGCGCCGATGACCAGGTCACCCACCTGATCGTACATGGCACGGAGCGCGGTGCGGGCGGCGTCCGGGTAGTCCTCCGCCTTGAGCCAGCGCTTCGCCCGCTCCGCGCTCCACAGCTTGAAGTCGGGCATGTAGATGTCCACGACGCCGTCCATGAGGGCCATGGACTCGGGCGAGTCGTACGCGCTCGTGTTGTAGACGATGGGCAGGTTCAGACCTCGCTCCACGGCTGGGACCAGCGCCTCCAGCACCTGGGGCACCACGTGCTCAGGCGTCACGAAGTTGATGTTGTGGCAACCACGGTCCCGCAGGGCGAGCATGAGGTCCGCGATCTTCCCGGCGGGCGTGCCGGCCGGCCCGCGCCGGCCGCCTCCTCCGCCGTCGCCGGCCGGCGGACCCGGCCGCACGCCCTGGCTGATGTCGTAGTTCTGGCAGAAGACGCAGCGCAGGTTGCAATGCGCGAAGAAGATGGTGCCGGACCCGTTCCAGCCCCGCAGGCAGTCCTCCTCGCCCATGTGCGGGAAGGCGCTGGTCACCACGGCGTGCCGGCCCGTCTTGCAGGCGGACCACTTGCCCTCCAGGCGGTTCACGCCGCAGTCCCGGGGGCAGAGGCGGCAGTCGGCGAGGAGGCCGACGGCGTGCTCGGCGCGGCGCTTCAGCTCCGGCAGCGCGATCATGGGCTGAACAGAGCGGCCAGGCCCACGTCGGACGTGTACATGCCACGGCTCGAGTGCCCGACCCCGGGCACGATCCGTTCCCGGTGGCCGTGGCCGGGGAAGAAAGCGCCCATGAACCGGACAAGGGTCCGGCCGCGCTGGAACCGGTTGGGGCCCTGGAGGTTGGCGCCGCAGCTCTGGTCCAGCAGCGAGGAGCCGGTGTCGGCGTCCCCGATGAGGATGATCACATCGCGTCCGGCGAGGCGGTCCCGGGTCCGGGCGGTGTCCCGCGCGCTCATGTAGGCGTTCAGCTCCCGGAGTCCGTAGTGCCAGTCGTCGTAGTCGGGACAGGCGACGGTGTTCGGAATCGCGAAGGTGTCGGCGCTGGCCCGCTCCGGTCGGAGGTACAGGTAGGTGGACGGGTTCGCCACGACGTACCGGATCGGGACCGTCGTGGCCGGGTCGTCCTCGACGCGGCTGCCGGCGGCGTAGCGGTGGGTGACCTGGCCGCCGGCGGAATGGCCCGTGACCACGACCGTCGCGACGCGCGGGAACCGGGACCGGTCCGTCA
This sequence comes from uncultured Gemmatimonadaceae bacterium, assembly GCA_964416095.1. Taxonomy (GTDB): domain Bacteria; phylum Gemmatimonadota; class Gemmatimonadetes; order Longimicrobiales; family RSA9; genus CAYQCY01. The sequence goes on from CAYQCY010000095.1 coordinate 7,252, forward strand.
GGATCTCCAGGACCCGGTCCAGGGCGGCGTAGGAGCTGACGTCCGGCGTGTACGGGGACCGCGAGAGGTCGCCGCGCTTCCAGCCGCCGCTGGTCCAGTACGGCTCGTCCAGGGCGGGGTGGTCGCTCTCCGTCTGGAAGCGGGGCGCCACCACCACGGTCCGGGCGATACCGTCCACCTCGCGGACGGCGGCGATCATGGTCTCGAAGTAGTCGTCGGCGTTCCGGTTGGTGCCGTGGATGACCACCATCGCCCGGATCACGGCGGTGTCGCCCTTCTCCAGGGGATGGGTCCGGTACACCGGCAGGTACGCGCCATCGCCGATGGCCACGCGCTCGGTGCACTGGTCGAACGGGCTCGTGCAGGGAACGGGCGGCGCGCGGTCCGGCGCGGTGGCGGCGTCGCCGCACGCGGCCAACAGGGCCAGGACGAGGAGCGGCCACCAGCGGCGGCGGTGCCTGCCGGCTTCTCCGTCCGGTCCCTGCGCCATGGCTCGCGGCATGTTGGCTGTCCGGTTCAGGACCACGGGTCCGGGGCTAGCGCGATTGCGCCCCGATCCGGACCGGCTGGCGCCGGCCGCCCCAGGTCCCGGGCTCGGCCTCGAAGACGCCGGCACAGGGCTCGCCGCACGCCTCGCACCGGCCCTCTCCGTCCAGGCGCCACTCGGTCAGGTCGTAGCCCACCCGGCCGATGAGCCGGGTGCCACAGGCATGGCAGTACGTGCTGCCACCCTCCCCGTCCAGCACGTTGCCCGTATAGGCGTAGCGGACGCCGTTGTCCAGAGCGATGCGGCGCGCCCGTGTGAGCGTCGACCGGGGCGTGTGCGGCACGTCCTTCATCTTGTAGTCCGGATGGAACGCCGAGAAGTGCACGGGCACGTCCGGCCCCAGCTCGGAGACGATCCAGCCCGTCATCTCGTCCAGCTCGGTGTCGCTGTCGTTGTGGCCCGGGATGACCAGGTTCGTGATCTCGAACCAGACGTCCGTCTCGTGCTTCAGGTAGCGCAGCGTGTCCAGCACCGGCTCCAGGTGGGCCGCGCTCAACTGATGGTAGAACTCTTCACGGAAGCCCTTGAGGTCCATGTTCGCGGCGTCCATGTGGGCGTAGAACTCCTCGCGGGCCGCCGGCTTCACGTATCCCGCCGTCACCGCGACGGCGTGGATCCCACGCTCACGGCAGGCGTCCGCCGTGTCGATGGCGTACTCGTGGAAGATCGTGGGGTCGTTGTACGTGAAGGCGACGCTGCGGCACCGCGTCCGCTCCGCCGCGTCGGCGATCGCCTGCGGCGAGGCCTCGTCCATGAGCCGATCCATCTCACGGCTCTTCGAGATGTCCCAGTTCTGGCAGAACTTGCACGCCAGGTTGCACCCCGCCGTACCGAAGGAGAGGACCGGCGAGCCCGGCAGGAAATGGTTCAGCGGCTTCTTCTCGATGGGATCGATACAGAACCCGCTCGAGCGGCCGTAGGTCGTGAGGACGATCTCCCCGCCCTCGTTCGCCCGCACGAAGCACATCCCCCGCTGCCCGCCCCGCAGCTTGCACTCCCGGGGACAGATGTCGCAGCGTACGCGACCGTCCTCGAGGAGCGTCCAGTGCTTGGTGGCTACGGTGGTCATGGTCCTCTATACCCCTGCGGACGGCGACGTTTCCGCTCCGGTCCGTTCGACCGGGCGACCCCGCCCGCGCCGCGAACCCGTCCGCCCTACCAGTCCAGCTCCTGCACCACCGGCAACTGCATGGCCCGTTCCCTCTCCAGGTCCATCCTCCCGACGTGCACGGTCAGCGGGCTCTGCACCCACTTGTAGATGCTACGGGTGAACATGCCCGCGAAGCGCCGGGCCCAGTCCCGGAGCCGGTCGGGGTCCTCGTCGGGGAAGAGGTCGGGGAGGACGGCGGCCACCTCGTCCGCGGAGAGCTTCTCACCGGCGTAGAGGTGCAGGCAGGCGTCCAGGACGCGGAAGGGCATGAGCTCGGCTTCGGCGGTCTGGTCGTCGGCGAGCTCGGGGCCCGCTTCCGTGTCCAGCGTCTTCCGGATGCCCTCGAAGCCGAACCGCTCGTGGAGCCGCTCCAGCAGCGCCACCACCACGGTTTTCGGCAGGTTCGCGATGGGCGAGAAGCCACCCTCCAGGTCGCCGCCGATGGTGGTGTAGCCGACCGCCTTCTCGCTCATGTCGCCGGTCTGGAGGAAGAGGGCGCCGCTGCTGTTGGCCCAGTTCCACATGCGGGTGCCGCGAATGCGGGCCTGGATGTTCTCCACCGTCACGTCGCTGGGATCCTCGCCGCCCAGCATGTTCCGGGCCGCCTCGATCTCCCGGTCCAGCGCCTCGTCGATGGACTGCTCGTGCAGCACGACGTCCAGCTCCTCCGCGATGGTCCGCGCGGCGTCCGCCGTCTCTTTCCGGGAATGGCGCGATGGCATGTAGAAGGCGTGGATTGCGTACCCGTCCGGCGTCGGCGCGGCGCCATGATCGGGCGGCGTCGTCGTGTCCGCATCGGCGGCCGACGCAGCGCCTACGCCGTTCAACCGCTGGATGGCCCGCCACGCCACCAGCAAGCTCAGGAGCGAGTCCCGGCCACCCGACAGGGCCACGCCGATCCCCGTGAAGCTCCGGGTCTGGCGCATGTAGCCGGCCAGGCCCAGGGAGAGGGCCTCGTAGAGCTCGTCCAGCGTGCCCGTGCGGGGGTTCACCGTCCGGTCCTCGTCCGGTGGCAGGAAGAAGCTGTCGCCCGAGGGGCCGGGGTAGCGGAGCCCGTCGCGGTCGGCGGTGGCGGCCTCGTCCTCGAGGATCGGCACCGCCCGGTTCTCCCGACGGAAGGCTTCGGCGTCCGTCCGCCAGGTCGTGTTCTCGCGGCGCAGCCGCCGCGTCCGGTCCAGGTCCACCACCGTGGACCACCAGCCCTCCCGGAACCGCGGCGCGTCCAGCATCATGCGGCCGCTCTGGATCACGTAGCCGCCACCATCGAAGACCAGCCCGTCCTGCGCGCCGATGGCGTTCACGTAGACCACCACCGCCTCGTTGTCCGCGGAACGCGTCGAGAACATCTCCCGGCGCGTCGCCTCGTGTCCGACCCGGTACGGCGATGCCGACACGTTCGTCACGATCTCCGCGCCCGAGAAGCAGCGACGCCGCATGGGCCCGTCCGGCGTCCAGCTGTCTTCGCACACCTCCGCCGCCACCGTCCCGAAATCGAACCGGAACACATGGTCGCCCAGCGGCACGCCGTCCAGCTCCAGCGCCAGGCCCGGCCCGCCACGCGACAGCGTGCGGGACTCGTAGAAGACCTCGTACGTCGGCAGCTTCTCCTTCGGCACGTGCCCCAGGATGCGCCCCCGATGCACCACGGCGGAGGTGTTGAAGACGTGCCCGTCCAACCCCACCACGCTCCCTACGACGAAGACCGTCGCAAGCTCGCCGGTCCCCTGAGCGAACCGGTCCAGGGCGGCACGGTGGGCCGCCAGGAAAGCGTGCCACTGGACCAGGTCCTCCGGAGGATAACCACCCAGCACCTGCTCCGGGAAGCAGGCCACCGTCACGTCCTCCGCCGCCATGGCCCGGGCCGTCTCCACCGCCCGGTCCGTGTTCGCTCCGAACGCGCCGACCGTCGTGTCGACGCACGCCAGGCCCAGCTTCACGAGTCGCATCGGTCAGCCAATGCCGAGGGGGCCGTCGTACTCGACATCCACGGCCTCGCACAGGATCCGGTAGAGCTCTTCCAGGTCCACCGGCTTGGCCAGGAACGCATGCGCGCCCGCCGCCGTCGCCCGCTCCCCGGCCTCCACATCACCGCTCACCACCACGACAGGCACGTCCAGCACCTCCTTCAATCGCTCCAGCAGCGCCAGGTCGTCCCCGCCCGGCAGGTGCAGGTCCAGCGTCACGGCATCCGGCGCCTCCCGATCCGCCGCCGCCACCGCCTCCTCCGCCGTCGCCGCCGTCACGACGTCCCACTCCTTCCGACCCAGCGCCTTCGCCGTGATGCGCGGCACCAGCGGATCGTCGTCGGCCACCAGTAGCTTCATGGGTCCTCCCCGTGCGCTCCATCACCCATCGCAGTGTGTCAAGATACCCGCGGCGCCCGCACAATTCCATGCACCGAGCTGCCACCACAACGGCCGCGCCCCCACCCAAACCGCTCCGGACCGCGTCGTCGCGGCATCCCCGCCCCGGCGCCGCACCCACCGCCCGACGCGTCGCACGGACCTTGCACGCCACTCACCCGCCCGTCAGGCATCTCAGCACTTAGGCGTTTACGCGACGGATGGGGGTACCATACGCATGGACGGACGGATGAGAACGGCGCAGCCCATGGAACGGATGACCTGGGCCCGCGGCGTCCGTTGCGGGAGGCGGTGGCGCGGCGGTCTCGCGGCGGGGCTGGTCGTGCTGCTCGCTGCGGCGCCTGCGGCGTCCCAGTCGATGCTGGAGCGGACGCCGAACCAGGACGGAGTGTGGGTTCCGGCGTCGGGCGTGCTGCAGTTCAACTTCCTGCACCGGTTCACGGCGGGCGGTCCGCCCCTCAGGCGGGTGTCGAACAAGCCGACGTTCCTGCTGGGCGCCGGCCTGCCCGGCGGTGGGATGCTGGCGGTCCGGTACGCGACGGCGTCGCGGCTGGTGAACAGCCACCCGAACGAGTGGGAGGCGTTCGTGCGGTGGCGGGCGCTGTCGTCTGCGGACGGCGCGCCGCTGGACCTGGCGTTGAACGTGGGCTACAACGAGGCGGCGAACAGCGCCGACGGCGAGCTGACGGTGGCCCGGGAGGTCGGCCCGGTGCGTTTGGCCGGGGTGGCGCGTTACTTCTCGGACCGGTTCGGCCTGGGCGACGCGGGCGGTGCGGTAGGGGTGGGGACGCTGGTCTCGCTCGGCCGCCACGTGGCGGTGGGCGGCGATGCCGTCTGGCTGCCCGACGCGCCGGCGGCCACGGACGAGGTGGCATGGGGCGCCGCCCTGCAGGTGGCGATTCCCACCACGCCCCACACCCTGTCCCTCCAGGTGGTGAACACGAACACCGCCACCATGCAGGGCGCGAGCAAGCCCACCGGCGAGACGCGCTACGGCTTCGAGTTCACCATCCCGGTGACGCTGTCCCGCTACTTCGGCGGCGGGGGGGACGAAAGGACGCCGGAGGCGCCGCCGGCGTCGCCGGGCGACACGGTCGTCGTCACCATGACGACCACGCTCCGCTTCGATCCGGACCCCGTCCGGGTCCGGGCGGGCCAGACCGTGGTCTGGCGGAACACCTCGCCGGTCATCCACACCGTGACCGCCGACCCGGCCCGGGCCGCCCGCCCCGGGAACGTCCGGCTGCCGGACGGGGCGGCCGCCTTCCATTCGGGCGACATGCGCCCCGGCGCTGTCTACCGCCGCACGTTCACGGTACCGGGCGAGTACGCCTACATCTGCGTGCCCCACGAGCTCGCGGGGATGGTGGGACGGATCATCGTGGAGCCGTGAGGCACCATTGACGACGAATCATCGAACGTTCACGAGGAGTCGGATGTCGAAGAGCACCTTGAAGCGAGCCGGTACGCTGTCGCTGATGCTGGTCCTCGGCGGGACGATCGCCTGCTTCTCCAAAGACCCCGCACCGCCCGACGCGACGGTGGCGGCCGAGGTCGAGGCCAGGAACTTCGTCTTCTCGCCCGACACCGTCTTCATCGAGGTCGGCGAGACGGTGCGCTGGACGGTGACGCAAGGGCAGCACACCGTCACCGGCGACCCCGCGCAGGCGCAGGCTCCGGCCAGCGTCCGGCTGCCTCCCGGCGCCGCAACCTTCGACTCGGGCTTCCTCGACGAGGGCGAGACCTTCGAGCACACCTTCCAGGTCGCCGGCGTCTACAAGTACTTCTGCATCCCGCACGAGCTGCAAGGCATGGTCGGTTGGGTCGTCGTCCAGTAGCGCGCACGGCGTGGCGCGGACCTTCCGAACGGACGATCGTCCCGTTGCCCCGCGGCCGCCGGCGGGCGACCTTGAAGATCGCCACTGCGCTGGTCCCATCCGAACGCGAAGGCGGCCGACCATGATCTCGCTGAAGGCCATCGAGAACGAGCACCGGGAGCGGGAGCGGGAGCGGTCGTGTGCCCGCATGCTCCGGCTCTGCGTCGCGAACCAGGTTCTGGCGTCGACGTCGCGGCGGGCCCGGGACCCCATGGAGCCGCCGTCGTCGCCGTTGGAGCGGCGGCAGCGGCGGATCGCCATTCCGGGCACCCACGCCGCTCTGGGTGGTCACGGCATTCCCACGTTCCAGTTCCAGGCAGAGGCCGGCAAGCCGCTCACCGGGGCGCAACGTCTGGCCCGGGACCCACACGCGAACCAGCGCCACCTCGGCTTCAGCGCCGAGGGCCGGCCGGGACTGCGGGAGCGCCTGCGCGAGGGACTCTGACGGAGCACTGCGAGTTGGGGCACTGCGAGTTGG
>CAYQCY010000096.1:0-3082 GCA_964416095.1 uncultured Gemmatimonadaceae bacterium
CGGATGGCCTCGCGGATGTGGCGCAGGCGGTCGGCGGCCTCGCCGAGCTGCCGGCCGGCGGCGCGGATGTCGCGGCGGACGGCGCCGACCTCGCGCTGGAAGGCGACCAGCGCGTCCCTGTCCTCGGCGGCGAGCGTCGCGTTGTTCAATGGCACCACCTCGAACGGGACGGGCTCCACGAGGGGCGTGGGCACGCCGTTCACGACGCGGTGCAGCGCGACGCGATACGTTCCCGGCGCCACCAGCGGCCCCTCATCCGGGTCGGAGAAGGGGTTGTCGGGGCCCGGCGGGCCGAGGTCGATGGGCGTGGTGGGCGGGTAGCGCAGGTCCCAGGCGATGCGCTGGATGCCGGTGCGCTGGCCGGTTTTCAGCCGCCGCACGACCTCGCCGGCCTGGTCGGTGACGGTGAAGAGGAGGTAGGGCTCCTCCTCGTCGTCCTCGGCGCGCATGGCGTCGAACGACGGGTACTCGACGGGCTCGCCGGCCTCCCGGGCGGCCTCCTCCCGCTCCTGGCGGCGCTCTTCGATGGTCTTGACCTCGTCCTTCAGCCAGAAGGTGAAGACGGCGCCGAAGGGCGGGTTGTCGGCGGCGAAGTAGGTCTCGCCCTGGAACGACTTCTCCCTGAGCCCGAGCCGGAGCGACGGCACGTAGAGCAGCGCGTCGCGCACGGGAAAGATGTGGGCGTCGCGGGCGAGGATGTCGGGCGTCGCGTGGCGGAGAGGTGTGTAGTCGTCGAGGATGTAGAAGCCGCGGCCGAAGGTGGCCAGCGCCAGGTCGTTCTCCCGCTCCTGGATGGCCAGGTCGCGCACGGCGATGGTGGGCAGGCCGCCCTGGAGCGGGATCCAGGAGCCGCCGCCGTCGCGGGTGAAGAAGACGCCGAACTCGGTGCCGACGAAGAGCAGGTCCGGGTCCACCGGGTCCTCGGCGATGGCGTAGACGGAGCCCCGCTCGGGCAGGTCCGACGCGATGGACGTCCAGCGCCGGCCGGTGTCGGTGCTCTTCAGGATGTAGGGCCTGAAGTCGCCGGTCTTGTGGTTGTTGAACGCGGCGTAGACGGTGGCGGCGTCGTGCTGGGAGGCGAGGACCATGTTGACGTAGGTCCGCTCGGGTACGCCGGGGAACGACGCGATCCGGCGCCACGCCCCGCCGCCGTCCTCCGAGACCTGGACCAGGCCGTCGTCGGTGCCGACGTAGAGGAGCCCCTCCTGGAGCGAGGACTCGTCCAGCGCCACGATGTTGCCGTAGATGGAGGTGGACGCGTTCTTGGCGACGGCGTCCATGCCCCAGACCCTGCCCATGACGGGGAGCGTGTTCCGGTCGAGCTGCCGGGACAGGTCGGGGCTCACCGCGGTCCAGGTGTTGCCCCGGTCGTCGCTGCGGAAGAGGATGTTCGCGGCGAAGTAGAGGCGGTGCGGGTCGTGCGGGCTGATGAGCAGCGGCGCGTCCCAGTTCCAGCGGAGCCCGGGCTCGCCGGCGCCGGGCTGGGGCTTGATGTAGACGCGCTCGCCGGAGGCCCGGTCCCAGCGCACCAGGCCGCCGTACTGGGACTGGGCGTAGACGATGTCGGGGTTGGTGGGGTCGATCTGGCTCTCGAAGCCGTCGCCGCCGTTGGTGACGTACCAGTCGGCGTTCACGATGCCGTGGCCGCTCGTGGTGCGCGACGGGCCGCCCAGGCTGAAGTTGTCCTGCGTGCCGCCGTAGACGTTGTAGAAGGGCGCGTCGTCGTCCACGGCCACCTTGTAGAACTGGGTGACGGGCAGGTTCTCCATGAAGTCCCAGGTGGCGCCGTCGTCCCAGCTCACGTAGACGCCGCCGTCGTTCCCGTTCAGCACGTGGCCGGGCCGCTCCGGGTCGATCCAGAGCGCGTGGTTGTCCACGTGCTTGTGCCGCTCGCCGAACCGCTCCCAGGTGCGGCCGCCGTCGTTCGTGACCTGGCCCCACACGTTCATGCTCACGACCCGGTCCGCGTCGTGCGGGTCGCAGAAGATCTCCTGGTAGTAGTTCCCGCTGGTGCTGTAGCCGCTCATCCGCTCGAACGACGCACCCCGGTCCACCGACCGGTAGAAGCCGTCGTCCTCGGCCGCCTCCACGATGGCGTACACGACGTCCGGGTCCGACGGCGCGATGCACAGCCCGATCCGGCCCAGGTCGCCCGACGGCAGCCCGCGGGTCAGCTCGGTCCACGTCTCGCCGCCGTCCGTCGTCTTCCACAGCCCCGACGACGGCCCGCCGCTGATCATGGTCCACACGTGGCGGCGCCGCTGCCACGCGCTGGCGTACAGCACGTCCGGGTCGCGAGGGTCCATGACGACGTCGCTGACGCCGGTATGCTCGTCGATCTCCAGCACCCGGGTCCACGTCTCGCCGCCGTCGGTCGTCCTGTAGAGGCCGCGGTCGCCGCCGGCGCTCCACAGCGGGCCCTGGGCCGCCACGTAGACGATGTCGCCGTCCTCCGGGTGGATCACGATCCTGCCGATGTGCTCGCTGTCCTCGAGCCCCACCTTCGCCCAGCTCGCGCCGCCGTCGGTGGACTTGTAGACGCCGTCGCCGTACGCCACGCTCCGTTGGCCGTTGTTCTCCCCCGTCCCCACCCACACCACGTGCGGGTTCGTCGGGTCCAGCTCCACGACGCCGATGCTGTAGCTGCCCTGGGCGTCGAAGATGGGCGTGAAGGTCGTCCCCGCGTTCGTCGTCTTCCACACCCCACCGGACGACGTCGCCACGTAGAACTCCGACGGGTCAGCCGGGTTCACGGCGAAGTCCGAGATCCGGCCGGAGGTCAGCGCCGGGCCGATGCTGCGGAGGGCGAGGCCGCGGAAGGTGGCGGCGGTGTAGGGGTCGTCCTGGGCGGCGAGGTCGCCGAGGGGGAAGGCGAGAAGGGCGAAGGCCAGGAAGAATCGTAGCGTGCGCATGGTCGTTTCGTCGGTTCAGGGGTCTGTGTGCCCGTCGAGAGAGTGGCAATGTCGGGGCGTCGGGGCGCCGATGCCAGGGCCGCGTGGCGGCAGGGCGCGAAGGGGTCAGGCGAAGCCGTCTCGCGAAGCCGTCTCGCGAAGCCGTCTCGCGAAGCCGTCTCGCGAAGCCG
>CAYQCY010000096.1:3182-13655 GCA_964416095.1 uncultured Gemmatimonadaceae bacterium
CCGTCTCGCGAAGCCGTCTCGCGAAGCCGTCTCGCGAAGCCGTCTCGCGAAGCCGTCTCGCGAAGCCGCGAAGGAGGGCGCGGAGGGGAACGGCGAGGACGCGGAGAAGCCGCGAAGGGGTGAAGCGAGGGACGCTCTCCACGCCATCGACGCGGTCCTGCTGCCGGCGAGCTGACCGGCGCACGGCTCGTAACGACGACGCGGACGGGGCGCTGCCCGGAACCCGGGCGGGGCGTCGTCGTGTTCGGGGGCCGGGGGCATCCTGGTGTTCGGGGGCCGGGGACCGGGGACCGGCCGAGCCCGGGTGGACGACGTGGGCCGCAGGGGTGGACGCCGCCGCGGCGGGCGTGGCCACCGCCGCCGACGTGACGCGGGCGCGCCCCGGGAGAGGCCCGCGCCCCGTTGACCGCGCCATCCGCGGTGAACTGGACAATCGCCGCGGTACGATGGTGGCCCGTGTCCCATCGACCGCGTTATGCGCGGCAAAAAGGACGCGGACGCTTGCGGGGGGCTCGCGCGTGGCGTGTTGTCGGCGTCGGTCCGGCGGGGGAGCGTCCATGTCCCCGGTGGGCGCTGGCACCGGCGGGCGTCTTCCGCATCGATCATCGATCATCGATCAGGCAAACGCCGCGAACCAGGCCTCCGCCGGAAACCGCGGCGGTCGGCGGTCGGCGGTCGGCGGTCCCCGATTGCGCGCCGGGCCGGAGACCGGGAGATTCCGCGGATGCCGACGCTCGACATTCTGCTCCAGACCGGGCTGGGCGAGACGTTGCGCCAGCAGCCGCTCATCGCGATCCCGACGCTCTTCGGCGCGGGCGTGCTCACGAGCCTGACGCCGTGCATCTACCCCATGATCCCCATCACGGCGGCGGTCATCGGCGGGACGGGGGCGGAGGAGCGTTCCCGGGGCCGGACGGTGGGTCTGACCTTCACGTACGTGGCGGGGCTGGCGCTGTTCTACGCCATCCTGGGGCTGCTGGCGGGGCTGACGGGCTCGCTGTTCGGCACGGTCTCGGCGAGCCCGTGGGCCCGGTTCGCCATCGGCAACCTGCTCCTGGTCTTCGGGCTGGCCATGCTGGACGTCTTCCCCGTCTCGGCGCCGCGTCGTCTGACGGCGTGGGCCCAGGGGCTGGGCGGCGGCTCGTACCCGGCGGTCTTCCTGCTGGGGGCGACGTCGGGGCTCGTGGCGGCGCCGTGCGGGGCGCCGGCCTTCGCGGCGGTGCTGACCTTCGTGGCGGCCACCGGCTCGGCCGTGCTGGGATTCATCTACCTCTTCGTCTTCTCCATCGGCATGACGGCGCTGCTGGTGGTGGTGGGGCTCTTCTCGGGCACGCTGGCCCACCTGCCGAGGTCCGGGACCTGGATGGTGTGGATCAAGAAGGCGGCGGGCATCATCCTGATCGCCGTCGCCGAGTACTATTTCATACAGATGGGGCTCGTTCTTTGAACTCGCCGGGGCAGGGGCAGGCCCAGGCCCAGGGGGTGGCGGTCAGCATGATTCGCGGTAGAGCTCGGTTCGCGGGGTTGGCTTGGTTCGCGGGGTTGGCTTGGTTCGCGGGGTGCGCTTGGTTCGCGGGGTGCGCTTCGTTCGCGGGGTGCGCTTCGTTCGCGGCGTCCTTGCGGCGCGGGGCGTGGGCTGTGTCCACGGGGTTGGCCGCCGCCGTCATCGCGGGGGCGACCCTCTTGCCGGGTCCCGCGTCCGCCCAGGACGTCGGGCTCCCGCTCGGCACGGTGCCGGACGCCGTCGTGCTGGAGGACCTGGACGGGAACGAGGTCGACCTGGCGGACTACATCGGGCAGGGGCCGGTGCTGCTGGAGTTCTGGGCGACGTGGTGCCCGGTCTGCGAGGCGCTGGAGCCGGAGATGGAGGCGGCCCACGCGGAGTTCGGCGACCGGGTCGACTTCCTCATCGTGGCGGTGGGCGTGAACCAGAGCCCGCGCCGGATCCGGCGGCACCTGGAGGAGAGCCCCATGCCGGGCCGGTTCCTGTGGGACGGCCGCGGCCAGGCGGCCCGGGCGTTCCAGGCGCCGACGACGTCGTACATCGTGGTGCTGGACGCGGACGGGCGGGTCGCGTACACGGGGACCGGCGAGGACCAGGACATCCGTGGTGTCCTTCGGGAGGTCGTTGGGGCGGGGTAGCCGCGGCCTTCGGGCGCCGGGGGCAAGCGCAAGGGGGACGGGGCCCAACCACCTGTGCTCTGTGCGTGTGCTCTGTGCGAGCACGTGCGCGGGGGTCATCGTGCAACCTGATGCGATTGCGTCCGCCCGGAGCGTGTGCGGCTGTTCCGGGCCCTGAACCGCCGCGACCGCACCGGCAGGGCGCAGCCGCAATCGCACCGGGCTGAACCGCCGCACGCGTTGCGGGCACAGGCACAGAGCACACGCACACGTGGAAGACCCCCCGGCGAGACAGCCCCCGCGGGGGGTAGTTTCCGGCAAGCGGTCCTCCCCGTCCTTCCCGTCCTTCTTGTTTCTTGATCGAGGGCTGCCCCGGCGCGAAGCAAGAAGGACGCCGGGGGCTACTCCTCCCCCTCGGGCTCCGGCGCCAGCCGGTCGATGACCTCGGCCAGATCCTCGTACGCCGTGGGGTCCACCTCCCGGAACGGCGTGGCCGTGTAGGCGATGCGCCCGTCGGGCCCCACCACGAAGAGGTTGCGGTTCGTCAGCTCGGCGCTGCTGTGGACGGCGCCGTACAGGCTCGCCGCCTCGAGCTCCGCGTCGCTGGCCATGAGGAACGGGAACTCGTCGTCCCGGGCCCAGGCGGCCAGCTCCTCGACGGGGTCGGCGCTGATGGCCATGAGCACGACGCCGCGGCCGAGGTTGAAGGTCTGCGCGTACTGATCACGGTACGCGTGCATTTGCACCGTTCAGCCGCGTGTCCTGGCCCGGAAGAAGAAGGCCAGGACGACGGTCTTGCCCTCGTAGTCGCTGAGTCGGACCTCGTCGGCGAGGACGCCGTGACGCGTGGCGCCGGGGATGGCGAAGTCGGGCGCGACGGCGCCCACCTCCAGCGGCTCGATGGTCTGGGCCGGCGCGTCGGCCGGCGCCGCGGTCAGGGCCACGGCCGCGGCCGCGGCGATGACGTGGGTGATGCGCATACGGTGCTCCCTGGAGATCGGGGGGGACATCCGCGCCCAATGTAGGGCGGCGGCCCAACGGTGCGACAGGGCTGCACGGCGGGAGCCCGCTCCACGCGAAGAGCCGGTTGTCGGCCTCGCCCCGTTGGCAGGAGAGCTCCGGCTGGCGTTGGAATCTGTCATGCTACTCTTCGCGGCTTCGCGTGCACCCTTCGCGGCGTCGCGTGCACCCTTCGCGGCTTCGCGTGCACCCTTCGCGGCGTCGCGTGACACTCGTGCCTTCGTGCGCGAAGCGTTGTGGTCCTTGTGCCCAGGAACCTGCGGTCACTCCGCCGTCAGCGCTTCCACCGGATCGATGCGCGTCGCCCGTCGTGCGGGCATGACGGTCGCCACGACCCCCACCACGCCCAGCGCCAGCGCCACCGCGCCGAGCACCACCGGGTCGCCGGGCTCGACGCCGAAGAGCAGGGCCTGGATGAGGCGGACGAGGGCGAGGCTGGCGAGGACGCCGAGGACGAGTCCGGCCAGTACGACGCGAATCCCCTGCCCCACGACCATGCGGAACACCTCGCCGGGGCTCGAGCCCAGGGCCATGCGGATGCCCAGCTCGCGGGTCCGCTGGGTCACGGAGTAGGCCAGCACGCCGTAGATGCCGACGGCGGCGAGGAAGAGGGCGACGGCGGCGAAGATGCCCAGGAGCATCATGGGCGCGCGTCGGTCCTGGAGCGACTCGTCGATGCGGGCCTGCATGGTGGTGGGCAGGTAGAACGGCAGGTCCGGGTCGATGCCGGCGACGACGCGGCGCACGGCGCCGGTCATGGCCAGCGGGTCGCCGTCGACGCGGGCCACGAGGGTCATGGAGCCGAACGGCTGCTGGCGGTAGTTGTAGTAGTAGGCGCCGATGGGCGTTTCTTCCGTCAGCTCGTTCTGCTTGATGGTCTCGACGACGCCGATGACGGTGTAGTAGTCGTCCTCGGAGATGTCCGGCATGCCGGGCACGCCGTTCAGGAAGCGCCGGCCCAGCGGGCTCTCGCCGGGCCAGTAGCGGTCGGCGAGCCACCGATCGATGACCATGACGTTGGCGGCGTCCTCCGTGTCCGTCTCGTTGAAGGTGCGCCCCTCGACCACCGGGATGCCCATGGCCTCGAAGTAGCCCGGAGCGATCTGGGTCCGGAACGGCGACAGCACCGACTCCCCGGGCTGGGGCGTGTAGCCCTCCGGCGTGACGACGCTCGAGCTGAAGTTGCCGCTGAACGGTACGGCGCTGGCCACGCTGGCCGCCTGCACGCCGGGCAGCGCCCGGACCTCGTCGAGCAGCTCGGCGATGAACTGGCGGCGGGCGTCGCCGTCGGGGTACGCGGACCGGGGCAGCGAGATCCGGCCCGTCAGGACCTGCTCCGGCTCGAAGCCCGGGTCCACGGCCAGCGCGGACCGGAAGCTGGCGAACATGAGGCCGGCGCCGATGAGCAGCACGAAGGCGATGGCGACCTGCGCCGTCACCAGCACGCTGCGCAGCGTCACGGCCCGTCGCGACGACGTGCCGCCGTGGCTCTCGGCCCGGAACACGGCGCTCAGGTCGGACCGGAAGAGGTGGAGCAGCGGCACGATGCCGAAGAAGACGCCGGCGGCCAGCGCCACGAGGAAGGTGAACAGCACGACGTCGCCGTCGACGGCCACCTGTGCGCCCCGGGGGATCTGGTCCACGCCGAACACGCTCAGCGCCTGGAGCCCGGCGGCGCCCAGCGCCAGGCCCAGCAGGCCGCCGATGACGGCGACCAGCACCGCTTCCGTCACGAGCTGGCGCGCGACGCGGGATCGGTCGGCGCCCAGGGCCAGCCGCGTGGCAAGCTCCTGCCGGCGCACGTTGGACCGGGCCACCATCAGGTTCGCGATGTTGACGCAGCCGATGAGCAGCACGAAGGCGACGCCGGCCCAGAGCAGGTAGAAGACGGGCTTGATGTCCCGGAGCAGGTCGTCCTTCAGGTTCACGACGACGGCGTGGTAGCCCGCGTCCTCCAGCATCTCGGCGGCGTTCGGGATGGGCCACTGGTCGATGAGGGACCGGTCCATGGCCGCGATCTGGCTCTCGGCCTGCTCCGCCGTCGCTCCCGGCGCCAGCCGGGCGATCATCTGGTAGTTGTTGTTGTGCAGCCGTTCCGCCGTCCGGTCCTCGGGCTCGTACGGGATGGGGACATGGAAGCTGGCCTCCCGCGGGACCGGCAGCGTGAACGACCGTGGCAGCACGCCGACGATGGTGTACGGCCGGCCGTCCACCCGGAGGTCGGTGCCCAGCACGGACGCCTCGCCGCCGTAGCGTTCCTGCCAGAAGCCGTAGGACAGGACCGCCTTCTGCTGGTTGCCGATCTCGATCTCGTCCTCGGCGAAGGTGCGGCCGATGAGCGCCGACGCGCCGAGCATGGGGAAGAACGACGGCGTCACCCGCATCGTCTGGACCCGCTCCGTGCTGCCCGGCTCGCCCACCGTATGCCCCCAGCCCTGGTACTGGGCCACCTCGCTGAACGCGTCCACCCGCTCCCGGCGGAAGAAGTAGTCGGGGGCGCTGCTGGCCGCCCGGGGCGCGCCGGCGCCGGGGTAGCTGTTGAACACCTGCACCAGCCGGTCCGACTCGGGATACGGCAGCGGGTCCAGCAGCACGGTGTCGATGACGCCGTAGATGGCCGTGTTGGCGCCGATACAGACGGCCAGCGTCGCCAGGATGGTGGCGGCGAGCGCCTTCTCCTTCCAGAGCAGCTTGGCGCCGAAGCGCAGGTCCTGGAGCAGCGTGTCCATGATGGTCCGGTCCGCGGGTGGTCGGTTGTCGGTCTGGGGCCACTACGCGGCGGAGGACGGCGGAGTTTCCCGCGTTGTCCCCGGCTGCCGGGCGGCGGGCTCGCCGCGCCTTGCCCCGGCCCGTCGGGCCGCCCAGCTTTCCCCCGACACGTGCCGGCGGCCCGGTCCGCCGCCGTTCTGACATCCCCGTCACCCCGAGAGCGACCATGCCCACGATCATCGGTCCCCGCGGAGCCGCGAGCGTCCTCGCCGTCGTCCTCGTAGCCGGCGCCTGCGCGCCCGCCATGGAGGCGCCGTCCTTCCCGCCGCCGGGCTCGTCGGTCCTGGCGTTCCTGGAGCCGGTGAGCCGGGAGCTCACGCTGGAGACGGAGGCCCGTGGCGCGCTGAGCTCCGAGGACTACACGCTGCCCGAGGGGCCGCCGGTCCAGGCGTGGCACATCCAGGGCACCGCCGGCGAGTTCGTGAGCATCGACCTGGTCTCGGAGGAGTTCGACGCCTTCCTCCGGGTCCTGGGCCCGGGGCTCGACGAGCCGCTCACGAACGACGACGGCGCCGGCGGCTGCAACGCCCGCGTCAGCTTCAGCTACCCGGAGACGGGCCGGTACCTGGTCGTCGCCCAGGCGCTGTACGACGGCACCGGCACGTACACCCTGCGGGCGAGCACCACGGTGGCGCCGCCGCTGGAGATGGCGTGCGATCCGGGTCTCATGCGGATGCGGCCGCTCCTGGAAGCGCCGCCGCTGGCCGTCCTCGGACCCGACGACAGCGCCGACGGCGTGCTCCGGGCCGACTTGGCCTCGGATGCGCCCACCGGCGACACCTGGGCGGTCCGGGCCGAGCCCGGCACCGAGGTCACCGTGGACCTCCGCTCCGACGTCTTCGACGGCTACCTCCACCTCACGGGCCCGGGCATCGACGGCCTGCTGGAGGACGACGACGGCGGCGGCCGGTGCCACGCCCGGATCACCTTCCAGGCCACGTCCGCCGAGCCGTACACCGTCATCGCGGGCGGGCTGGACCCGTCCCAGGAGGGGCCGTACACCCTGACCACCTCCACGGACCCGGGCCCGCCGGTCTTCGGCTCCTGCGGCGGCTACGGCGGCCCCGACCTGGGCGCCGTCCCGATCCAGGGCACGGCCCTCACCGTGCCCGGCACCATCGAGGACGCGCTCCGCGCCGACGATCCCACCCTGCCCGACGGCAGCCACATCCGGGGCTACGAGGTCGACGGCCCCGCCGGCGCCTGCGTCCAGGTGGACGTGATGTCCGACACCTTCGACACCATGCTCATGGTGACGCTGTCCGGGCGCGACGACGTGGGCACGGACGACGACGGCGGAGACGGCACGAACTCCATGACGCAGTTCATCCTGCCGGAGGACGGCCCGGCCCGGGTCTACGTGACCAGCTTCGGCAGCGACGCCACGGGCCCGTTCGTGCTGTCGGCGTCCGCCTGCGGCACCTGAGCCGGTGAGCGACGGAGAGAGCCGCGTCGTCCTGGTCGGCGCCACCGGGTACACCGGCCGCCTCGTCGCCGCCGCCCTGGAGGAGTCCGACCTGCCCTTCCTCCTGACCGGCCGGGACCCGGCGAAGCTGGAGCGGCTGGCCGGGGAGGTGGACGCGCCGACGGCGGTGCTGGACGTCCGGGACGACGACGCGCTGCGGGACGCGTTCCGGCCCGGCCACGTGGTCATCAACTGCGCCGGCCCGTTCATGGAGCTGGGCGAGCCGGTGGTGGCGGCCGCCGTGGAGCGGGGCGCCCACTACCTGGACACGACCGGCGAGCAGCCGTTCATGAAGCGGGTGCGGGACCGCTACCACGAGGCGGGCCGCTCGGCCGGCGTGGCCGTGACCTGCGCCATGGCCTTCGAGTACGCCGTCGGCGATGCGCTGGCGGCCCGGGCCGGGACGGACCTCGCGAAGCCCCTCGCCCGCGTCGACGTCGTCTACGCCATGGCGGGCGCCGGCGCGTCCCGGGGCACCATGCGCACCATGGCCCGCATGGCGGGGCAGCGGGGCTGGGCGCTGGGGGACGGGGAGCTGGTCCGGGAGCCGCTGGCCGCACGACGCCGGACCGTCGAGCTGCCGGGCGGCAAGACCGTCCACGCCTTCGCGTTCACCTCCGGCGAGGTCCTGACGGTGCCGCGGCACACCCCGGCCCGGACCGTCCGGGGCTGGATCGTCGCCGCGAAGGGCACGGTCAACCTGCTCCGGGTCCTCTCGCCCGCCCTGCCGGTACTGGCGCGTCTCGTCCGGCCGCTGGTGGACGTGGCGCTCCGCTTCGCACCCGAGGGTCCCCGCCACGAGCGCCGCCACCACGACACCTACATGGTCGTGGTCGAGGCCGTGGGCGCCGACGACGGCGGCGGCAGCGTCGTCGTCCAGGGCCACGACCCGTACGGCCTCACCGCCGCCGTCATCGTGCTCGGGGCCCGGGTCTGCCTGGACGGGCCGCCGGCGACGGGCGTCCTCGTCCCGTCCGAGCTCGTGCCGCCGGACGAGCTGCTGGGCACGCTGGTGGATCGGTCCTGGATCAGCCTGCTGGGAGACGAGTGAAGCGCCCGGCCTCCAGCCGGGCGGGGCCCACGTTCCCCCGCTACCGCCACCTCCAGCAGGTCTCCGGCGACGAGCCCGCCCCGGCCCTGCCCCTCCGGGCCTCGGCCCTGGACTGACCGGCGGACGCCGCTCATCATCAGGCACGCCGAGGCCCCAGAATCGCAGCCAGGCCGGAGCCCGTGCTCTCCACCATCCTCACAGCGCTCATCCTGGGCACCTTCGCCGGACTCGCCCCGGGACCCTACACCACCATGGTGGCCGGCACCGCCCTGGAACGAGGATTCCGGGCCGGGCTACGCCTCGCCCTGGCACCGCTGCTCACGGACATCATCCCCCTCATCGCCACCGCCCTCATCCTGGACCGGTTGAGCTGGACCGCACTCACCCTGCTCGGCATCGTCGGCGGCGTGGTCGCCGCCGCCGTCGGCGTGCGCTTCCTGCGCCGGCACACCACGCCGGAGCTGCGCGGGGTCGAAGAGCCCACCGCCAGCGCGTCGTTCATGCACGTCGTGGTCAGCGTCTTCCTCTCCCCCGCGCCCTGGCTCTTCTGGCTCGTCCTGGGCTCGCCGCTCCTGCTCCGGGCCTGGGGACGGAGCTGGGTGGAAGGCGTCGTCTTCCTCACCGTGCTCTTCACCACCATCATCGGCGGCGCCACCGGCCTCGCCTGGATCGCCTCCCACAGCCGGCGCCTGCTGGCACCCATCTGGCGCAGACGCATGCTCCAGACCGTCGGCGCCGGACTCATCCTCGCCGGCACGCTCCTGGTCTGGCAGGCCATGGAGGGGAACTTCCAGGCTTTGATCGACCGCCAGGAGGCGGTGCGGGAGGAGGTGGAGTCGCGCACCCGGTGACCGGCGGGGCGCGCGTATTTGCGCCCGGCTGAAGGGTGCTACGGGCGGGGGCCGCGCCCTGCCCGTCGGGCTACGGGCAACGGGTCACGGCTCACACATCCCGGCTCTGCCCGTCCGCGGCGGGCCACAGCGTGCACGGCGCGCAGCGCCCCCAAAAGCGGACGCGATGAAGGAGGACGCCCCACCGGCAATCGTGCCCACCCCGCGAGGCAAGGAGCCGTGACCCGTAACCCGTGACCCTCCGTCAGGGCACGGAGGCCGTCGCCCCGGCGAGCACCGTACCGGACACCGCCGCCATCGCCTCGTAATACCCCACGAACCGGTCCGTCTCGGGTGCCGGCTGCGTGGCCAGGTTGTGGGCCCAGCGGAAGGCGATGGGCTGATACATCAGCTCCGCCGTCACGGTGAACGGGCCTTCGGCGCCGGCCGGGTCGACGTCGTAGCGGATCCGGTGGCCGGCGTCGGTGAAGCCGTCGTCCATGGCGGCGCCGCCCTGGACCGCGATGTCGGGACCCGCCGTGGCCTTGTCGAAGCCCCGGGGCAGGATCCGGTTGTCCTTGCCGAAGCGGACGGCGCTCAGGAGCCCGGTGGTCACGTTCCCGTTCTCATCCACCATGATCGCCTCGTAGATCTGGACCTGCTCCGGGCGGTCGATCACGGCGTAGTGCGGCTCGTAGCGGTCGGCGGAGGCATCGTTGTCGTTGCCGACGATGCTCCCGTCCTCGCGCAGGGCGCCCGACTCGAAGACGACGGCGCCCGCGGCGTCCGTCACCGTGACGTGCAGCCACGCCCGCCGCGACGGGTAGGCGGTGGGCAGCTTGTGCCCCGCCAGGTTCCGGACCCGGACCGTCGCCTCCAGCGTGCCTTCCGTTCGCGTCGCCTCCACCGTGACCCGGGCGGAGCGGTCGGCCAGGTGCTCCCGGGTCCGGGCCGAGACCACGTCCAGCTCCTGGGGCAGTGCCGCCACGCCCAGGTCGGCCCGGTACCGGTTCAGGATGCGGGGCATGAAGAAGTTGCCGCCCCGGAAGACGTGACGGGACACGTCGTCCCGGTCCTGGGGCAGCACGCCCGTCACCGCCGTGGGCTGCTCCACCACCGGCATGTGGCACGACTGGCAGCTCCGGCTGCCCCGGTAGTCGCTGTGCCGCCACTCCAGGTACGGCACCTGCTCCGGCAGCTCGCCGATCTCCTCGCCG
>CAYQCY010000097.1:0-13627 GCA_964416095.1 uncultured Gemmatimonadaceae bacterium
GCCGGCCGTGCGGCGGAACGGGTCAGAAGCGGAAGCCGAGGCGGGCCACGATGCCGGTGTCGGCGCCGGGGTGCGGGCCGAGGGCGGCGTCCATGGAGGCGAAGCGGAAGGTGATGCCGAAGACGATCTTGCCGCTCGACAGGGTCGCGCCGGCATCGACGCCGGCGCCGACGGCGCTGTGGCTCACCTCGACCCCGAAGGCCTCGCCGGAGCTGGAGGCGAAGATGGCCTGTGGCTGGACGAACGGCTCGGCGCGGAGCGTGCCGAGGCCGAGCCGGGTGCCGAGGCGGATCCCCACGGGCGCGGCGAGGGTCGTGCTGGTGGTTCCGGTCTCGTCGTCGGAGAGGCGGGCCACGCCCAGGCCGCCCGTGATACAGAGGCGGCCCATGACGGGCAGGTCGGGGGTGGCCAGGTGCGCGTCGCCGCGGGCGACCATGAGTCGGGCGTCGGACTCGAGGGTTCGGAGGGTGCCCGTCGCTTCGGCCCCCAGGGGGCCGAGGTCCGCGGCGAGCCCTGCGCCGAGCTCGACTCCGTCCATGGCGGGGTCGAGCTCGTAGCGGTAGGCGCCGCCGGCGGCGAAGACGGCGATGCCGCCGCCGTGCATGGTGCCGAGGCACGTTTGCGGGCTGGCCGCGGCGGGCGCGGCGAGGAGGCCGGCGAGAGCCAGGGCGGCGAGGCGTGGCGTCATCGGATGCGGAGGAGCGTGCCCCGGAGGGCGTCGCGTGTCGTGGTGGAGGATCCATCGATGGCGACGACGCCGCGCTGGCCGGCCGGTATGCCGAAGACGGTGTAGGCGGTGCCGCCCGGGAGCAGGTCGAGCTCCATGGCCCCGGAGCGGAGGCCGAGGAGGTCGAGGGGGTACGGCGCGCCGTTCGGCAGGAGGGCGCCGATGACGGAACGGTAGTCCCAGGACGGCTGGGTGTAGCGCTCCTCGATGCCGGGGACCAGGTCGTCTGCGTAGACGGCGACGGACCAGTCGCGCATCCAGGCGAGGACATCGTCGCCGACGACGTTGCGGAGGTTGTCGAGGCCGGCGAGGCGGGTGTCGACGAGGTCGTGGTAGAAGGCCTCGTCGCCGGCGCCGAGGCGGTCGGCGGCGTAGCGCAGGAAGGACCAGATGGCGCCGCGCATGGCGAGGTTGTCCTCGCCCATGAGGCTGGCGGTGTCGGGCTTCTCGAGGAACTCGATGTAGCGCCCGAAGTTGGCCACGGCGAAGAGGTTGGCCCGGGTCCGGATGTGCTCGGTGGAGCGGAGCATGTCCACGTCCAGGTTCATCCCGGGGTGGAGTCCGGTGGCGGCGTAGAAGAGGATCTCTTCGGCGGAGTGGCTGAGGCCCTCGTTGAGCCAGACCTCCTCGAAGACCGTGGCGTTGTTGACGAAGAGGCGGCGCGACGCGTTGATCAGGTGCTGGAACTCGTGGCCGATGGTGGCCACGGTGTTGCGGCGCACCAGCTCCACGGAGAAGGGGTTGTCGTTCACCGCGCCCGTGGGGTCCGGCGCCAGCATGTAGAACATCTCGGCCCGGTTGCTGGTGGGGCAGGCCTGGAGCCGGTCCGTGTCCTCGTGCGGGAAGAGGTCACCGGCCCAGAAGAACCCCGTCACGAAGGAGTCGGAGTTGGGCGGAGTCCGCTCGTTGACGGCCCGGGTGAAGAAGATGATGGCCCGGTCGCCGTTCGCGTCGATGTCCGTGGGCTCGCCGAAGTGGGCCGTCTCGACGTCGTAGATCAGGGTGTCGAAGGTGGCGGCGAAGAACTCGATGTCCTGCGGCTCGAAGCCGGGGGTCGGGTTCTCGACGTCCACCACGATGATGGCGTGCTCCGAGACGGCCTGAACCTCGCCGGTCCGGACGTCGAGCACGGAGCAGGTGGCGGAGGTGTTGAGCTCCAGCAGCTCGCCCACCGCCGGTACGTCCATGGGTGCCGGCCGACGCTCGGCCGCGATGCCGGCGCGGATCCTGGGCTCCAGCTCCCGGCGCTCCCGCTCCCGGAGCCGGACGTGAAACGCGTCGTCGGGCCGCCGCCGCTCCGGCGCGACCTGCACGTCGAAGCTCAGGGCCGGGCGCGGTCGCGGTGTCAGGCCCGGATTCACCGACACCGGGTCCGTGAGGCCGCCGCCGGTGAGCTGGATGGACTTGGCGGCACTGCCCGTGGCGGCCAGGAACGGGACGAAGACGAAGTCGGCGCCGGTCTCGCCGGCCTCGACACAGAGACCGCCGGCCTTTTCCAGGCCGAGCGTGGAGCCCACGGCCACGTTCCGGCCGGTGCCGAGGGCGCACCGGAAGAGGGCCGCTTCCGGTCCGGTCGTGGTGGTGTCGGTGCAGCCGGCCAGGACGGCGGCGGCCAGGATCAGGGTCTTCTTCGAAGCCATCGTCGATCGGGTTCGGGGTGCGGGCGGACAATAGTCAAAATCAGAACGTTTTTCCAGACGCGGATGTGTCGGGTGAGCTTGCCCCGCCGGGGTCTCGGTCAGACGGCCGGAGCGGTGTGACCTCGCGCCCGGCCGGAGCACGGCCGGGCGCGGGAGTGCGAGACGACGCTCAGTATTTCTTCTCGAGGTTCAGGACGAGGCGGGCGGTGTCCCGGGCGATGAGGAGCTCCTCGTCGGTGGGGATGACCCACGCGTCCACGGTGCAGCCCTCGCAGGAGATGCGGCCTTCCTTGCCGCCGACGATGCGCTGGTTCGCCTCCTCGTCGAGGCCCATGCCGGCCCACTCCATGCCGTCCATGATCATGGATCGGACGAGGGGCGAGTTCATGCCGATGCCGCCGGTGAAGACGACGGCGGGCGCGCCGCCCAGTGCGGCCATGTAGGAGCCGATATACTTCTTGGCCCGGTAGGCGAAGATCTCGATGGCGAGCCATGCGCGTCGGTCGAGGTGCTCTTCGGCCTCCTCGATGAGCTCGCGCATGTCGTTCGTCAGGCCGGAGATGCCCAGCAGCCCGGACTGCTTGTTGAGCACCGTGTCCAGCTCGGAGAAGGCCATGCCTTCCTTGCCGGCGATGTACTCGAGGATCGCCGGGTCGACATCGCCGGAGCGGGTGCCCATGACGAGGCCTTCCAGAGGCGTGAAGCCCATGGAGGTGTCCACCGAGTTGCCGCTGTCGATGGCGCAGATGGAGCAGCCGTTGCCCAGGTGGAGCGTGATGACGCGCACGTCCTCCCGGGGTTGGTCCGTGAGCAGCCGGTACCGGTAGGCGACGAACCGGTGGGACGTGCCGTGGAACCCGTAGCGTCGCACCTTGTGGCGCCGGTACCAGGAGTAGGGCAGGGCGTAGAGGTAGGCCCGGTCCGGGAGCGTGTGGTGGAAGGCGGTGTCGAAGACCGCCGACTGGGGGATGCCGGTGCCCAGCAGCTCCCGGATGGCCCGGATCCCCTTCAGGTTGTGGGGGTTGTGGAGTGGTGCCAGGTCGATGTTGTCCTGGATCTGCTTCTCCACCTCCTGGTCGATGAGGGTCGACGTCTGGAAATGCTCGCCGCCGTGCACGACGCGGTGCCCCGCGGCGTCGATCTCGCTCCACGACTGGAGCACCGGACCGCTCTGCTCGCTGATCAGCCAGCGGAGCACCTCCTGCACGGCGGCCGTGTGGGTCTTGATGTGCGCCGTTTTCCGGGTCGTCTCCTCGCCCGTCCGGAGGGTCAGGATGGCTTCTCCGCCGATGCGCTCCACGATGCCCCGGGCCAGGCGCTCGTCCCTGTCCTCCCGGATGCGCTCTTCGTCGGTGCGGATGAGCTGGAATTTCAGGGTCGAGGACCCTGCATTGAGCACGAGTATGTTCATGGCTCCGCCTGTTGCGGATCGGGTGTCGGGTCTGTGCCCGTAAAGGTACGCAACCGTGGTGAGAGCGCCACTGTCCGGGAACGGTGCCCGGCCCGTGTGGTGTAGTATCGTTACGGCGCCGGGCGGCGGGGCCGCGTGGACCGCCCGGGATTGGAAACGCGCGTCGTCCCGGGTATATTGCCATGCCCCGGGCGAATGTCCCCGAACATCATGGAATGCAGGCGGAGGAGTGCTCTGTGGCCGGCCACAGCAAGTGGGCACAGATCAAGAGGAAGAAGGCCGCGAACGACAGGAAGCGCGGCAAGATGTTCACGAAGCTGATCCGTGAGATCACGGTCGCGGCTCGTGAAGCCGGCGGCGACCCGGAGTTCAATCCGCGGTTGCGGCTGGCCATCGACACGGCCAAGGCCGCGAACATGCCGGCGGACAACATCGGCCGGGCCATCAAGCGGGGCACGGGCGAGCTGGAAGGCACGTCGTACGAGGAGTCGTCGTACGAGGGCTACGGGCCCGGCGGTGTGGCGCTCTACATCGAGGCGTTGACGGACAACCAGAACCGGACGGTGGCGGACGTGCGCCACGTGCTGGAGAAGCACGGGGGCAACCTGGGCACGAGCGGATCGGTGGCGTGGCAGTTCGACCGTCGGGGCCAGATCTACATCGACGCCGGGCGCCACGACGAGGACACCGTCATGCTCGCGGCGCTGGAGGCCGGCGCGCTGGACTTCGAGCGGGAAGCCGATACGTTCGTCGTGACGACGGAGGTGGCCGACTTCCACGATGTCCAGGACGGCCTGCGGGCCCAGGGCATCGAGTTCGAGGAAGCGGAGCTGGCCATGCTGCCCAAGACGACGATGGCGGTGCAGGGCGCCGAAGCGGCGAGGCTGCTCCGGCTACTGGAGGGGCTGGACGACCTGGACGACGTGCAGAACGTGCACACGAACGCGGACATCGACGAGGACGCGGTCGCCGAGGTGACGTCTTGATCGTGCTGGGCATCGACCCGGGCACCGCCGCGACCGGGTACGGCGTCGTGGCCCGGAAGGGCGACGGCGCCGTTTCGCTTGTCGAGTGCGGCGTGATCCGGACGAGCTCCGACGCGCCGCTGGCGGACCGGCTCCGGGAGATCCACGACGGCCTGTGCGAGGTGCTGGAGCGTCACACGCCGGACGTCGTGGCGGTGGAGGGCGTGTTCTACGGCAAGAACGTGCGGACCACGGTGACGCTGGGCCACGCCCGGGGCGCGATCCTGCTCACGGCGGCGCTGCACGGCCTGACCACGGCCGAGTACTCGCCGGCCGAGATCAAGAACGCGGTGGTGGGCACGGGCCGGGCCCGGAAGGAGCAGATGCAGTACATGGTGCAGCAGCACCTGCGGCTCCAGGAGCCGCCGAGCCCGGCGGACGCCGCCGACGGGGTGGCCGTCGCCCTGTGTCACCTGGGCGCCGAGGGCTCGCCCGGCATCGTGCAGGCGACCGGCCGGACGCGCAGGGGCGGAGTCGGCCGCTACCTCGAAGACGACGAGGAGGTCCGTTGATCAGCAGGGTGAAGGGACGGCTCCTTCGCCGCGAGACGGACATGGTCGAGGTCATGACGGCCGGCGGCGTGGCGTACAGCATCGCGATCCCCCTCTCGGTCTTCGAGAAGCTGCCCCGGGTCGGCGGCGAGGTGGAGCTGCTGACCCGGATGGTGGTCCGGGACGACGACATGACGCTGTTCGGATTCCGGGAGCCGGCGGAGCGGGAGCTGTTCGGCCGGCTCATGGGCGCCGCCGGCGTGGGTCCGCGCCTGGCGCTGGCCATGATGTCCACCCTGTCGCCGGCCCGGCTGGTCCGGGCGCTGTCCGAGAAGGACACGGCCACGCTCGTGCAGGTGCCCGGTGTCGGGAAGAAGACGGCAGAGCGTATGGCGGTGGAGCTGTCGGACAAGCTGGACGACCTGGGCGTCGCCGCCGGCGCGGCGCCGGAGGGCCGGGTCGCCGAGGGCGCCGTGAGCGCGTTGGTCTCGCTGGGCTACTCCACCGCGGATGCAACGGCGGTGGTCCGGCGCAGCATCGAGGAGGACGGGGCCACGGACGACGCGCAGCTCCTGATCAAGCGGGCGCTGGCCCGCGCAACGAAGCGGTAGCCGGAGCCGGAGAGCGGAGTGGGCAAGGCAGACCGGAACAGGCGGAAGGGCCAGGACGACGGGCAGGCCCGGGCCGGCGACGGCGAGGAGGCCGGGGGGACGAAGGCCCCGCCGACGGTGAAGGAGCGGGCCTGGGAATGGGTGAAGTCCATCGGCACCGCGGTCATCCTCTACCTGTTCATCAAGACCTTCCTGCTCCAGACCTTCGTCATCACGTCGGCGTCCATGCGGGACACGCTCCTGGTCGGTGACTTCCTGATCCTGACCAAGGCGGCGTACGGGCCGGTGGTCCCGTTCACCGATGTCCGGTTGCCCGGGTACGGCGAGCCGCACCGGGGCGACGTGGCCGTCTTCCGGCCGCCTCACGACCCGGATCTCGACGTGGTCAAGCGCATCATCGGCCTGGGCCGCGACACCCTGGCCATGCGCAACAAGCAGCTCTACCGGAACGGCGAGCCGGTGGACGAGCCGTACGTCCGGCACAGCGACTTCCAGGGCGACGTGGGCCATCCCTGGATGCGCTGGCAGTGCGGCGAGCGGGTGGCCCTGAGCCCGGACATCTCCGGCCAGTACCGCGTGCCGCCGCATCCGCCGGTGGACGAAGCGGAGGAAGCCGAGCCGATCTGCAACCCGACCCGCGACGACTGGGGCCCCCTCATCGTGCCGCCGAACCACGTCTTCATGATGGGCGACAACCGGGACGACTCCATCGACTCCCGCTACTGGGGGTTCCTGGAGGTACGACGGCTCGTGGGACGGGCGTCCCTGATCTACTACTCCTACGACGCCAACGCCCTGGCGCCGTTCCGCTGGGTCACGAGAATCCGCTGGGGCAGGATCTTCGATAGGATCCGGTAGGCGGTTGGGCCAGGGAGTCCAGCCTGGCCCGGCGACCGTGGACCCCCGGTGTCAGCCGGACTGCCGGGGGTCCCGCTCATCCGACCGCGTCAGCAGCCAGCCCACCAGCAGGATCGGCAGGAAGACCAGGACGGTGAGGAGGACGGGTCGATCCAGGAGGGTCGGCTCGGTGGCCTCCGCCTCGAAGCTCACGGAGCCGCTGCCGGCCGCGGTGCTGGCATGGACGGTGAACCGCCACCGGCCGGGGCCTTGGATGCGGAACTTCGCAGACTGGAAGAGCTTGTTCGTGGCCTGCTCCCGGGTCGCGGCGAAGGTGCCGCCGGTGCCCTCGTGGCCGACGGGCACCGCCTCCACGAAGACGGTGGCGCCCAGGATGGTCTCCTCCGTATCCCTGTCCTGGAGGAGCACGCTCACGTCGATGGCCCCGGTGCGGAGCGGCGTCGGCTCGGTGTAGACGGTGAAGAGAAAGGGCCCGGACGGCTCCCGGGAGACCCGCACGGTCCCCCCGTTGGCCAGGGCGACGGACGCGGTGAGCAGTGCCGTCCCGACGAGGAGCGCCGTCCGGGCCGACCGCCGCCGCGGTCTCACGGGCCACCCGCCCCCGCCCCGGCTCCCCCGTCCCGGGCCCCGATCGCGGGGTCCGGTCCATCGTCCCCATCGGGCTCCAGGCCGCGCTGGAGGCGCGCCGCCTCCGGGACCCACAGGTCGCCCTCCTCCTCCTGCATCCACGCCACCACCAGGAAGAGGATGGGCACGATGAAGATGAGCCCGCCCCAGACCCACATGAGGAGCCCGCCGAGCTGCTGGTCGTCCAGGGCCGAGAGGCCCCACAGGCGCGGCCCCTGGATGTACGTCTGGTAGACCGGCTCGTTCGTCAGGGTCAGGGCCGCGCCGATGACGAACCCGGCGAGCTTGGCCGGGAACAGGTACAGGATGGCCGCGCCGTAGCCCAGGCGCCGCCGGGCGCCGGAAGGGTGGATGACGGGCCACCAGAAGAGCATGGCCGTGACGATGAAGGTGGCGTGCTCCAGGTCGTGGACCAACGTCCTGCCCTGGGCGGCGTCGTACAGGACGGGCACGTGCCAGGCCGCGAGGGTCAGGATGTAGAGCGTGAGGGCGACGGGCGCCGCGGTGAGCTTCGTGAAGAACCGATGGACCGGGTTGCCCGGGTGGAAGATCCGGCCCACGGTCCGGCGGCTCCGCCGGGGGAAGGCCCACAGCATGGGGACGAGCGGCGCGCCGAGCCAGATGAGCGGCACCGCCACCATGATGAGCAGCAGGTGCTGCGCCATGTGCATGCTGAAGAAGAGGGCGTCGTACGTGCCGATGGGCGAGAGCAGCGCCAGCACGACGGTGCCCAGGCCGAGGTAGAAGCTCCACACCCGCCACCACGTCAGCCACCGACCGCCCTGGCCCCGCTTGCGCAGCCGACGCCAGCCCCGGGCGTAGAGCGCCCCGGCCAGGACCACGCCGATGAGGACGACCGGGTCCCAGTCCCACGACAGGAGGAACGCCCGCAGCTCCGGGCTCACCGCGCCGCTCCGTGTCCGGCGTCGTGCATGCCCCCGGCGCTGTCGGCCGGCATTCGCATGTCCATCCCGGGCATCGCGCCCTCCACGTCCGCCCCCTCCATCTCCATGCCGGGCATCGTGCCGCGCATCTCCATGGGCTGGGCCAGGATCCAGCCGCCGCCGCCGCCGAGGAGCGCCGCGACCAGGGCCCAGGGCACGAAGGCGCGCCGGGCCGCCCGTACGGTCTCGTGAGCGTTCCGGGCGATGTGCCAGAGCGCGAGCAGCGAGCCGAGCAGCCCCAGCTCCACCACGACGAGCTCGAGGGGGAGGAGCAGGTCGGCGGGCAGGATCCCGGTCAACGACCAGTCCGGCTCGCCCAGGACCGGCCAGCCGCGTCCGGCGAAGAACTGCTGGAGCACCGGCACGGCCGTGAGCCCGCTGCCCAGGAAGTGGAACAGGTAGTGGGCCACCCACATGCCGAAGCCCACGGGCACGAGCCCGTACGCGAAACGCGTGGCGATACCCGTGACGGGGCGGGCCGTTCCCGCCAGCGTCCGGCTCGCCCACGCCGCCGTGCCCACCAGGGCGACGGGCAGCACCACCAGCGTCAGGGCGAAGAAGACGGCGGCGACGGCGAGGTCCGAGGACAGGCCGAGCGTGGCGGAGATGGCGTCGTTCACGGCGTGGACCGGGGAGATCATCCCGGCCGCGTTGGCGAAGGCGGCGAAGACGAGCACCAGCACCAGGGCCGCGAGATCCGTTCGCCCCTCGAACCGGCCGATGCCGGACCGCTCACCGGGGACGGGCAGCTCACGACCGGGCGTCCGGGCCACGAAGCCCACGTTGTCGTAGGGACACGCCTGCACGCAGTCCAGGCAGAAGGTGCAGTCCATGTTGCCCACCTTCTGGGGCTGGAAGAGCCACAGCTCGCACCCGTTCTGGACCAGCCGGCCGCGCTCGTGAGGCGGCGCGCCGGCACCCCGGGCCGGGGGCGCGCCCTCCAGCGGCTCGTAGCGTCCCGTGATGCAGTCCTTCGTCTCGCAGTCGCTGCAGACGGTCGGCTCGCGCACGGCGATCTCCGCCGGCGACGCCAGGGAGTTCACGAAGTTGAACTGGCCGATGGGGCAGACGTGCTTGCAGAAGGCGGCGCCCCGGAAGAAGGCGTCGATCACGAACGCGCCCAGGAAGTAGCCCACGATGAGCCACGCCGTGAGCCATGGGCTGGCCCAGAGGTGGAAGGCCTCGTAGGCCCAGAAGAAGAGCAGCACGAGGAGGGCCGCCAGCCACTTGCCCCGAAGCCGGGCCGGCCAGGGCCGGTCCGCCGGGAACAGCTTCTTCGCCAGGCGCCGGGGCAGCATGAAGGGGCAGGCGAGGCAGAACAGGTTGCCGGCGACGAGGAGGGCCAGCGCCACGAAGCCCCGGACGTGGATCCAGGGGAGCACGCCGGCGGCGTTGCGGGGCGCGTCGGCGGGGCCGGTGAGCCCGTCGAGCACGATGAGCGCGGCCGCCACCAGGAAGACGAGCTGGAGCGTGGAGCGGGCGTGCTTCCAGCGCAGGAACCGGCCAACGAGGGGGACGCGCAGCAGATCCACCGAGCCCCGGGATGCCACGGCGCGGTCAGCGGAGGAGGCGCCGCAGGTCCTCCTCCATCTGGGCCGGCGTCACGTCGGCGGACCAGATGAGGCGGATCCGACCCTGCTCGTCCACGATCTGCGTGTACAGGCCGTGGTTGACCAGGTAGCCCGCGTGGCCCTCGTGGCCGGCCATGGCCATGGTGTCCATCGCCGGTTCCTCCTTCTGGAAGGCGATGCCGTAATCCATGGCCACGCGGCGGATCGTGTCCAGCTCCCCGGTCAGCCCCACGAAGGACGAGTCGAAGTTCGCCACGTAGCGGGCCAGGCGCTCGGCGTCATCCCGCTCCGGGTCCACCGTGACGAGGACGACGCGCAGATCCTCGCCCCGCTCGCCGAGCGCGTCCCGCACCCGGGCCAGCTTCGCCAGCGTCGTGGGACAGAAGTCGGGGCACGAGGCGTAGCCGAAGAAGAGGGCGACCGTCTGGCCCCGGAAATCCCTGAGCGCGACGGGCCCGTCCGCGGACCGGAGGGTGAAGGCGGGGGCCGGCATGCCGTCGCCCAGGTAGGTGCCGTGGAACGCCTCGGGCTCGGGGGCGCGGCCCCTGTCGGCCACGAACCACGCCACCAGGAGGACCGCGAGCACCGCCGCGTACACTGCGAGTCGCCGCATGGTCTTCAACGGGTCGAAGGAGTCGGTACGCCGGAAGCTAGCACGCCCGTCCGGGCGCGCAAAGCCTAGCGCCAGACGCGGTGGGGCAGCAGGTAGAGGCGGCCGCCCGAGGCGTCGATGGGACCGAACTCCACCGTCCGATCGCCCACCGTGGCCGTCAGCTCGTGCCGGCCCGCGGGGAGGCGGACCCGGTGCAGCGTCACCTCGGCCGGCAGCAGGTGCCAGGTCCGGGTGTCGGCTCGCTCCGTGACCAGCGTGCCGATGTTCGTCAGGATGCCCAGGATCTGGCCGGCCAGCTCGTCGCGCTCGCCCACCTTGTGCTCCACCGTCTTGGTCACGGCGAGCTTGGCCGCGGCCCGGGCCACGGTGCGGGCGATGAGGTCGGCGCGCCGGCGTTCGAAGTCCTGGACGACGCCGCCGGAGACGTCGAGCTCCAGGCGTTGCACGGTCCGTGCGCCATCCGTCGCGACCGGCCCGTCCTCGAAGGACGTGGACCGGTAGACCGGCCACGCGATGCGGAGCAGGTACGGGTTCTCGTCGTCGTCCTCGTCACAGCGCGAGCCCGCCGCGTGACAGTCCGCGCCCCACGGCTCGAGGTGCAGCGGCCGGCGGTAACGGCCGTCGTGGTACCACGTCCGGTGGCCCCGGTAGCTCGCCACCGCCAGCAGCCGGGCGGCCACCAGGCCGGCCGCCGCCAGCTTGTCGCCGGCAGCACCGTCCGTGAGCATGTCCGCCACCCGCCCCGGCAGGACCACCATGACGGCCTGCTCCACGCGGTGCGCCACGAAGCCCCGCTCCATCAGGACGACGACGTCCGCCGAGTCCGCCGGAACCGGGCCCGGCGCGGACGCGGCCGGTAGCGCCCCGGCCAGCCGGTAGGCCACGGCGGCGTCGTTCATCTCGCCCACGAGCTCGAAGAGGGCGCCGGCCAGGTACCGGAAGAAGGGATGCTCGGCGCCGTCCTCGGCCAGGTCGTCCAGCAGCGCGCTCATACGGCGGGCCTCCACCGCGGCCTCGTACGGCTCGCCCGCCCGGTAGAAGGTGAGGGCGCCGTAGAAGTGGAGCATGAGCCGCTCCGTCGGCGACGGCTCCCACGGCAGAGCCCGGTCGTTCGTCAGGAAGGAGAGGGCCTGCCGGGACACGCTTTCCGTGACCCGGTCCTCCGTCATGGCGAAGGCCAGGTCCAGGAGCTGCCCGCTCTCCTCGTAGCGGCCGGCGTAGTACGCCGCCGTGCCGGCGTAGAGCAGGCGCAGCACCTCGTCCGCCGGCGCCGGCGAGTCCTCGCCGGTGACGTTTTCGTAGGCCGCCGCCGCGTGGCCCGAACGGAGTTGATGGCGGAGCTCGTCCTCCGGCCGGGGCAGCCCGCTCGGCGCCAGCTCGTGGCCATCGAGGACGCCGGCGCAGCCGGCCAGCAGCAGCGGCGGCGCCAGCAGCGATGCGGCGCGAACGGGCCACCGCCCGCCCGCGCCACGTCGTGCCCGACCGTGGACCCTCATGTCAGGGCGTGTGCCGCTCCAGCACGATGATCCGCTCCCGTGCGTGAGCGATCGCCGCCGCCATCTGCGCGTAGGCATCGCCGTAGGCCCCGATCCGCTCCAGCTCGAGCTGGTGCAGGAACAGCTTGTAGCGGATCAGCGCTTCGATGGGACGGAGCGACTTGTCCAGCACCGTCGCGATGCGGTAGGTCAGCTCCGGGTCGTTCGGTCGCAGCACATCCGCACGGTCGTACCGGTCCAGCGCCGCGTCCAGCTCGCCCCGGGCCGCGTAGTCGTCGCCTTCCCGGATGAGCATCTCGGCCAGGTCGTCGGCGCGGCCCCGGGTCGATGCGTCCGCCGGCGTGCTCACCACGCGGATGCCCTGCGACTCGCGGTAGCTGTACGTGCTGACGCGGCCGTCCCGGAGCTGGATCATGGCCAGCTCGGCCACGACGTCGCCGGGGCCATGATCCATGTTCCGCGGCACCATCACCGTGGCGTCGCCGGCGTCCCGGATCGCCCACGCCTCCGCCGTGGTCCGGGTCGCCGCCAGCACCTGCGCCTCGTTCATGCCCAGCGCCACCTCGCCCCGGGTCACCGCCTCGCACAGGTCGCCCTCGCAGGTGGCCAGCGCCAGCGCCGTCAGCGAGTCACGACTGCTCACGAGCCGTGCACCGTGGGCCGCCGCATCGCCGGCCTCCGAAACCACCGGCTCCCGGATCCGGTCGCCCTGGTGGATGACCGGGCGCTCGTGCACGCGCTTCGGCGCGCACGCCGCCAGCGCCAGGGCCGTGATCAGGTAGATCGACGTTCTCTTTCTCATGGCTCACCTCACCACCGCAGCCGGGCGCGTTCGATGTACTTCTTGATCTCGTGCTGACCCGCCCAGACCCGGACGTTGGACTCCAGGTCGATGAGCGTCGCATCGACCTGGTAGAAGACCACCTTCTCCCGGCCTTCCCGGTCCTCGATGGCCTGGACCTCGCCCTGGAGCATATAGTTGGCACCCAACTCCTGCGCCATCCGGGCTCGCGTGTCCGCCCGGGCGTGCTCCTGCTGGTCCTGACGCTCCGCCCGCAGCTCCTCCCGCTCCTCCGGGCTCGCCACGACGCGGACCGCGCCCGAGTTGATGAACGCACGCTCCAGGTCCCGGATGAACGTGCTCATCGGCACGTGCTCCATCGTCAGGTTCCGGAAGCTGCCCACGATCACCGTGGGCGGCTCGCCCCCGTGCGTCTCGGCGTAACGCGTCACCCACCCGTGCGACAGGCTCTGCTCGATGAGCTGGTTCGCCACCAGCCGGGAATCGGTGTCGTTCCAGCGGCCCGACAGGTCCGTCACCGCCGTCGGCTCGATCCGCGTGACCCGCTTCCGGGCGCAGCCGGCGGCCAGCACCGTCAGACCCAGCAGCCCGATCCCGAGCCCCCGCAACAGCACGCCCCGACTCCGCGCGCGGGCCCGCGCGCGCCCACCGAGGCCAGTACGGTCGGACATCGTCATCTCCTGGTCGAAGGTCCGTCCAACTCAATGTACACGGGCTGGAACGTGGGCGTTCCCGGAGGCGGTGCGGCGAGTTGGAGCACTGCGAGTTGGAGCACTGCGAGTTGGGGCACTGCGAGTTGGATACTGCGAGT
>CAYQCY010000098.1:0-13133 GCA_964416095.1 uncultured Gemmatimonadaceae bacterium
CTCGCCGTTCACACCTCGCGTCACCTATCTCGTCTCGTCCTCCTCGCTTCACCAGCCGATACCATAATCTTCGCCGTGGTCGCTGGACCCGCCCCAGAAGGTCCCGTGCTCCCAGTCGAACCAGATGGCGTTGATGGGCCCCGAGGTCCGATCCCGGAACCCGAGGCGGTAGCCCATCTCCCGGAGCTCGGCCCGGACCCAGGGCGGCGTGGCCTCCTGGAGGACGAGGCGGCCCGGGGCCGAATCGTGGTCCCCGAACGAGCTCCGCATCTGGTAGCTCGTGATGTTGGCCGCCTCCGCCGCCTCCTGCACGTTCATCCCGAACTCGACCACGTTGAGGAAGAACTGGAGCAGGTTCTGGTCCTGCGTGTCGCCGCCCTGCACGGCGAAGGAGAGGAAGGGCCGGCCGTCCTTCAGCGCCAGGCCCGGCGTGAGGGTGGCCCGGGGCCGCTGCCCCGGCCGGATCACGTTGAACGGGTTCTCGGCCTCGTAGAGGACGAAGCTCTGGGCGCGCTGGCTGAGCCCGATGCCGGTGCGGCCGGCGATAACGGCGGGGACCCAGCCGCCGCTCGGCGTGATGGAGACGACCCAGCCCTCGGCGTCCGCCGCCTGGATGGAGGTGGTCCCGGCGTGGAACGCGGCTTC
Organism: uncultured Gemmatimonadaceae bacterium; assembly: GCA_964416095.1. Taxonomy (GTDB): domain Bacteria; phylum Gemmatimonadota; class Gemmatimonadetes; order Longimicrobiales; family RSA9; genus CAYQCY01. The sequence goes on from CAYQCY010000098.1 coordinate 646, forward strand.
GTCCTCGTCGTCGTAGTCGTCCTGACGCTCTTCTGCGGGCGTCGCGAAGTCCTTGTCCGTGTGCCACTTTCGCAGGTACTCGGTGAACGGGTTCGTGGCACCCATGAACGGGTACGGGTCGCCGGGCTGGACGTCCGGGTCGTTCCGGTCGGAATCGATGAGGGCTGCCCGTGCCGCCGCGTACTCCGTCGACAGGAGCCCCTCGATGGGCTCGTCGGGCGGCACGTACGGGTCGCCGTAGTAGAAGTCCCGGTCCGCGAAGGCCAGGTTCATGGCCTGGTAGAGGGTGTGGACGTAGCGGGCGCTGTTGTACCCCATGGCCTGGAGGTCGAAATGCTCCAGGATGTTCAGCGCCTGGAGCATGACGGGCCCCTGGACCCAGGTCGTGAGCTTGTAGACGTCGATGCCCTTGTAGTTCGTCGTGACGGGCTCCTCGATGTAGACCTGCCACGCGTCCAGGTCCGCCATGGTGATGAGCCCGCCCTCCTCCTGGACGCCCCGCACCAGCTCCTGGGCGATGTCGCCGCGGTAGAACCGGTCGTAGGCGGCGTAGATCGCCTCCTTCCGGCTCGCCCCGTCGGCCAGCGCCCGCCGCTCCGCCTCCACCAGCTTGCGCAGCGTCTCTGCCAGGTCCGGCTGCCGGAAGATCTCGCCGGGGTAGGGCGCCTCCCGTTCCTCCGAGCCCAGGTGCGGGAGGTAGACCCGCGGCGAGTAGATCCATTCCTTGATCCGCTCCTTGCTCCGCTCGATGCCGTCGGCGGCCTGGGCCTCGATGGGGTAGCCGTCCGCCATCTGGATGGCCGGCTCCAGGACCTCGGCCAGGCTCAGCGTGCCCCACTCGGCGAGCATGGTCATGAGCCCGCCGGGCGTCCCGGGCGTGACGGCGGCCAGGGGGCCGTAGCCCGGCGGGTAATCGTAGCCCCGCTCCCGGTAGAACTCGGCCGTCGCGCCGGCGGGAGCCACGCCCAGGGCGTTGATGCCGATGACCCGGCCGTCGTTCGGGTCGTAGATGAGCGCCTGGGTCTCGCCGCCCCAGCTCAGCACGTCCCACATGGTGGCGGTGGCGGCCAGCATGGCGCACGCGGCGTCCACCGCGTTGCCCCCCCGCTGGAAGGTCATGGCGCCGGCGGTGGCGCCCAGGGGCTTTCCGGTGATGGCCACCCAGCGGTGGCCGTGGAGCACGGGCTTGTTCACCTCCTGGGCGCGGAGGGGCGCGACGAGGAAGAGCAAGGCGAGGGCACAGCGGATGAGGCGCATGGGGCTTCTCCCGGCCGGGGTCCGGATCGGTCCGCCGGGAAATGTACCGACGCCCCGGCCAGGCTACAAACCGGAAGCGCCGGTCGGGTTTTCGTTGACGCCCGCCGGTCCGCGCAGCATCTGTTCATCAGCCACCCATCCATCGAGGAGGGACCGTGTCGAATCTCGGACGCTGCACGCTCGCGGCCCTGCTCGTGGCGCTGGCCTGCTCCGGGCGGAACGGCGTGGAGCGACCGGTGCGGTCCCACATGTACGACCATTTCCAGCGGGCGAGCCACATCCAGATGTCCATCATCGAGGGGCGCCTGGAGCGGGCGCGGGGCCCGGCCACCTGGATGGCCGAGCACGAGCGGCCGGAAGGGCTGCCGGCCGCCGCCGATCCGTACGTCGCGGACATGCGAGGCATGGCTCGACGCATCGCCGACGCGGAGACGCTGGCCGAGGCGGCTGCAGCGACCGCGGCCATGGGCCGGACCTGCGGCGCCTGTCACGACGCCGTCGAGGGCGGGCCCCGGATCGAGATGACATCGGGGCCGCCGGTGACGGAAGGGCTGGCGGGACGCATGATCCTGCACGTGTGGGGCGCGGACCGGCTGTGGGAAGGGCTCATCGGCCCCTCCGACGACGCCTGGGGCGCCGGGCTGGCCGCCTTCCACGACGCCACGCTGGTCCCGGCGGACATCACCGAGGCAGGCGAGCCCACCGACGAGGTCCGGGCCCTGTCCCGGGAGGTCCGGACTCTGTCGGTCCAGGCCGGGCGCACGCTGGACTGGCAGGCGCGTGCGGAGATCTACGGACGGCTCCTGGGCACGTGCAGCCGGTGCCACGAGCTGGTGGGCGTCAACCGCTGAGCTGGACCGCCAGCGCCACCGCCCGCACACCCAGGGCGAGGGCCACCAGCACGACGATCCCGCCGACCACATTGGCCACGGGCCCGTTCACCCGCCGGCCCATCCAGCGCCCGTCGTTCACCGCCAGCAGGAGGAATGCGGCGACGGCCGGCAGCAGCACGCCGTTGGCCACCTGGGCGAAGAGGATGGCCGGGACCGGCCGTACCCCCGCCGCGGTGAAGAGGACGCCGGTCCCGAGCACCACGATCCAGACCGTCCTCAGCCGCGGGTCCCGCAGGTCCCGGGGCCAGCCCAGCGCGCCGGCCGTGGCGTACGCCGCCGCCAGCGGCGCGGTGATGGCGGAGGTCAGCCCCGCCGCCAGCAGCCCGGTCCCGAAGAACAGCCTGGCCCACGTCCCCAGCAGCGGCTCGAGCTGGACCGCCATGTCCGCGGCGCTCTCGATCCGGCCGGACGGCAGCGCCGCAGACGTCACCACCACCGCCATGCTCACGATCCCGCCCAGGACGATGGACACCGCCAGGTCGCCCCGGGCCTCGGGCAGGTCCGCCTCGCCTTCCCATTTCTCCCGCACCGCCGAGGCGTGCAGGAACAGGTTGTACGGCACCACCGTCGTGCCGATGAGGCCCACGGCCACGATGAGACCCGCCGACTCCGGCACCCGGGGCACGAACGCCCCCTTCAACAGCTCCACCAGCGGCGGGCCCACTACGGCGGCGGTGGCCAGGAAGGTCACGGACATCAGCACGACCAGGGCCACGAGCAGCCGCTCCAGCACCCGGTAGCTCCCGGTCCACAGGAGCGCCGCGGCCAGGACGCCGGCCAGGGAGGCCCAGGTCCGGGGAGCGGAGCCGAACACGGACGCCGCGCCCAGCCCCGCGCCGGCCAGGTTGCCCGTCTCGTAGGCCGCGTTGCCGAAGGCGATGGCCGCCAGGACCAGGCCCACCGCCACCGCGCGCCCGGGCCCGCTCGTGAAGCGCCGGCGAACCGCTTCGCCCAGACCGACACCCGTGACCAGCCCCAGGCGCGCCGCCATCTCCTGCAGGACCAGCGTGGCGAAGATGGAGAAGGTGAGAGCCCAGAGGAGGGCGTACCCGAACCGTGCGCCCGCCAGCGTCGCCGTCGTGACGGTGCCGGGGCCGATGAAGGCCGCCGCCACCATGGCGCCGGGGCCGATCCGGAGCGAGACCCTCAAAGGGCGGTGACCCGGATCTCGGGGCCGTCCGGCGCGCCGAGGCGGACGGTGCCCGGTGGCTCGATCTCCCGGCGCACGTAGCCCAGGGCGACCGTCTGTCCGGCCGCCGGCGAATGGCACGAGCTCGTGATGTGACCCATCCCCTTGCCATCCTCGCCCCGGAACAGCTCGGTGCCGGGGCACGGCGCCGGCCGGTCGCCCAGCTCCAGGCGCCGCAGGTGCCGGTTCACGTGCCCCCGGTGCAGGATCCGGACGATGACCTCCTGCCCCGTGTAGCAGCCCTTCGTCTCGCTGATGGCCCGCTCCCCGAGCCCCGCCTCCAGCGGGATCACCGCTCCGGTCAGCTCCGTCCCCCACCGGGGCCGCCCGGCCTCGATGCGGAGCACCTCGAGGGTGGCGTGGCCCGCCGGCTCCGCACCGGCGTCCACGAGGGCCTGCCAGGCGCCCGCTCCGTCCCCAGCCGGCAGCAGCACGTCGTAGCCGTCCACGCCGGCGTACCCGGTCCGCACCACGACGCCCGCGGCAGCCGGCGCCACTGCTTCGTCGGCGTCGTCCCGATCCAGCCACACGGTCGCCTCCTCCGGCAGGTCGGCCGGCAGGTCCACGCCCAGCGCGGACGCCACCACGGACCGGGCCTCGGGGCCGTACACGCCCAGGACGACCCGGTCGTCGAGGACCTCGAACCGGGCGAACAGAGGAGGGATGTATTTCCGGAAATGCTCCAGCAGGCCCGGCAGCGCCTCCGGGTCGAGGTCCAGCAGCAGCTCGTCGCCGCGTCGGAAGACGCGGAAATCCGCCACCATCTTCCCCTTCGGCGTGAGCAGGACCGAGTAGGCGCCCCGGCTCCCGTCCACCGCTTCCACGTCGGCGCCGGCGAGGCCGTGGATCATCCTGACGGGGTCGCGACCGTGGACCCGGACGGCGGCGCGTCCCGACCGGTCCACCACCACGGCACGGTCACGGGCTGCCTCGTACTCGGCGGCGGGATCGCCGTAGTTGCGCGGCACCCGCCGACCCGACACCTCGCCGAACCGGGCGCCCAGCGCGTCGTGCACCGCGTGGAGCGGCCCGCCCGTGGGCGCCTCCGTCACGAGCCGCCCAGCTCCCGGATCAGGGACCGGATGCGCTGGGCATCCGAGGCCTTCGGCGCCCGGTCCAGGTAGCGCTCCAGCTCCGTCACCGCCTCGTCGACACGGCCGCTCCGGGCCAGGAGCACGCCCCGGTCCCGCACGTCGGCCGTCGACGACGGCCGCACCACCAGCATGCGCTCCACCGCCGCCAGTGCCCGGGCGTCGTCCCGGGCGTTCATGTAGATGCCCTTCAGGTTGTCCAGCATCCGGTACAGGATGTCCCGCCGCGAGGCCGGCTGCAGGAACTCGGGCCGCACACGGACCATCCCGCCGTACACCCGGTCCAGGAGCTGCTGCGCCTCGTCCTCGAACCGGATCCTGCCACCCTGGAAGGGGTCGAGCAGCAGGTTCAGCGCGGCGCCGTCGAACCGTACCAGGAAATGGCCCGGAAAGGAGACGCCCGCCAGGGGCAGCCCCAGCCGCCAGCCCACCTCCAGGTAGACCACGCTCAACGTGATGGGGATGCCGAGCTTCCGGTCCAGCACATCGTTCAGGAAGGAGTTCCGGGGGTCGTGGTAGGCCTCCGTGTTCCCGGCGAAGCCTTCTTCGGTGCCCAGCACCTCCCGCAGCGCCTGGAGCACCAGGACCGGTGCCGTCTCGCCCGCCAGGCGGTCCAGCACCCGCTCCGCGAGCAGGTCCAGACGCCGCACGTACGGACCTTCCGAGAGCTGCGGGTACTCCTCCGCCGCGATGAGCAGCGCGGCGCGGGCCAGGTCCAGGCCGTCGTCCGGCGCGTCGACCAGCTCGGCGAACCGACTGCGGGGCGTGGGTGCGGGGGCGGTCATCGTATGAACATAGTGGACGTGTTTCATGGGAAGCAATCGGGGGCCGGCGTCCCTGCCCTGGTCGTCCGGGGGAGCGGCCCCGGAAGCGCACCGGCTCGCCGGGGCAGGCCGATTCCCGGCCGGGGCTACCTCATCGGGGGTGGACCGCAGGATACTGGGGAACTGGCAGGGAGCGCCGGACCGCGCCGCACGCAGCGCCTCGGCAATCACCGGGCCGGGGCTCCTACGCCGCGTCCTCCCGCGTGCCGGCCGGGCTGAAGTCCAGGGCCGCGGCACAGCCGCAGCCGTGGCAATAGAGCACCACCGTGTACTTGCCCTCCGGCCTGGCGCGCACCATGACGCCGCTGTGCAACCGGTCGGGCTCCAGGTACGCCATGACCTCCACCCGTCCCGTCCCGCAACGGGGACAGGCGATGTCGGAGGGGTTCTCCAGGTATGACAGGGCCAGGTCGAGCCCCTCGGCCGTGCTGTACGACTCCAGCTTGTGCAGCTTGTTCTCGTTCATCGTCCCCTCCCTTCCAGTCCCGTCCCGTACCCCAAGCGACACGCCGGCCGGGTGGTTCCTTCGCATCCCGGCTCACCGTACATTGGCCGTCATGACCGAACGAATCCGGCTCACACGACTGAGCCACGGCGCGGGTTGAGCCTGTAAGCTCGGCTCCGCCGAGCTGACGCAGGTCCTGCGCCACGTCCTTCGACACGAAGACCCCGACGTGCTGGTGGACGCCACCACGTCGGACGACGCCGCCGTCTATCGTTTGAACGCGGGGCGCGCCCTCGTCGTGACGGCGGATTTCTTCACGCCCATCGTCGACGACCCGTACGACTTCGGCCGCATCGCCGCCGCCAACGCCCTCTCGGACATCTACGCCATGGGGGCCGACCCCCTCTTCGCTCTCAACCTCGTCTCCTTTCCCCGGAAGCTCCTCGGACAGGCGATCCTGGAGCGCATCCTCGAAGGCGGTGGCGCCGTGGCCCGCGAGGCGGGCATCGTCGTCATCGGCGGCCACTCCATCGACGACCAGGAGCCCAAGTACGGGCTCTGCGTCGTGGGCCAGGTGCAGCCCGACGCGGTCATCCGGAACGCCACCGCGCGGCCCGGCGACCGGCTGGTCCTCACCAAGCCCCTCGGCACCGGGCTCATCGCCACCGCCCTCAAGGACCAGGCCGCGGGCGACGACGCCATCGCCGCCGCCATCGCGTCCATGACCACCCTCAACGCAGCCGCCGCCCGCGTCATGCGCCGCGTCGGCGTTCACGCCTGCACCGACATCACCGGCTACGGGCTCCTGGGCCACCTCCACGAGATGACGCTCCACAGCGGCGCCGCCGGGCGCATCGACGCCGATGCCGTCCCGCTCCTGCCCACCGCCCTCGAGCTGGCCGGGGCGGGACACGTGCCCGGCGGCACGAAGCGCAACATGGAGGATGTGGCGGAGCACGTGACCTGGGCCGACCGCATCGACGACGCCTCGAGGACCGCCCTCTGCGACGCCCAGACGTCCGGCGGGCTGCTCATGGCCGTGCCGGAGACCCGCCTGGACCGGCTCGTGACCGCCCTCGACGCGGACGGCGTGGCCGGCGTCGTGGTGGGAGAGATCGTGGAGGGGAACGCAGGCGCCATCGAGGTGCATTGAACACCGGCCACCCGGACCCCGGGACGCCCGGCAGTGGGCCCATCCGGACCCGACCGCTACCTTCCCGCCTCACTCCAGGCTCGTGAACTCCACGGTCAGGAGGCCCCGGAGCGGGTCGGCGAGCTGCTCGTCGGTCCATTCGGGGACCAGCTCCAGGATGCGGGACAGGGGCGCATCGATCTCGCCGGCGAAGGCGAGGGTCCCCGCGAGCTGGTCGAAGGTCAGGTCGAGCTGGGCGGGCAGCAGGAGACGGCGCGCCTTGGTCGGATCGTCGAAATGCAGACGGATCCCGTCGGCCAGCGTCTCGTACACCCCGTTGGCCAGGATCGGCTCGTTCGTGGCCTGGAGGATGAAGAGCAGGCTGAACGCCCGGTTCGGCTGCACCAGCAGGAACGACTGGACCTCCTCCGACACCGCCGTGAGGAGGTTCACCTCCTGGAGGAGCTGCCCGTTGGGATCGAAGCTGAGGATGGTCGGGCTGTAGATCCCCGCCACCAGCTCGGGGTCCAGCCCGGGATCGGTGGGCCCATCGTCGTCGCCGCACGCCAGGAGCGTCACGGGAAGCGCCAGGGCCAACGCCAGGATCAGGCTGCGACGCATGTGTTGCTCCCTTCCATGGCCGTGTTCGCCGTACTTTCGCCGAGCAGCCGACGGGCGGCCCGGATCCACACCCGCACACGGGCCGGCAGGACCGGCCGTCCGGTCAGCGCCTCGAGCCGCGTGGCCAGCTCGTCGTCGTCGGCCACGGCGAGAGCGGCGACGCAGTGGATCCCGACCTGCTGCAGGAGCTGCGCGTTCCGCACGCCGATGCCCCGCAGCGCCGCCAGGCGCGCGGTCTCGACCCAGTCGGCGGCCTCCTCCGGCGCCACCTCGAGGCGCTCCACCACTTCGCTCGGCGCCGCGCTGGCCAGGGTGAACACGTCGAAGCCCGCCGTCTCCAGCACGGCGGCGGGGATCTCCGGTAGCCGGTCCAGCCGCGGGGTGTACGAGGAGAAGGTCCGCATCTCCATGCCGGCGATGACCAGGCCGCTGAACGCCACCGCGGCCAGGACCGCACCGACGCGCCGGCTCCCCGGCGCGGGTCGGACCTCCGTCCAACGCGGCACGGCCAGGCCACCCAGCACCAGTGCCTGCCAGAGACTGAAGCACTCCACCGCGAAGGGCGGGAAGCCGAAGAAGCCCAGGACCGGCATCTCGAACAGCTTCAGGTCCTCGAAGAAGGGAACCGTGTAGATCCACTTCGCCCGGGCCTCGAAATTGAACATCTCCCAGAGCAGCCCGATGATCATCCCGCCGAGCAGCAGCCGCAGGATCCGGGTCGGCGAGCCCCGCTCCAGGTCGCCCAGAAGCGACCGCCCCGGATCGCGTCGGTAATTGACCGGCTCCACCAGGAGCGTGCCGCCGCCCCACACCAGCGGGAAGAAGTACCGGGGCTCGAGCATGGCCAGCACCAGCATCACGGCGCCGGCCACCTGCAGGGTGCGGAGCAGCCGGGGCGTCACCACGAGCCGCCGCCAGCGCACGTGTTCGGCCACGCCGAACCCCCGCAGCATCGCCATGGTCACGAAGACGGCGGGCAGGACCGTGGCGAAGGAGATGACGGTGGTGGCCCAGCGGGTGATGTGGCCGTCGGGCACGAACACGTAGTACCAGTTCTGCAGCCGGAAGTTGAGCAGCTCGTAGAACAGCCAGACGATCGCCGACCAGAAGAGCAGCGTGACCAGGTAGGCGGGGCGCTCGAGGAGCAGGAACCGCTTCACGCCGTGGGCGTCCCGGGCCCCGCCGTTCAGCGCCACGACGCCGTCCAGGATGAGCAGCGTGGCGTACCACGCGAAGATGTAGTACGACGTGGCGAACGGATCCACGCCCCGCATCATGGCCCGCGTGGCGACCGCCAGGATCGTCAGTCCGGCCAGGATCACCGCCACCGCGGCGCCCCGCCGCACGTCCCCGGCTCCCACCCCGGGGGTCGCCTCTACGCCGCCGCTGAATGCATACCGTCGTCCTGCCATGCCCTCGACTCAGATGTGCAGTGGGTGACCCAGTGCGGCCAGCGCCGCTTCGGCGATGGCCTCGGACATGGTCGGGTGCGGATGGATCGCCCGGTCCATCTCCTCCGTGGTCGTCTCCAGGTGTCGACCCACGATGAACTCGCCGATGAGCTCGCTGGCGTGCGCACCCACGATGTGGGCGCCCAGCACCTCGCTGTATTTCCTGTCCCGTACGATCTTCACGAACCCATCGGTTTCACCCGACGCCCGGGCCCGGCCGTTGGCGCTGAACGGGAACTTGCCCACCTCCACGTCGTACCCCGCTTCCTTCGCCTGGGTCTCCGTCATCCCGCACGACGCCACCTCCGGGTGGCAGTACGTCACCGCCGGGATGTTCCCGTAGTCCACCCCGGCGTGCTCGTCGCCGGCGATGTCCTCCGCCGCGGCGATCCCCTCGTGCATCGCCTTGTGCGCCAGCAGCGGCGGCCCGGTGCAGTCGCCGATGGCCCACACGCCCTCCGCCGTCGTACGCATCTTGGCGTCCACCTTGATGAAACCGTCCTCCACCTCCACACCCGCCGCCTCCAGGCCGATGTCCTCCACGACGGGCGCGCGACCCACCGCCATGAGCACCCGCTCCACGTCCACCAGCTCGTCCTCCCCCTTCTTGGTCTTCACGGTGAGCTTGACTTTCGTCTTCAGCACCTCCGCATCGTCCAGCCGGGCACCCTCCATGAGCTTGATGCCCCGCTTCTTGTACGCCCGGGCCACCGCCTTCGACGACTCCTCGTCCTCCATCGGCAGCACCCGGTCCAGCGCCTCGATCACCGTCACCTCGGAGCCGAACGCGGCGAACACGTCGGCGAACTCCATCCCGATGGCGCCCGCCCCGATGATGCCGATGGACTTGGGCACCGACTCGGCGAACACCGCATGGTCCGAGCTCCAGACCCGGTCGCCGTCGATCTCCAGCATGGGCAGCGACTTGGGACGCGAGCCCGTCGCGATGATGATGTGCTTCGCCTCGAGCGTCCTCGTGTCCGCGTCCTCCGGCTCCTCATCGCCGTGGCCGGCGTTCTTCCCGCCCACCACTTCCACCTTGCCGCCCCCCAGCAGGCGGCCCCAGCCGCGAACGTGCTCCACGCCGTTCTTCTTGAACAGGTAGCCCGTCCCCTTGGCGCCCTGACCCGCCACCTCGGCCGCCCGCTTCGCCGCGACGCCGATGTCCTTCTTCACCCCGTCGCCCACCTCGATGCCGAAGTCGCCCAGGTGCTCCACCAGCCGGGCGTGCTTCGCACTTTCCAGCATCGCCTTCGTCGGGATGCAGCCCCAGTTGTTGCACACGCCGCCCAGCTTCTGCGCCTCCACGCAGGCGACCTTCATGCCCAGCTGCGCCGCCTTGATCGCCGCGACGTAGCCGCCGGGGCCCGAGCCCACCACCACCACATTATACGTGTCCGCCACACCGCACCTCGCGGTTTCGTGTGTCCGCCATCAGATGTCCGGAATCAGCAAAAGGTACGCCAGCCGACCCCCACTCACAACCGCCCGCCCGGGCAGACCCTCTCCCGACGCAGGCTCCAGGGAAGAAGTCCGCCCCTGGACGTGTCGGCACGGGCCCGTGTCCCGATGGCGTATCGACTTGCGGGCGCACACGTTGTACATTGTGGGAACCTCCCCGGCGGAAAGGCCGACCAAAGCCAGCAGAAATGGCCGCAACGCGGAAGTTGCCACGTCCGGCGTCTGCGCTCGTCGTAAGCGCGCGCGCCGGTGTCTTCGAGACCGTCGACCGGGCTCTGGCCCGGGACGACTACGTCCTCCTCCCCGCCGTGGAGCGCGAGGACGTGTACACGTGGGTCCAGGACCTGCCGCCGGACGTGGTCTTCGTGGACCACGGCACGGACGGTCGGGGCATTCCGGTCCTGAAGGAGCTGGCCGAGGACCCGCGGGTGGCGCCGTGGACACCCGTCTTCCTGGTCCACGACGCGCCCCTCGAGCGCTCCCAGGTCATCCAGGGCGTCGTAGCGGGAGCGTGGGACGTGCTCACCTTCCCCCTCGACGAGGAGATCACCCGGATCCGCGTCCGGAGCATGGTCGCAGGGAAGCTCGAAGCGGACGACACCCACGCCGGCAGCATCCTCGACGACGAGACCGGCCTCTACACCTGGCGCGGGCTCGTGGAGCGGGCCGAAGAGCTGTCGGCGCTGGCCGTGCGCCACCGCCGGGCCATCGGCTGCGTCGCCTTCGCCCCGGACCTCGATCACGAGGGTCTGGCGGAGACCGGCACGAGCCGGCTCCGGGAGATCGCCGCCCGCATGGCCACCGTCACCCGCGGCATCGTCCGCCGCTCCGACCTCATCGGCATCGCCGCCGGACCCACCGACTTCCTGGTCCTCGCCCCGGACACGAACGCCACCGGAGCACAGACCCTCGCGGGCCGCCTGACCGCGGCCACCCGCCAGAACGGCGACGACGGCGACACGCTCCGTACCCGGGCCGGCTACTACGGGGTCGCCGACATGCTCTCCGCGGGGATCCGACCCGTGGACCTGCTCATGCGCGCCGCTCGGGCCCTGCGCGCCGCCCAGGCCGGACGGCTGCCCGACGCCGTCCGCTTCTACGACACCGGACACTGAAACGGCACCGACGCCATCGCGCCGGTGCCGCGGCACCCCTCCGGGCATTCGCCCGCCTATCCCCCGACGATCACACGCCGAACCAGCGCAGCACTCCCACCACGTTTCCCCCACCGTTCGGGTGCAACCAGCCGGCGTACGGCCGGAACCGATCCCCCTCGCTCACCGTCCAGGTCACGAACCGGGAGACCCGCTCCTCCAGAACCGACCGGACCTCCTCCAGCGCCGACGCCAGGTCCTCCCGCGCCAGCAGGTCCGCCAGGGAGATCCCCACCACCTGCTCGCCCACGCTCTGTCCGTCCATCGACTCCACCTTCTCCACCACGCCGTCCCCGTCGATGGTCAGAACCCTCGCGCCGTCGCCGTCGAACACGACCGGCCTGTCCTTGTCGATCTTGCGCATCGCTCCACCTCGTTCCATCCGGGGCCGCAACCCAAGACGGGCAAGGCACGTGCCCGGACACACCCGGCGGTTCAACCGATTGCAGCACAACAGGATGAGAGCCCGGCAATTCGTGCGGCCGCCCCGTCGATGGGCAACTATCTGCCGGACGACGGCACGTTTTTCGTAACGGAATGGTGGCGGGGCGCCGTGACGCGCCTCGCGACGGGGCTGGGGCGTTTCATCCCGTCGGGTCGGACGTGGCGGGCGGTCGCGGAGGCGGGGGAAACGGCGGTCTGACGAGGCGTTTGGTCGATTCCGCAGGCGAGCGCGTCTCCGGCACGGTGCGTGCACCGCCGGCACCGTTGTCGTGAGAGACGACGGAACTCGAAGCGGGATGGGGCGATGAAGCGTCGTGTCGTGAAGCGCGTGAAGACGCGGGTGCCGGAATATACCTGTCTTGGCTGTCCGTTGACGAAAGACCGGGCGCTCTGGTGTCATCGGCTGTGCGTGCCCAGGAATGGGATCGGGCGGTGCGGCCGGGTGGCGCCGCACGCCATCCAGGGCAAAACGTCCCGGGCCATCCTGGACTACAAGATCCGCAAGGCCCACGAGCAGGCCGCCTAG
>CAYQCY010000099.1:0-13080 GCA_964416095.1 uncultured Gemmatimonadaceae bacterium
CCACACGCCTCGCTTCATCCACTCGCCGCATCCACCTCGCCGTGCCCCACCTCGCAGTGCTCCAACTCGCCGTGCTCCACCTCGCCGTGCTCCACCTCGCCGTGCTCCACCTCGCCGTGCTCCAACTCGTTGTGCTCCAACTCGTTGTGCTCCAACTCGCTGTGCCCCACCTCGTTGTGCTCCAACTCGCTGTGCTCCAACTCGTTGTGCTCCAACTCGCCGTGCTCCACCTCGCCGTGCTCCACCTCGCCGTATCCTCTGGACCGCAACCCCCGATCCGGTGTATCCTGTGGCACGAACGTTGGCAACGGTGGTTTTCCGGGAGCGACAGATGCTGACATTCACGGACAAGGCCCGGGCGATGGTGCTCTCCTTCGCGGAGTACATGGATGAGCCGACGCTGCGGATCGCCATGACGGGGAGCCCGCTGTCGCCGGAGTACGATTTCGCGCTGGTCGACGAGTCGCCGTCCGAAACGGACGTGGTGCTGGAGGAGGAGGGCTTTCGGGTCCTCGTGGACGCGGCCAGCGCCAAGAAGATGGAAGGCGGCACGGTGGAGTGGACGGAGACGGACACCGGCGCCGGGTTCGAGGTACGGAACCCGAACGTCCGCGGTCTCGGCCAGGTGGAGCCCACGGGCGACCTGGCCGCGCGGGTGAAGCAGGTGCTGGAGCGGCGGGTGAACCCGGCGGTGGCCGGCCACGGTGGCGAGATCCACCTGGTGGATATCGAGGACGACGTCGTCTACATCGAGATGAGCGGCGGCTGTCAGGGCTGCGGCCTGGCCGCCGTCACGCTGAAGCAGGGCGTGGAGAAGATGCTGCGGGAGGAGATCCCGGAGATCGCCGGGGTCGTGGACGCCACGAATCACGCCCGCGGCACGAACCCCTATTACCAGCCTGGCTGAGGAGGCGGATCCGCCTGCGGGCGGGACCGTATGCGACACGGGGGACGATGGCCCGGGCCGTCGTCCTCTTCGCGTGTCGGGGCACGCAGGCCGACGGGCCGCTTTTCCCGGCGCGCGCCGCGGATTAGCTTTGCCATTCCGTAGCCCGATCCCCGACCGAGCAGTCGAGCGCGACAGCATGGACGAGCACAAGGACCAGCCGGCCAGCGAGATCCTGTACCTGGCGTCGAGGAGCCCGACGTCCGCTGCGCTGGCCGAGCACCTGCGGGACCGGGGCCACGTGGTCCACACGGCGAACGCGCCGGCGGAGGCGCTGACCGCCCTGATGGACCAGAACGTGGCGGTGGCCGTCATGGACGGTGGGGCGCTGACGGCGTTCAGCGGTCGTCTGATCCGGCACTGGCGGGAGCAGGACCCGTTCCTGGAGCTCATCGGCCTGTCGGCGTCGGCCGGGAAGACGGAGCCGGAGCTGGTCCGCATGGACTGCCGGCACATCCTGAAGCAGCCGGTGAAGACCGCGGATCTCGACGGCGCGCTGGACGACGCGTTCCAGCAGCGCGCCACGAAGGCGGCGCTGGTGGGCGGCGACGAGACCATGGCCGCCCACATGCTCAACGCCACGCTGGAGCTGGTTCGGGCGGTGGAGCTGAAGGACGCGTACACCCGGGGCCGTGCGGACCGCGTCGCCCTCTTCGCCGGGATCATCGCCAGCGAGTTCGAGGGCGTCGACGACGAGCTCATCCGGGTCGCCGGCCGGGTCCACGACGTGGGCAAGATCTCCATCCCCACCGCCATCCTGAACAAGACGGAGCGCCTGACGAACGACGAGTTCGAGGTGGTGAAGACACACCCCGTCCGGAGCTGGGAGATGCTCCGGAACCTGTTCGACAACGAGACGATCCTCGGGGTGGCCCGGCACCACCACGAGCGCTGGGATGGGAAGGGCTACCCCGACGGGCTCGAGGGCCAGGCCATCCCCCTGGGAGCGCGCATCGTGAGCGTGGCGGACTCCCTGGACGCCCTGACCTCCGCCCGCGCCTTCCGCAAGGCGCTGCTCTGGTCCGAGGCGGTGGAGGAGATCGCCGACGGCGCCGGCGCCCGGTACGACCCGAACGTGATCCACGCGTTCAGGAACGTGGAAGAGCGCCTGCTCCAGGGCCGATGAGCGCCGACGCTCCGGCCGGGAGCGGGTGAGCGCATGGGCGGCCGCCGCATCGGGGCCCTCGTGGAGTGGCTCCGGGACCAGGAGCTCCTGCGGGGGCCGTACCTCTTCGTCGACTACTGGGCCAACGTCCTGGGCCTGGAAGGCGTCGTCCCGCCCCAGCACCAGTCCGCGGGCTTCATCGACCTGCCCCTCTTCCGCCTGGGCGTCGACCGGCCCGACCTCGACGTGCCCCGGCTACGGTCCTACTTCTTCCTCTTCCTCACGGGGCCCTTCCTCGTCGCCTTCCGCATCTTCCGCCGCCTGGGCCGCTACCGGCTCCGCTTCGGCCGGGGCCGCGGCGAGGAGGTGCAGGAAAGCCTGGAGCGGTACAAGCTCGAGATCGTTCCCCGGGACGACGGCCGCTGCACCGTGCGCAAGGACCTGACGACCTTCGCGGAGGACGTCCTGGACCCGCACCGCGTCGCGGCCTACTCCAGCCTCTTCTGGGCCGCCAACAAGCTGCCCCTCGCCTCCTTCTCCGCCATCCTGCTCGTGGCCGTGCTGGCGCCCGTCCTGAACGCCGCCGGGCTCCTCACCGTGACGCTGGACTACTGGGTCCCGGTGATGTTCCCCCTCCTCGTCGTGCTCGTCTGGCTGGTCTTCCGCGAGTGGGCCACCGCCGTCCTCGGTGCGCTGCCCGTCGTGGTGGGACGCGGACTCGTGGGCGTGCTGGGCGTCGGTGGGGCCGGCGGGTGGGGCGCCTTCTTCGGCGCGCTCGCCGGGCTCTACGTCCTGTATCTGCTCGCCGACTGGCTCTTCGTGCCCCGGCCGGTCCCGCCCGTGCTGCTCCTGTACACCGCCGATGGGCCCGGGCGCCCCTATGTCCGGGACGGCGATGCGCCCTACTGGCTCGAAGGACGCACGTACTGGGTCTGGCGCTACCTGCTCCTGGCCCAGGCCGAGATCAACAAGTTCTGGGAACGGGACTGGGAACGGATCGAGATGTGGATCCGGGCGGACGGCCCGGGGGCCGGGACGCTGGAGTGGGTCGTCACGGACCTGCACTGGCGCGAGCTCTGGATCCCGTACGACAGCCTCGGCGACCCCGAGCAGCTCGACCGCACCCGCCGCAAGGCGCTGGAGTGCGTGGACGCCGGCGACCCGGGGCTCTGGGTCGTGGAGACCGACGCCGACCTGCTCTTCCACTACCCCATCTTTCGCGCCGTGTCCTTCGAGCCGGACACCGAGGATGTGCCCGTGCGCGGGGTGCGCCACGTCCTGGGCTCCCTCTTCAAGAGCGTCCACGAGGTGGAGACCCGACGCCCCAGGGAGGCGCTGAGCCGGATCCGGGTCCGGACCGGCATCGATGTGCTCGGCGATCTACCCGAGATCGTCGCGCCCTTCGCCGAGCGGAAGCTGCTGTCCCAGCCGTGGCGCTACTGGCGCTACCCCCTCGGCGTCGCACGGCGCAGGGAGCGCCGGCTCTACGAGGACGAGCCGCCCCGCGACCGGCCCCCGGCCGCCGACCCCGACCTCCAGATCAAGGCGCGCACCCCGCCACCCGAGGCGTAAGCCCCTCCCCCGACGGTCCAGGCCCGGGGAGGTGGCTATTCCTGTGAGGTCGCCCAGGCCGGGGAACCCGGCGCACGCCGGGGGGTCCCCTCCTCGGGGAGCCGGGCGTTGATGCGACGTCCCGCCCGGATCACGCCTGCCGGGTGCACATGCCCCTACACCTCGATGTCCGGCACCGCCTCCTGCATCACTTCGCCGACCTCCTCGGCGGAGCGCATGGTGGAGAGGTCGAGCTCGAAGTCGGGCCGTTCTTCGGGCTGGAGCTTCTCCACCAGCTCGACGATCTCGCGGCCGGAGAGGCCGAGGGCCTTGAGGGCGCCGGGGTCGAGGTCGGCGGCGTCGGGCCGTACGCGGACGCCGTCGTCGTCGGCCTGGAGGAGCTGGCGCAGGGCCTGGAGCTCGGCGAAGGAGAGCCGCTCGCCGGCAAGGTTGTAGTCGATCCAGGCCTCGTAGGAGATGGGCGCGACGCGCTTGAGCATGCCGGCCATGACGCGGCCGTACGCCTGGATCTCCCACTGGGCATGGGGGTCGACCCGGAGCGTGAGGAAGTGGAGCAGGTTGTGGAGGTCGATCTTCCAGTACCACTGGGTATAGGTCGAGAGCGGCAGGTCGATGCGCGCGAGCTCCCGGGCGACATCTTCCTGGACGAGCCACTCGTAGGTGTCGGCGGCTCGGCGCCGGCCGTCCTGCCAGCGGCGTATGGCCTCGGCGTAGAGCTCGGTCTCGGCGGGCTCCAGGGCGCGGCCCTGGCGGTTCGAGGCGCTCTGGTGCGCGAAGTCGCCCCGGCGCGGGGTGTAGAACAGGAGCGGCATCAGGCTGTAGCGGCCGCTGTACTCGTTGACGTTGGCGGTGCGGTGCCGGATCCACTGGCGCGCCACGAAGATGGGCATGCAGCAGTGGAACTTGAGCTCCACCATCTCGCTGGGCGTGGTGTGCATGTGCCGCCGGAGGTACCGGACCAGCCCTCGGGTCTGGCTGACCTTGCGCGTGCCGTAGCCGTAGCTGACCCGTGCGGCCCGCTCGATGTCCTCGTCGCTGCCCATGTAGTCCACGAGGGCGACGAAGCCATGGTCCAGGACCGGGAAGTAGCCGCCCAGGATCTCCTCGGCGGCGGGAATGGTGGGTCGCTTGGTGTCCAAGGTGTCCTCCGTCAGTGCGGCGGGATGAAGACGCGGCGGCGGCGCCCCGGCCGCTCGGGGGCCCGTTCCCGGGGCTGGGGCATGAGGATGGGTCGGGCCAGGGTGGGCGGCAGGCCCAGCTCGAGGTAGCGGTCGTGGAAATGACGCAGCGTGAACTCCGGCGTCTCCGTCCGGTCGCCTTCCTCCTCGCGCTTCTCCTCCAGGTGCTGGCGGTACGCCCTGCGCAGCTCCAGGAGCTGCATGCGGCCCAGCGCATCGCTCAGGTAGATGGGGTCGTACGTGCCTCGCACCACCTCGCGGCGGGCCGTCGCCTCGTCCACGTAGGCGATGGACTGGAACCGCCGCGCCGCCTGGTCCACCGTCTCGCCGAAGGCGTGCATGTGGAGCCCGGCGTCCCAGCGGGCGTGGCGCTCCAGGGCGCGCCGGAGCTGGGCGAGCCGCACGATCGGGTCATCGTCCTCGAAGCCCTCCTCCACCAGGAGCTGTTCGGCGTAATGGGCCCAGCCCTCGGCCAGGGACCGGGGCTGGAAGGTGCGGCGGGCGGCCGACGAGAGCCCGGCCACGTACGTCTTCTGCACGAAATGGCCCGGCATGACGTGATGGACCGCGGCCATGGCCAACTCGCCGGGGCCCAAGCGCGGCCCGTGGACCGTGCCGGTGGTGGTGTCCGGCGAGATGGTCGCGTTGAGCACCGCCGTTCCCGTCGTGTCGAACGGGCCGGGCATCTGGAGCGTCAGCCGCTCGCCCCGGATGTGGCCCGGCGCGGCCCGGATCGCCGGCAGCTCGGCGTCCGGCAGCGTCAGCAGCTCCCGCGTCTCCACGAACTCGCGCGCCTCCCGGATCCGGTCCCGGATGGCGGACAGAAGGGCTTCCGGGGTCTCCTCGGCCCGGGCCAGCGAGTCCAGGATCGCCCGGGGGGTACGGTCCGGGTCCAGGTCCGCCGCCGTCTCCACCAGCTCTTCGTGCAGGCGCTGGATCGTCTGCTCGCTGATCCGGACGAGCTCCTCGGCCTCCAGCCGCACGTGCTCCTCGTACAGCAGCTTGCGGAGGAAGATGTAGCGGCCAAGCCTGAAGTCGGCGCCGGCGGCCGCCACGACGTCGCCGGCGAGCCAGCCCGCGTACTCCTCCAGCGCCGTGGCGGCCCGGTCCACCGCCGCTTCCAGCTGGCCCCGGAGCATGGGCCGGATGCCGTCGCCGGCCTGCTCCAGGAGCGCGGCCAGGGCGGGACCGCGCAGGTACGTGGCGGTGGCACGGGCCTCCGCCACGCCCAGCTCGGCCCAGAGACGCGGCACGCGGCTCAGGTTCTCCCGTGCCGACGCCAGGATGTCCGGCACGTCCTCCAGCCGGGCGACCAGGTTACGGATCCGCGCGTCGGCGGGGGCGAAGCCTCCCGTGACCAGCGGCTCCACGCCCCGGGCGATGGGCGCGTGGTAGAAGCGGGGATTGTGCGTCCACGTCCGTACCTCTTCCAGGTCCAGCAGCTCGGCCCGGATCGCCGACTCCAGGAGCTGGAAGTCCACGAGGGACTCCACCTCCAGCAGCATCGGGTCGATGTCTTCGAGCCGCCGCAGCCACTCCAGCAGCTCGTCGATCCGGTTCTGGATCGCCTGCCGGCCCCGGTCCGGCAGGCGGCCATCGTGCTCGTGCAGGCCGATCTCCGTGCTCCGGACCGGGTGGGCGGCGTGGTACCAGGCGAGGAACTCCTCGCTGAACTCCCCGAACGACTCCTCCGCCGCGGCGAGCTCCTCCTCCGTGGGGCCGAAGGGCTCGGCCACGGGGCGGCGTTCGGGGGGCGCGCTG
Source organism: uncultured Gemmatimonadaceae bacterium (assembly GCA_964416095.1). Classification (GTDB taxonomy): domain Bacteria; phylum Gemmatimonadota; class Gemmatimonadetes; order Longimicrobiales; family RSA9; genus CAYQCY01. Next base: position 6,563 of record CAYQCY010000099.1, read on the forward strand.
CCGCATGCCATGAGCACGGCAACCACCGGCAGCAGTCGTGCTGACCTCACGGATGTCCTCCTTACAGGGGGGCGGACGTGGAAGCTAGAAGGCCAGGGAAACGTGCGCTACTCCGGCTGTGGCGTCCCGGCGCGGATTGACCGGGGCACGCCGCGACCCGTATTGTACCGCCACCCCGATCCGGCGTCCACGCGCGTCGGCCTCGCCGCACCGGCGGCGGCAGCATCCCATCGACCCGCTTCGTCCGTGCATCGAACCGCCCTCGTCTGGGACGATGACCTGGCACGCTACCGGTTCGTCCCGGGCCACCCGCTGAACCCGCGCCGGCTCGAGCTCACGGTGGCGCTGCTCCGCGAGCTGGGGCTGGTCGGCGGCCCGGACCAGCCCGTGCTGCCGCCCCGCGCGGCGACGGACGAGGAGCTGCTCCTGGTCCATACCCCGGACTTCCTCGACGCTGTGCGACGCGCGTCACGCCCGGGCGCCAGCCGGGAGCCGGGGCTCGCCCGCTACGGCCTGGGCACGGGGGACGTGCCCATCGTGGAAGGCATGCACGCCATGGGCCGCGGCATCGTGGGGTCTACCCTCGCCGCGGCCACTGCCGTCATGGGTGGCGCGGTGACCCGGGCCTGGAGCATCGCCGGGGGCCTGCACCACGCCATGCCGCGGCTGGCGTCGGGGTTCTGCGTGTACAACGACGTCGCCGTGGCCATCCGTTGGATCCGGCGCACGCACGGGGCCCGGGTCCTGTACGTCGACTACGATGCCCACCACGCCGACGGGGTGCAGCGCATCTTTTACGACGACCCGGACGTCCTGACGGTGTCCTTCCACGAGTCCGGGCGCTACCTCTACCCCGGCACCGGCTACATCCACGAGCTCGGCGAAGGCGATGGCTACGGGTACAGCGTGAACGTGCCCCTGGAGCCCTACACCGTCGACGCGTCCGTGCTGGCCGCCTTCGAGTCCATCGTGCCCGAGCTGGCCGGAGCGTTCCGCCCGGACGTCCTCGTGCTCCAGACCGGCTGCGATGCCCACGCCTGGGACCCCCTCACCCATCTGCAGTGCACCACGGGCCTCTTCGAGCGGCTCGTGGGCGTCGTGAGCGCCGTGGCCGACGAGCACTGCGGCGGACGGATCGTCGCCACCGGCGGCGGTGGCTACGCCATCCACACCGTCGTGCCCCGGGCCTGGACCCTGACCTGGGCCGCGCTGGCGGGGCTGGATGCCGGCGACACCGTGCCACCGGCGTGGCTCGAGGACGTCGCCGGCGAAGCCGCCTCGGTACCGGTCTCCCTCCGTGACCCGCCGGGCACCGTCCCCGACGGGCCGGCGACGGCGGAGGCGGCGCGGGAGAACGAGCGCACCGTCCGGTCGCTCGAGAAGCTCGTCTTCCAGCACCTCACGAGGTGAGCCCGTGCCTTCCGACGTGGCCCTCCCCTCCGAGCTCGCGGACGCGACCGGCCGGCCCTTCCGCATCCGGCGGCTGGAGGCCGGCGACCGGCCGGCCGTCGAGGCCATGTACGCCGACTTCGAGCCCCTTCGTATCGCCCAGGGCCTGCCGCCGGCCACGCCCGAGGCCCGGCGAGCATGGCTGGACGAGGTCCTGGCGGAGGGCCTGCACCTGGCGGTGACCGAGGGTCCGGAGCTCGTGGGTCACGGCATGCTCATCCCCTACGGCGACGCCGTCGAGCTGGCCAACTTCCTGCACCAGCGGGTCCGGGGCCGGGGCATCGGCACGGCGCTGAACCGGGCCCTGGTCGACCTGGCCCGCCGGGAAGGCTATGATCGGGTGTGGCTCAGCGTCGAGCCGTCGAACCGGGCCGCGATCCGGTCGTACGAGAAGGCCGGGTTCCGGTTCCTGCCCGGCTCGGTCTGGGGCCCCGAGATCGAGATGGAAATGGACCTTCGCGCGGACGAGCGATGAGCGATTCACTCGAGCTGAAATTCGCCCTCCTGGCCGATCACGTCACCGAGACGCGTCAGGGCAAGCTGGTCATCGTCGGCGAGTTCGACACCATCGGGGCCGCCCAGGCACCCGTCACCCACGCCCCCATGTTCCTGGTGGCGCGCATGGAGGCCGAGGGCCCGGAGGCGCCCCAGCCGTCCTTCCAGATCGGGCTCGTCGACGATGCCGGCGGCGAGGTGGTCCCGCCGAGCCCGCCCAATCCCGTGCGCATGGTCCGGACGGGGAGCGGCCGCTGGCGCGGCCAGATCATCGTACAGCTCGGCGCCGTCCAGTTCCCCGACTTCGGGACCTTCGAGTTCCGTCTGCTCGTCGACGGCAAGCTCCTGGCCACCGCGCCCGTGCACGTGGTGCGTATCGAGGCCCAGCAGCAGCCGCCACCACCCTCCACGACCCGGGTCCACTGATGGGGACCGCCATGGACCGGCCCCGCCGCGTGGCCTACCTCCTCCTGCGCGTCACCGTGGGCGTGCTCTTCCTCTTCACGGGACTGGGGAAGCTGCTTCGCGGCCTGGACGACCACGTCGCCGGCATGAGCGAGCGGTTCGCCGCCAGCCTCCCCGGCTTCTACGTCCTGCCGTTCGCCTACCTGTCGCCCTTCGTGGAAGTGCTGGTGGGGACGCTGCTCGCCATCGGGCTCTTCACCCGCTACGCCCTCCTGGGCGCCGGCATGCTCATGATCGCCGTGACCTACGGCTCGACCATGGAGCCCGACCCCGCCGGAGCCGTGGACGCCCTCGTCATCGCCGCCCTGGTGTTCCTGCTGCTCTGGTTCGTGGAGGACGACGCCTACTCCCTGGACGCCCGCCGCGACGACGATGCCTGACCTGGTGTAGGGTCGCTACACTAGCTGTCCGGGCGGACCGCGCCGAAGATCTGGCCGGCCGCCGCGTGGTCCTCCGCGACCGCCTCGTCCAGGAGAAGGTGGGTGATGGGCTTCGTGATCGTCCGTTCCGACGGCCGGGCCTCCGCGTCCACCGTGAACCGGCCCTTGCGCCAGCCCAGCATCACACGCAGCGCCGCCTCGCCTTTCTCGCCGCCCCGGATCTGGGCGTGCCGCGCGTCACCGTCCTCCAGGTAGATGACACCCATGTCCGTCGCCGTGCGGATGCCGATGGCGGCCGTCCGCGAGTCGTACTTCATGACCTGGAGCAGCCAGGTGAGCGGGAAGTCCTGGATGTCGCCCTGGAGGGCCAGCCACGGCGCCTCTTCGCCGTCGCCCTCCGCCGACTCGGGCCGCTGGCGGAACGCCCGACGGATCAACGCGCCCAACGTGCCCTGGAGCTCCGAGTAGGCCGCGTCCGGCGCGAAGCACACGTCCGCACCGTTCTCCAGCAGCTCCACCCGCTTGTCCACCTCCGGCGCATCCACCACCACCACCGGGAGCTGGGCCAGCATGGGGTCGACCCGCATCTCCCGGATGAACGACGACGCCTGCCCGTTCCCCAGCTCGGCGCCCACCACCACCGCGGCCACCGGCACCCGGCGCAGACGCTCCCGGGCCGATTCCACGTCCGGCGCCACTTCCGCCAGGTAGCCGGACGAGCAAAGCTTCGCCGCCGTCACCGTCGCGCCCGGCTGGTCCGGGCTCACGATGAGGATGTGGTGCCGCAGGACGAACCCGAGATGCGGCTGATCCCGCCGCGCCAGTACCCGCAGCAACGCGTCCACCACGTCCGGGTCGTACCGGGTGCCCGCTTCGGTCCTGAGCTCCGATGCGGCCTCCGGCACCTTCCGCGGCAGACGGTACGGCCGGGCCGCCACCATGGCCGCGAACGAGTCCACCACCGCCAGGATGCGCGCCGGCAACGGGATCTCCGCGCCCGCCAGACCGTCCGGGTAGCCACGTCCGTCCCAGCGCTCGTGGTGATGCCGGACCGCGTACCGGACCGATGCCGGAAGGTCGATCCCTTCCATCAGGTGCAGCGCCAGGTCCACGTGCCGCTCGATGCGACGCCGCACCTCCGGCGTCTTGCCCGGCGAGCCCGACACCAGCTTCCCACCCAGCGCCAGCCGGCCCAGGTCCCGCAGCACCGCCGCCAGTTGGAGGTTGTTCACCTCAGCATCCGCCAGCCCCATCTCCCGCGCCACCGCCGCCGCCAGCAGGCGCGTCAAGCTGCTGCTGCCCCGGAAGAAGGGGTCCCGATACTCCAGCAGTCCCACCAGCAGGTCCGTAAGCGCCAGGATCGCCTCCGGCGCCGCCTGCAGCCGCGCCGCCCCGGCCTCCGTGCGCATCGCCGGGGCCGCCGCCGGACGGGGACGGGCCGCTGCCTCCGGGGCCGTCGCCGGCCGGGACGGTTCCATGGCGGATTCCGCTTCGGACCGCGCCGGACGCTCCGGCTCGGACACCGACGGCTCCGCGTCGGCGGGCTCCTCGCCCGCCTCCGGCCCGGCCCCGACCTCCGGTTCCGGCTCCCCGGCTTCCTCCGCCGGGACCACCGGCTCCTCCCACGGCCACGACGCGTCGGACCCGTCGTCGGCCGCAGCAACGTCCGATGCCGACGCGCCCGGTTCCGCCGTCTCGGCCTCCTCCCGCGCTCCGGCCGGCTCCTCCGCCGGGCCCCGGGCCTCCGGAGCTCCAGCCGCTCCCGGGGCCTCGGCTCCGGCCTCCGCCTCTTCCTCCATCCCGGCCGGCTCCTCGACCTCCGCCGCGTGGCCCGTTCCGGGCCGCCAGGCCAGGAGCGACCCCAGGTACGCCCCCACCGGCGGGGATTCCACCACCGCCGCCGCCTCGGCGGTCACGGGCTCCGCCGAAGAAGCCGGCTCCCGTGCCGCGGCGTCGGCCTCCACCGGCGATGTCCGCTCCAGCCCCTGGGACCCATCGCCGTCGGATGGCGCCGGCGCCGACTCCCGGCGGGAACGGGCCTCCCGTCGCAGCTCCTCCACTTCCGCGAGCTTGCTCGTCAGGCGGGGCTCGCCCGGGTGCAGCGAGAGCAGTCGGCGGTAGACGCGCACGGCCCGGTCGTAGAAGCCCTGGCGTGTGTACAGCTCCGCCATCGTCTCCGTGAACACCTCGCCGGGCTCCTCGGGTTGTGGGGCGTAAGGCGTTGCCGGACCGTGTTTTACGGTTCTCCGGCCGCTCTTCCCGCCCTCCGGGTCCCACTCCTCCAGCGTCAGCCGCGGCTCGGCTTCGGCGGGTTCCGGCTCGGTGGGTGGCTGGCGTGGAGGGGGCGTGCGGCCCGCTTTGAGCTCGTCGATGCGCTCGGCGATCTCCTCGTCCCTGGGGTGGAGCTTCTGCAACCGGCGGTAGTAGCTCACGGCCTCCTGGACGTCGCCTTGCGCCGCGGCCAGGTCCGCCAGGGCGCGGATCGCGATGGCGTTGTTGGGGTCGAGCTGGAGCACGCGTCGGAATGCGGTACCGGCTTCCTCGGACCGGCCTTTGTCCAGGCGTACCCGTCCCAGCACGACGTGGGCGCTGGAATGGTCCTCGTGCCTGGAAAGTCCCTGCAGCAGGAGGTCTTCCGCACGGTCGAGCTGACCGCTCTTCCGGTACGCCTCGGCCAGGTACGGGAAGACGAGGCCGTCGGGATGTGCGCGGTGGAGCAGTTCCAACCTCGCGATTTCATCGCGGTTTGGGTCCGCCATCGACCGGCCTCGGTAGTCCACAAGCGGCGATGCCGCAAAAGGTTTGAATCATACAAAGATACGCGTGAAACTCGGCAAATGTCAACGAATTCGGTGAAATGGGCGGAGAGCGGCGGCCCGCCGGGGTGCGGTGGCGATGGCCGTCAGGGCCGCGCCTCCTCCCGGGCCCGGTCCCCGAACACGAGGCCCTGGTTCCCGGCGGACCGGGCTTCCATGGACCGTCGCATCGCCTGGATCTCGGCTTCGGTCCGGCCGGACTCCCGGAGCCGCCGGTCCATGTCGATGCGCTTGACCGCGGCCTTGAGCGTGCCGAGGGCCAGCGTGGCGCAGCGCGGCCGGGACCCCACGATGTCGCGGCCGAGAAGGTCGATCATGGACTCGTAGGACATGTCCAGGATCTCCTGGAAGGACGGCCGCTCCCGGTTCACGCGCTCGCACAGGATGGATGCCGCCGCCTGGCTGATGGTGCAGCCCGTGCCCTCGAAGCTCACCGCGCCGATCCCGTCGCCGTCCGTCCGGACGTGGAGCTCCACCACGTCGCCGCAGCCGGGATTCCCACCGGGCATCACCACATCCGCCCCCTCCAACCCTCCCCGGTGCCGCGGCTTCTTGAAATGGTCCGTCAGTACCGCGATCCGCATCTGTCGATCCATTGAATCCGGCTCCTCCCTGATGCAAGTGGGGCGGGCTGGCGTCGGGCTCCCGCTCGCAGCGCGGCGAGGACCCGGTCGATCCGCACGCCTCGCGGCAGGGCCACCTTCCCGGCCGGGATGACGCGGGAACGCGGAAGGAGGCGGCTGCGCGGAAGCCGCCGTCGCGAACGGTTGCACGTCACGCCGTCCGCCAGGAGGCCTTGAACGTGGGGCTACGCCGCGTACGTAAGGGCAGACCGCGAGCGTCCCGCATCTCCGCGCGACGATTCGGCGCTTCCGCGTTGAGGGGCGTGTGCACCTTGCCTGCAGACCGCCGA
>CAYQCY010000100.1:0-2534 GCA_964416095.1 uncultured Gemmatimonadaceae bacterium
CGGGAGATCCGGGCGAACGTGGAAGCGGGGATGGGTCCACGGGAGGCCCGCCACAGGGCGCTGGTGGAGTTCGGCGGCGTGGAGCGGACCAAGGAAGACGTGCGGGACGTCCGGGGCGCCCGGCTCCTGGACGACCTGGCGCAGGACGTCCGCTTCGCCTTCCGCTCGCTGGGCAAACAGCCCGGCTTCCTGACGGCGGCGATCCTGACGCTGGGCGTGGGCATCGGCGCCAACGTCGCCATGTTCAGCGTGGCGAACCTGGCCTTGTTCGAAGCCCTGCCCTACCCGGACGCCGAGGAGCTGGTGGTGGGCCGGACATCCTGGCCGGACGGCGGCGTCGGCTGGACGTCCTCTGCGCCGGACTACTACGACATCCGTGACCAGGCCGAGTCCTTCGAGTGCGTCTCGGCCATCACGCCCTTCACATGGCCCGGCACGGTCACGGCCCCCGGCGAGGCGGAGCGGTTGCCGGCCGCGTGGGTCTCGCCGCGGTTCTTCGCCACCCTCGGCGTGGAGCCCATGCTCGGCCGGGAGTTCCTGCCGGAGGAGGGGGAGCCGGGCGGGCCGGGCGTGCTCATCCTCAGCCACGAGCTCTACCAGCGCCGGTTCGGCGCCGGGACGCCGGTCATCGGCGAGACCATGACGGTGGAGGGCATGCCCATGACCATCGTCGGCGTCATGCCGCCGGGCTTCACCTTCCTGAACGACGCGCAGGCCTGGATGCCCATGGTGCCCGGCGAGGCGTTCGCCTCGCTGCGCCGGTTCCACAACTGGCTCATCGTGGCCCGGCTCGCGGATGGCGTGACGCTGCGCGAGGCCCGCGCGGAGGTCGACGTGATCATGCGCCAGCTCGCGGAGGCGTACCCCGAATCCAACGAGGGCAAGGGCATGGTCATCACGCCGATGCTCGACGCATTCACGGAAGGGTTGCGCCCGAGCCTGCTCATGCTCATGGGCGCCATCGGTCTGGTCCTGCTCATCGCCTGCGGCAACGTGGCGAGCCTGATGCTGGCCCGGGGCAACGCCCGCTCCACGGAGCTGGCGGTGCGCTCGGCCATGGGCGCCGGCGGTGGCCGTCTGGTGCGGCAGCTCCTCACCGAGTCGGCGGTCCTGGCGATCGGCGCCGGCCTCCTGGGCACGGTCGTGGCGGTCCTGGCCCAGCGCTCGCTCGTGGCGGCCACGCCCCTGACCCGCCTCGGCCTCGAGGCCGCGGGCATCCAGACGGAGGTGCTCCTCTTCGCCCTGGTGCTCTCGCTGGTCACCGTGCTGGTCTTCGGCCTGGCACCGGCCCTGTCCGCCGCCCGGGTGGACCTGGTGGACAACCTCAAGGCGGGGGCCGGCTCCGTGGCCGGCGGACGGGGACGGTTCCGGCACGGCCTCGTCGTCGTGCAGGTCGCCCTGTCCGTCATGCTGCTGGTGGGCGCCGGCCTCCTCATCCGGAGCTTCGTCCAGCTCCGGGGCGTGGACCCCGGCTTCGAGACGGAGAACCTGCTCACGGCCGACGTCGGGCTGCCCCGGGGCACCTACACGGACGCGGCCCGGCGCAGCCGGTTCTTCGACGAGCTCGTGGAACGGGCCCGGGCGCTGCCGGGGGTGGAGAGCGTCGGGCTGGTGTCCCGCCTGCCCATCCGGGACCCGGGCAACAACACGGGCGCGTGGAACCCGGCGAACCCGCCGGCCGACGCCTCCGAGGTCCGGCTGGCCTACCAGCGCATCGTGAAGCCCGGCTACTTCGAGACCATGGGCATCCCGATCCTGCGAGGCCGCGACGTACGGCCGACGGACGTGACCGGCGGGCCGCTGGTCGTGGTGGTCTCGGCATCGGTGGCGGAGGCGCTCTTCCCCGACCAGGACCCCCTGGGCCAGACGCTGGCCATGGACCTGGGCGGTGACGACCCGGCCCTGCTGGAGATCGTCGGGATCGTGGGGGATGTCCGGCCGTCCAGCCTGACCGGGACCGACGACTGGATCGTGTATTTCCCCTACGACCAGCGGCCGGACAACCAGATGCGCCTGGCCGTGCGCACCGCGGGCCCGCCCTCGGCGCTCATCAGGCCGCTCCGGAGCATCCTGGCCGAGATGGATCCGGACATCCCCCTGGCCGACGCCCGGTCCATGGAGGAGATCCTCTCCGGATCCGTGTCCTTCACCCGCACCGTCACGGGCGCCCTGGCCGCCTTCGCCGGCGTGGCCCTCTTCCTCGCCGCCATCGGGCTGTACGGCGTCCTGGCCTACTACGTCTCTCGGCGAACCCGCGAGATCGGCGTCCGCGTCGCCCTCGGCGCCGGGGCATGGGAGATCCTGCGCATGGTGCTCGGCCGTGGCCTGGTCATGGTCGCGCTCGGTCTGGTGCTCGGCATCGGCGGCGCGCTGGCCGGCGGCCGCCTGGTCCAGGAGCTGCTCTTCCAGGTCGAGGCCGCGGACCCGGCCACCTTCGCGGCGGTGAGCGGCTTCTTCGCTCTCGTCGCGCTGGCCGCATGCCTGATCCCCGCCTGGCGGGCCTGGCGCGTGGATCCGGTGGTGGCGTTCCGGGC
>CAYQCY010000100.1:2634-13053 GCA_964416095.1 uncultured Gemmatimonadaceae bacterium
TTGCGGTCGATCCGGCGAGCGTGATGGAGCGCAGCGACGGTTGTCGAGTTGACGACGATCATTGCGGTCGATCCGGCAAGCGTGATGGAGCGCAGCGACGGTTGTCGAGTCGACGACGATCATCGTGGTGCACCCCACCGTTGCGCCGCCACCGTGGGATTGTCCCCGGCGGCTATCCGAAAGGCGCGTTCGCCGATTCCGTCCAGGGTCACGGCGTGCGAATATCCACAAGAGCAACAGGGAGAACGGAGAGGACGGGGAGTGAACATCGATGGCGTGTCGGAGGCCACGATCCGGGCGGCGATCGAGGTCCATCGGCTGCTCGGGCCCGGATTGCTGCAAAAGACGTATGAACGCTGTCTCGCGGTGGAGCTGGCGGAGAAGCCGGTGGGCCTCCTGATCAACTTCAACGTCCGGCTCCTGAGGGACGGGTTGCGGAGGCTGACGCGGCGGCCCGAGAACGAGTCCCGGCCACCGCCGGTCCGGTGATCAACAGGAAGGACGGTGAGGACAGGGAGAAAACGATTCGGCAACTGCCCGCGTGCTCGGACTGCTGGCCGGTTGGCCAGCCCCACGGTGAATCAACACCCGGAATACCGGGTGCCAGCGATACCGATGCGGTTGATTCACACGCGGAAGGTCCTCGCCGTGCTCGCCGTCCTCCCTGTTTCCTGTAGAAGGCTGTCCTACCGCGAATGCAGCCTCACGCCCCGGACCCGGCTTACCCCCCGGACCCGTCCTCTCCCTCGAGCTCGGCCTCGAACTCCAGGCTCACGTCGTCCCGGAAGTAGCTGAGCACGGCCTGCCGCTCCCCGTCCTTCAGGTACTCGGCCACGAACGGGCCCTCGCCGGGCGTGCCGTCGAACCGGATCTCGTCCCAGTCCTCGGTGTGGCCCACATACGCCAGCGGCACGTCGTAGTGCTGGGTCCAGAAGAAAGGCGCGTCCGCGTACGGCGCGTCCCGGCCCAGGATGTTGCGGGCCGCGGCCTGGCCCTGGCGCTGGGCCACCTGCCAGTGCTCGATCCGGTAGCGCTCGCCGGTCCGGGGATCCGGGTAGCGGGCGGCGTCGCCGGCGGCGTAGATGCCCGGCACGCTGGTCTCCAGCCGGTCGCTCACCAGGATGCCGTCGTCGACGTCCAGCCCCGCCGCCTGGGCGAGCCCGGTGTCCGGCCGCACCCCGATGCCCACCACGACCAGGTCCGCATCCAGCGCGGTCCGGTCCTTGTCATCCAGGACGACGGACGCTTCGCGGATCTCGGCCACCGTGCTGCCGAGCCTGAACTGGACGCCGTTGTCCGCGTGGAGGCGCTGCACGTAACGGCCGACCTCCTCGCCGAAGGCCCGGGCGAAGGGCACCGCCTCCGGCGCCACCACCGTGACGTCCAGCCCGCGCTGCCGGAGCGACATGGCCACCTCCATGCCGATGAAGCTGGCGCCCACCACGACGACGTTCTCCGCACCCTTCGCCGCCGCGATGATCGCGCGCGTGTCCGCCAGCGTCCGCAGCACGTGGACGTGGTCCTCGTCCGCGCCCGCCACCGTGAGCCGGATCGGCGACGAGCCCGTGGCCAGGAGCAGCGCGCCGTACGAGATCGTCTCGCCGCCATCCAGCCGCACCGTCCGCTCCTCCGGGTCCATCGCCGCCACGCTCTCCGTGCGACGTTCCACCCCGTGCTCCGACCAGAACTCCGCCGACCGCAGCGGGATCCACTCCTCCGGCGCGTTCCCCGCCAGGTAGTCCTTCGACAGGTTCGGCCGGTCGTAGGGCGCCGGCTCGTCCGGGTCGATGAGCACGACGGGGCCCTGGTAGCCCTCCCGGCGCAGCATCTCCGCCGCGGCGCTGCCCGCCGCGCCGGCGCCGACGATGACCACGCTCTCGGGCCCGTCCGCCGACCGGCCCCGGGCGTCCAGCGGGTCCCCCGCCTCCTCCTTGCCGGTCACGAAGGCCCGGCCGTCCCGGACCTCGACGGTCCAGCGGTCCACCGGGTTCAGCGCAGGCGCGCCACGGGCCTCACCGGTGCGCAGGTCGAAACAGGCGTGGTGCCAGGGACAGCGCACCGTGTCGCCCACCACGGCGCCCTCGCCGAGCGGACCGCCCCAGTGGGAGCAGATGGCGGAGATGGCCAGGACCTCGTCGCCCCGCCGGACCAGCACCACCGGCGTCTCCTCCGCGTGGCCCAGGAAGGGCTCGTCCTCCTTCAGATCGCTCAGCGAAACGCCCTCCGTCAGGTCCGGCCCCCGCAGCTCCGTCTCTCCGCCGCCCATGTCGTTGCTCCTGTCCTCGGTCCGTGATGCCGGTCAACGTGGATTCCGCGACGGAGGGGACGCAAGGGGCGTGCACGGATACCACCCGAAGGTGCGAAGCGCGCGCTCTCAGCGCCCCGCCCGGTCCAGCTCGGTCCGCAGCGCCTTCGACAGCTCCGCCGCCGGGATCCCCAGTCGCGCCGCCTCCGACAGCGCGTCCCGCACCAGACGACGCGCCTGCTTCCGCCGCTCCGCCACCGCCTTCCCCGCCGGCAGACCCTTCACGAACGTCCCCGCTCCCTGACGGCTCTCCACGAACCCGTCCGCCTCCAGCTCCCGGTACGCCTGCACCACCGTCGCCGGGTTCACCCGCAGCCGCGTCGCCAGCTTCCGCACCGACGGCAGCGCATCCCCCTCCTCCAGCTCACCCGTCGCCACCGCGATGCGGATGCGCCCCGCGATCTGCTCGTACAACGGCGTCGGGCTCCGTGCGTCCAGGGTCTCGGCCATCTCGTGTCCGGGTGAAGCTGTGTTGGTTTAGTCATACAGTAGCACGAAGGCGCCCGGAGGGGGAGGGTCGTCTGCAACGGGTCACGGGTTAGGGGTGACGGCTCCCTGCTCCGCGCGGCGGGCCTGTTCCCGGCGGGGCGTCTTCCTCGCCGGGGTGGTCCCTCGCGCGGCTGCCCACAGTGCGCATGGCGTGCACCGCTTCCCCGAACGCGGACGCCATGAGCGTGACGCCCCGCCGGCCATCCCGTGGCCCCGCGAGGCAGGCGCCGTGACCCGTGACCCGTGACCCCCGGTTGCCGGGCGCGCGCCCACGCGGTACCCTCCGGGCATCAACGGGCACACGCGTATCGAGAAGGCCATGCTCCGTCGCATCCCGTCCCTGGCCATCTGGGCCGCATACGGCCTGGTGACCATCGCGTACTTCCCCATGGTGGCGGTGACGTACCTCGTGACGGCGCCCTTCGATCCGGGCCGGTACGCCGCCGGCCGGTGGGTCCGTCGTGCCGCCGTCATGTGTGTGCGTTGCAATCCCCTGTGGCGGTTTCGGGTGTCGGGGCGGCTCATCGAGGATCCACGACGGCCGTACGTGGTGGTGGCGAACCACCAGTCGTTCGCGGACATCTTCCTGCTGAGCCACCTGCCGTGGGAGATGAAGTGGCTGTCGAAGGAGGCCATCTTCAAGGTCCCGGTCATGGGCTGGATGATGAAGATGGCGGGGGACATCTCGGTGAAGCGGGGCCGGGCCGAGAGCCGGGCGCGGGCGCTGGAGGGGATCAAGGACCGGCTGGCGAAGAAGGTGTCGGTCATGATCATGCCGGAGGGAACGCGCTCCAGGACGGACAGGCTGCTCCCGTTCAAGAACGGCGCCTTCCTGGCTGCGGTGGACACGGGCTGCCCGATCCTGCCCATCGCCATCGCCGGGACGCGGCCGGCCATCCCGGCGGACTCCATGTACTTCGGGAAGGCGGTGGCGCAGGCCCGGGTGCTGGAGCCGGTGGAGACGGCCGGCCTCACGCGGAAGGACGTGCCGGAGCTCAAGGAGCGGGTCCGGCGCATGATCGCGGCGGCCCGGGACGAGCTGGAGCGGGAGCTGGCGGAGCGGGCCGGGTAGACGACGTCGGCCTTGTCCTGCGTCGCGTCGAGAAGGACAGCCACGAGGCCCCACCACCGCATATCCACGTCCGTCCCGCACCTTGCCGCAGCGCCGTCTGCCCATCCCCGATGGTCCCGACGCGAATCGGCGGCGGGCCTCCCCGCCGTCGCGGTCGCGCGCTGAGCCCGACCAACGGGCAACGCCCGCCCCGCCGTATCCGGCGATGTTGTGTTGACCGCGACTGACGCGTTGAAGGATGGAGGCCACGAACCGGGTCCGTACGGGGACCTTCCCATTGACGGCCAACGTTTCCCGGCCTCCGCGCGTCTGTTCTGGTGGAGGACGAGGCATTCGATCACGTCGTGTAACGGATGATCATGTATTTCGGACCGGAAACCATCATGCCGCTGGCGTCCGCCGCGGCCGCCATCGCCGGTGCGTTGCTCCTGTTCTGGCACCGCCTCGTGGGGTCCGCCCGGATGGCCGTGCGCCGGGTGCTGAGGACGGCCCGCAAGGGCGACGGTGGGAAGCGGGGCTTCCGGGTGAAGGAGTAGAGGCGACCGATTGGCGAGGCGAGTCATCGTCGTGGGGCTGGACGGGCTGGACCCGGGGCTGACGGAGTCTCTGATGGACGCCGGGGCCCTGCCGAACCTGGCCGCACTCCGTGAACGGGGCGGGTACCGCCGCCTCACCACGACGCAGCCGGCGCAGACGCCGGTGGCGTGGTCGAGCTTCGCCACCGGCACCAACCCGGGCGGCCACGGGATCTTCGACTTCCTGACCCGGGATCCCGCGGCGTACCGGCCGGAGATCGCGCTGCACGGGTTCGAGCGGCGGGGCGGCTTCCTGCCCCCGCGGCCGGTGAACCGGCGGGAGGGGACCCCGATCTGGAAGGTCCTGGGCGACGCCGGCGTCCCCTCCATGGTGCTGCGCCACCCGTGCACCTTCCCGCCGGAGAAGACCCCCCGGAGCCGCCTGCTGGCCGGCGTGGGCGTGCCGGACCTGCGCGGCGGGTTCGGGACGGGGACGGTGTACACGACGTCGCCGGACACGACGGCGGGCGATGGCGAGCGGGTGGTGGTGATCGAGCCGGACGGCGGCGGCCTGGCCCGGGCGCCGCTGGTGGGACCCCGGGCCGGTGGTGACGACGTCGTGCTGGAGCTGGGTCTGCGGTTCGACGCGGCGGCGGGCCGGGTCCGGATCGAGTCGTCGGGCGATCCCCGGGCGCTGGAGCTGGCGGAAGGCGAATGGAGCGGGTGGCTCCGGGTCAGGTTCAAGCTCGGCCTGCTCCAGTCGGCCCGGGGCCTGGTCCGCTTCCACCTGGTCAGCGCCCGGGCGCCGTACCTGCTGTACGCCTCCCCGCTGAACTACGACCCGGAAGTGCCGGTCCATCCGATCAGCGACCCGTGGGACTACGCCTGGGAGCTGCGGCGGGAGATCGGCGACTACCACACCCTCGGCATGGCGGAGGACCACAGCGGTCTCAACAACGGCCGTCTCTCGGAGGCGGCCTTCCTGGACCAGTGCGCCACGGTCCGCACCGAGAGGTCGGCCATGATGCGCCACGAGCTGGCCCGGCACGACGCCGGCCTGTTCTTCGTCCTCTTCGACACCCCGGACCGGGTCCAGCACATGTTCTGGCGGTACCGCGAGCCGGAGCATCCGGCCAACCGGCATCACGAGCGGGAGGCGGGAATGGACGACGCGATCCGGTCCGAGTACCGGGCGTGCGACGACGTCGTCGGGCAGGCCCTCGAGCACGCGCACGACGATACGCTCGTCCTGGTGGCCAGCGACCACGGCTTCGCGGGCTTCCAGCGGGAGGTCCACCTGAACCGCTGGCTCCACGAGAACGGGTTCCTGGCGTTGCGCGACGACGCGGGGCCGGGGGATGCGGTGCCGCACGAGTCGGAGCGCGGCGACGCGGCCGGCCGCGCCCTGGGCAGCGACGGTGGCGGCCGAACACCGGCCGATGGCGCCGAGGCCTTCGCCGACGTGGACTGGAGCCGGACCCGCGCCTACGCCCTGGGCCTCGCCGGGATCTTCCTCAACCGGGCCGGCCGCGAGGCGGAAGGGGTGGTCCGGGAAGAGGATGCCCCGGCGGTGGCGGCGGAGATCCGACGGGCGCTGGCCGGGCTGGCGGACCCGGAGCGCGGCGAGGTGGCGGTCCGGAGCGTCGTGCTCCGGGAGGACGCGTACCGGGGCCCGTGGCTCGAGCGGGCGCCGGACCTGCTGATCAACACGGCCCCCGGCTACCGGGTCTCTTCCGCGACGGCGCTGGGCGGCGTGCCGGCGGCGTTGTTCTCGGACAACGAGAAGCGTTGGTCCGGCGACCACGTGGTGGACCCGGCGGCGGTCCCCGGCATCCTGTTCAGCAACCGCCCGATGACGGCGGAGGCGCCTCACATCATCGACCTCGCACCGACGATCCTCAGAACCCTCGGGGTGCCGCGTCCCGACGGGCTGGAGGGGAGGGCGATCGACGCATGAAGGCCCCGATCATCCTCGACCGACGCGTGCAGATCCTGGCCACCTTCCAGGGCGGGACGGTGGACGCATGAAGATCCTGGTGACCGGCCTCGACTGCGCGGCCCCGGAGATCCTGCTGGGCGACGAGTCGCTCGGGAACATCCGGCAGCTCATGGCGCTCGGCGGCTACGGCCGTCTCGAGAGCGTCGTGCCGCCCATCACAGTGCCCGCCTGGATGTGTATGGCCACGAGCCGGGACCCCGGCTCTCTCGGCGCCTACGGGTTCCGGAACGCCGTGGACCGGAGCTACGACCGGCTGAAGGTCATCGACGCGGATTGGTTCCGGGCCATCAGCATCTGGGACCAGGTCGCCATGCGGGGCGGCCGCTCCGTCCTGCTGGGCGTGCCGCCGTCGTACCCGCCCAGGCGCGTGAACGGGGTGCGGGTCGGCTGCTTCCTCACCCCGGACCCCGGTGCGGGCGGGTACACGGAGCCGCCGGAGGTCGCCGGGGAGATCGAGCGCCTCGTCGGCCCGTACCCGGTGGACGTGGACGACTTCCGGACGGAGGACAAGGACCGGCTCAGGGCCGACATCCTGGACATGACGCGCAAGCACTTCGAGGTGGCGCGCCACCTCATGCGTACCCGGGAGTGGGAGTACTTCCAGCTCGTGGAGATCGGGCTGGACCGGATCCACCACGGCTTCTGGAAGCACCACGACCCGCGCCACGTGCGGCACGACCCGGCGAGCCCGTATCGGGACGTGGTCCGGGACTACTACCGCTACCTGGACCACGAGATCGGGTCGCTGCTGGAGCTGCTGGACGAGGACACCCTCGTGCTCGTCCTCTCGGACCACGGCGCCCGGCCGCTGGACGGCGGGTTCTGCGTGAACGAGTGGCTCATCGAGGAAAGGCTCCTGGCCCTCGAGCAGTACCCGGAGACCCCGACGCCGTTCGACGAGCTGGCCGTGGACTGGTCGGCGACCCGGGCGTGGAGCGCCGGCGGCTACTACGCCCGCATCTTCATGAACGTCCAGGGTCGCGAGGAGCAGGGCGTGATCCCGCCCGACGGGTATGACGCCGCCCGGGCCGAGCTCCGGCAACGGCTGGAGGCCACCGTCGGCCCCGACGGCGAGCCCCTCGGGACGCGGGTCTTCGTTCCCGAGGAGGTCTACGCCAGCGTGAACGGGATCGCGCCGGACCTCATCGTCTACCTCGGCGACCTGGCGTGGCGGGCGGTGGGGAGCGTGGGGCACGGCGCGATCCACATCCTTGGGAACGACACCGGTCCCGACGACTGCAACCACGCCCGACACGGCGCGTTCGTGCTGGCGGGGCCCGGGATCCCGGCCGTCGGCGAGCTCGAAGGCGTGCGGCTGCTGGACATGGCGCCGACCCTCCTCGCGCTTGCCGGCTACGACGTCCCCGAATCCATGCAGGGGCGCGCCCTCCCCCTGGGCGTCGGTCCCGCGGGGGCGGGCCGCGACCGGGCGGGCGACGCGGAGCACGAGCGCACCGTACGCGAGCGCCTGGCCGGACTGGGATACATCTCGTGAGCACCCGCGCGGAGAGACGGCGAAAGGAGCGCGAGCGGGCGAAGGCCGCCGACGCGAAGCGCGGAGGCGGCACGGGGCAGCCCGATGCCCGAGGCGAAAAGGTGTCGGAGCGGGCCCGGAAACCGCGCCCGGAGCAGGTGCGGGCGTCCCGGGTCGGGGTGCTGGCCGCGGCGCTGGCGCTTCTCGCCGGGCTCATCGAAGTGGTGGTCGTCCTCCACCTGAAGCGGCAGGGCCTGATCGTGCGCCTGAGCGGGCACTTCCCCTGGATGATCCCGGTGGCGCACCTGCTGGCGTTCCTCGCCGTCGCCGGGCTGCTCCTCGCCGTGCGCCGGGCCTGGCCCCGGGCGGGGACTCCGACGGTGACGGTGGGGGTGCTCGTCGGTCTCATGACGTGGGCGCTGGTGGGCATCTACGAGCCGCTCTACGCTCCGGCGGTGGCGCTGCTGGCGGCCGGGGTCGGCGCCCAGGCCGGACGGATGGCCCGCGGACGCTTCGGGCGGCTGCTTTTCCGGGCCGCGCCGGCCACCGCGGCGGTCCTGGGCGTCGTGTTCGTGGGCGTGACCATCTACTCCTTCGTGGCGCCCCGGCGGGCGGAGGCCCGGGCGCTGGCGGCTGCCGCCCCGGCGGAGGGCCCGAACATCCTGCTCATCGTCATGGACGCCGTCCGGGCCCGGAGCATGGGGCTGTACGACCCGACGCTCCGGAACACGCCCTTCCTCGACGCGCTTGCCGACGAGGGCGTCGTCTTCGATCGGGCCGCCGCCCCGTCCCCGTGGACCCTGCCCACCCACGCCACGCTCTTCACCGGACGCCTGCCCAAGGAGCACGACGCGGACTGGCACCGGGCCCTGGACGGCCGCTACCCGACCATCGCTGAACACCTGACCCGAGCCGGCTACGCCACCGCGGGGTTCACCGCCAACCTGGCGTTCACCGGTCCCGAGGAGGGCCTGGCCCGGGGGTTCGCCCGCTACCAGGCCTACCCCGTGAACCTGGGCCAGATCGTGCTGAGCACCAACCTGGGGCGGCGCCTGGCCAACCTCAATGTCCCACGCCGCTGGCTCGGGCTGACCGAGCAGCTCAACGTGGTGCCGGGTCCCGAGATCACCGAACGGTTCCTCCGCTGGCACGACCGCCACCGCGACCGCCCGTTCTTCGTCTTCCTGAACTACTACGACGCCCACGAGCCGTTCCCGCCCGCACCGGGCGGGCCGCCCATCAGCCCGCTGCACCACCGGCATTCCCTGGTGTCGGGCACGGTGACCCACTTCGAGGCGCCGGAGCCCGTCAGGCAGAACCAGTTCCTCCGCGGCTACCTGGCCGGGTACCGGGCGGCCATCGCCTACCTGGACCGGGAGATCCGACGGCTGCTGGAGGAGCTGCACCGGCGGGGCGAGCTGGACCGGACCATCGTCGTCGTCACGTCCGACCACGGCGAGGTCATCGGTGAGCATCGGCTGGTGGGGCACAACAGCAGCCTCTACCACCCGAACCTCTGGGTTCCGCTGCTGATCCGGTATCCCGGGTCCGCACCGGGCGGCGTGCGGGTGCCCGACGAGGTGACCCTGCGCCACCTCCCCGCCACCCTCCTGGACCTGGCGGGATTCGAAGGCGAGACCGACCTCCCCGGCCGCTCCCTCGCCCGTCTCTGGGACGGGTCCGAGCCCGACGAGCCGTGGCAGGACACCCTCTACGCCCACCTGTCCGGCGGCTCCGACTTCCCGCCGTGGGCCCCCGCGGCACGGGGCCCCGAGATGCACTCGCTGATCCGGGACTGGCGGCACTACATCCTGAACGGCGACGGCACCGAGGAGCTCTACGACCTGCGGCGCGACCCGGGGGAGCTTCGGAACCTCGTCACCGACCCGGCCACGGGGCCACTGCTCGAGCAGCTCCGGCAGGTGGTCGGGAGCGTGCCCGGTGTCGAGGAGCTGCCCGATCCCGCCGGCCCGCCGGAGCCGTTCGGGGCGGTGCCACCGCCCTGAACGGCGTCGTAAAGGTTGGACGTGATGGGGTCCTCGCCGTCCCCGTCGCAGCAGCAGCTCTTGCCGAAGCCGGTGCCTCCATCGCCCCCGACGACCCGCAGGGCGGACTGCACGTACTTCTCCTACACGCTCTTCTTCACGTCAGACATCGCGGTCCTTCCTGTGGTTCGGCGTTCACCGCGTTTCGGATCTCGACTCCGGTAAGGCCGGCCTGCTCGACACCGTGCCACGAAGGGCTCAGAGAGTCGGAAAGCTCGGAGTTCCGAGCCGGCCAAACGGCTCTCGAGCGCTCGCGGCACGGCAATCCCTGGAGCGCAGTAGTCTTTGCTTCCTACAGGTCCCCGAGCCCTCCGAACCTCCGAGCCTTCCGTGTGAATCCGTCTCCCGGAGGCGGCCTCACCGGGAACGCAGGCCTTCACCCGCAGCACCCTTCCCTCGATCACTCCGGCAGCGGTCCGGAGCGCCCCTTCGCTGCATCCAACTCGTCGCACCCAACTCGTCGCACCCAACTCGCAGTGCCCCAACTCGCAGTGCTCCAACTCGCAGTGCCCCAACTCGC
>CAYQCY010000101.1:0-12928 GCA_964416095.1 uncultured Gemmatimonadaceae bacterium
TCCAACCGCCGTATCCGAAATCGTCGTCTCGATCAGCCTCGTCAGGTCCGGCTCCGCCTCACCGGCGATGCGAATGATCTCCGGCACATCCACCGGCTCCAGCGCATCGGCGAGCCCCATGTCGGTGATGATGCTGATCCCCAGCACCTTCATGCCCATGTGGCGAGCCACGATGACCTCCGGCACCGTGCTCATCCCCACCACGTCGGCGCCCAGTGCCCGCAGCATCCGGTACTCGGCCCGGGTCTCCAGGTTCGGGCCCGTGACGGCCACGAAGACGCCGCGGCGGAGGGGAATGCCCAGCTCCAGCGCCACCTGCATGGCCTTCTCCTGGAGCGCTCCGTCGTACGGCTCCGACATGTCCGGGAACCGGGGCCCCAGCTCGTCCAGGTTGGGACCGATCAGCGGGTTGTCCCCCAACAGGTTGATATGGTCGTCGATCAGCATCAGGTCGCCCAGTGACCA
This sequence comes from uncultured Gemmatimonadaceae bacterium, assembly GCA_964416095.1. Taxonomy (GTDB): domain Bacteria; phylum Gemmatimonadota; class Gemmatimonadetes; order Longimicrobiales; family RSA9; genus CAYQCY01. The sequence goes on from CAYQCY010000101.1 coordinate 466, forward strand.
GAGCGGGTTCAACCCGCCGCAGGCGTTGGAGACCACCAGCGTGTGGGCGCCGAGCATGTGCATGACGCGCACCGGGAAGGTGATCTCCTGCATTTCGTACCCCTCGTAGCGGTGCGACCGCCCCTGCATCGCCACGACGCGCCTTTTCCCCAGCGTCCCCAGAAGCAGCCGCCCCGAGTGGGTCTCCACGGTGGGCACCGGGAAGTGGGGCAGCTCGGGGTACGGGATGGACTCCTCCACGGCGATGTCATCCGCCAGCGCCCCGAGCCCCGTGCCCAGGATGATGGCCACGTCCGGCTCGAAGGAGGTCCGCTCCCGGACGGCCGCCACGCTCTCTCGCAACGCCACCATCTGCGCCTCGGCTGACCGCATGGCCTACTCCTCGACCAGGGAGGACAGCCAGTCGGTCTGCCGGTTCTTCGTCTCGCCGGCCTCTTCGTCTTCGTCCAGATCCCCGTCCAGATCGGCGTCCTCGGCCTCCGCGGCCGGCTCGTCGGCCTCCTCCGGCCCCGGGTCCCCCGCCGTATCCTCGGCCTCGTCGTGGTTCGCCGCTTCCTCGTCCCCGCGGTCCTCGGCCTGTCCGGAGAGCTCCAGCGAGTCCTCGATGACCTGGAGCTCGCCCAGCTCTCGCTCCAGGAAGGACCGGAACTCGCGGATCAGTTGGGCCCGGCGGGCCTGGACCCGACGGATGGCCGCTTCCTCGTACGCCAGGGCCTGCGCCACGGCGGTACGGTGCCGTTCCGCCTCCAGCTCGGCCTCCTTGAAGAGCAGGCTGGCCTCCTTCTCCGCGTTGGCCCGCGCATCGTCGCGGATCCGCTCTGCGGCCATGAGCGCGTCGACCAGCGCCCGCTCCTTCTCCCTGTAGGCATCCAGCTCCTCGTCGATCCCCTCGAGCCGGTCCTGCAGGGCCATGTTCTCCTTGACCAGCTCCTCCATCCGGTCCGCGACCAGGTCCAGGAAATCGTTGACCAGGGCGATGTCGTAGCCCCGAAAGGCCCGGCGGAAATCGCCCTTCTTCTGTCGCACCTCCAGCGGCGTCAGATCGATCATTGCGGTCGCTCCCCGAGCAAGACGGTTCCGAGCCTCAACATGGTCGCCCCTTCTTCCACCGCGATCTCGAAGTCGTTGGACATGCCCATGGACAGCTCACTCGCCTGGAAGCCGTCCAGCTCCCTCACGGCGCGTTCCAGCAGCTCGCGCGTGCCCGCGAACGTCCGGTGCAGCAGGCCCTCGTCGTCCGTGAGGGGCGCCATGGTCATGAGCCCCAGGATGCGCAGGCCGGGCAACGCCCGGACCTGGTCCAGCGCCTCCACCGTCTTCTCCGGCGCGAACCCGGCTTTCGTCTCCTCGCCGGATACGTTCACCTGGACCAGTCCCTCTACCGTCACCTCCGCCCGCTTCGCCTCCTTGGACAGCGTTCGCGCCAGTCGCAGCGAGTCGATGGAGTGAATCATGTCGAACAGCCCGATGGCGCGGCGCGCTTTGTTCCGCTGCAGATGGCCGACCATGTGCCACTCCGGCCCCCGCCCCACCTGCTCGACCTTCTCCTCCAGCTCCTGCACCCGGTTCTCCCCCAGGCGATGCAGCCCGGCATCCAGCGCCGCGTACACCGCCTCCAGCGGGTGCGCCTTCGTGACCGTGACCAGCGTCACGGGCTCGTCGGTCCGGCCCGCCCGCTCCAGCGCGTCGGCGACCCGGTCCAGCACACGGGGCAACGTTTCCTTCAGCGTCGCAGCATACATAAACGACGAATTTTACCGTATTTACGCGCAAACATCAACGTTGGCCGGACGCCGCGAGAGTCCCTGTGAGAGACGCGACCACGCCGCGCGTCTCCCCCGCCGGTTCCCCGAACGCAGATCGGGGGGACCGCGCCTCGGCGGTCCCCCCGACCAGGTCCAGAGTCGCGTGACGTCGCGCCGCTACTGGACCTGGAAGACGACGGGGATCGAGACCCACACCGGGACCTTCTTGTCCCGGTTCAGGGCCGGCGAGAACTGCATCATGTCTGCGACCTTGAGCGATGCCTCGTCGAACGCCTCGTAGCCGCTCGACTGGTTGATCTGCGTCTTCACGACCCGGCCGTTCTCGTCGATGAAGAACCACACCTGGACCGTGCCGCTGATGCCGGCATCCCGGAGGAGCGGCGGATAATGACGCTCCAGAGCGCGGGCCACTTCCCGGGCGTTCTTCAGCTCGGGTCGCACGGTGAACGGCGTGAAGGTCGGCGCCGCCGAGATGTCCTCGCCGCCCGCCGAGGGTGGCGGCGGCAGGTTCTCGATCGGATTGTCCTCGAAGGTCGTCGGCGCGATGGTAATGTCCTCCTCGATCTCCGCATCCGCGATCACCGGCGTCGCCGGCCGGGCGATCTGCTCGGGTGCCGGCGGGATCTCGATCTCCGGCGGGAGCTCCACCGTCTCCAGCTCTGCCGCGGCGACCATGCTCATGTCCGTCGCCGAGAAGGCCGGGAGCACCGTGAACACCCCGAAATGAAGGAGGGTGGCCAGGGTCAGGGAGCCCCAGAACCAGCTGGTGAAATTCTGCTTGAACCGGTCGTTTGCCGTTTCCCGGTCTTCGCGGGCCGTCAGGCTCGTGTCCAGATTCTCGGCCATGTGCTGCTACCTCCGCTGACGGGTAATACGCTGTTCGAGGTCCGTGAAGAACGTGACGCGGACCGCACGCGCCTCCTGGAGCTCTTTCTGCACGAGATCTATGAACTGGTACGGCGTCTCGCGATCGGCCCGGAGCACCACCACCAACTGCTGCTGCGTCTGCTCGTACAACGGCGCCACGATGTTCGACACCTGCGCCGGCGGGATGCGCGCGTCGTTGATGAAGATGTCCCCGTTCCGCTCCACGTAGACGTGCAGGATGTTCTTGCGCGGCTCGTCCAGCTTCTGCGTGGCTTCAGCCTCCGGCCACGGCATCTTCCGGGGACGCTCCTTCGGGAACGTCGTGCTCACCATGAAGAAGATCAGGAGCAGGAAGGCGATGTCCGCCAGCGACGACGAGGGGATCTCGCTCTCCGTCTTCGACTTCCGCTCGAATGGTCCCTTTTCGGCCATGGCCTACTCTTCCAGCATCTGGAGGGATATGCGTTCCGCGCCGGCCTGCTGCAACTGGTCGAGCACGTCGATCATGAACCGGTACGGCGCGGTCGGGGCCGTCTTGACCGCCGCGATGAGGCCCGGGTTCTGGCCCACCTCGAGGCGCCAGATGTCTCCGATCTCCGAGGACCGGACCCGCTGCACCTGCGGGCTCTCGCCCCGCTTCACTTCCACGATGCCGTCGGCCCGGACCGTCATGTGCAGGATGTTCTTCTGCGCGACCGCGACCTCCTCGGCCGCCTCCGGCAGCACGATGGGCAGCCCCTTCTCCTCGTCGAAGATCGTGGTCGTCAGGAAGAAGATGAGCAGCAAGAACGCGATATCCGCCATCGACGCCGTCGGTATCTCGTCGCTCACCTTGGACTTCTTGCTCAAGATCGCCATGGAGCCCCTCTACTCCGGTTTGCGTTCCTGGCCCCTGGCCGGGTGTTCCAGACCCGGATCCGTGTGCCCCTTCCCGGGCTCCGTGTCCGGGAGGGTGGCCGCAGGCCCTTCGCCCCGCTCCAACGGGGCGGCAGGCCTGCCCAGCGGGGCGCCCGCTTCTACCAGCCGCAGCTCGCCCTGGTCCTGCAGGTTCCAGATCAGGTTCAGGACCGCGCTCGTGCCCTCTTCCATGTCCACGATCAGCTTGTCGATCCGCGTCACGAAGAAGTTGTACGCGATGTTCACGGGCACCGCGATCAGGAGGCCCGTCGCCGTCGTGATGAGCGCGATCTTGATCCCGCCCGCCACCAGGGAGGCTTCGACCTGACCGGCCTCGGCGATGGCCCCGAAGGCGGAGATCATCCCGGCCACCGTCCCGAGGAAGCCCATGAGCGGTGCGACGTTCGCGATGGTGGCCAGGACCACGAGTCCCCGCTCCAGGAAGCCGAGCTCGATCACGCCCGTGGTCTGGACCGCCTTCTCGATGTCACGCCCACTCACCCGCTCCAGACCGAGTCGGCGCAGGCCGGCCAGCAGGATCGCGGCCACCGGGCCCGGCGTCTCTTCAGCCACGCGCAGCGCTTCGTCCACCTCGCCCTGGAGGCTGAACTCCTTGACCTGCGTGAGGATCTCCTGCGACTTGCGGTGCGCGACCCACAGCGTCCAGCCTTTCGCGATCATGACGCCGAGCGCCAGGAGCGAGCAGAGAACGAGGGGGTACATCATGACCCCGCCGTCGGCAAACAGCTGAAGCAGATTGAATTCGTTTCCGCCCAAGAGTCGCTCCCTCGGAGGAAATGACGGTTGTGCAACGCCTCGGAACAATATCCGTCAGAATGTAGAAGGGGCCCGCAAGGCTGTCAACGCGGCGAGCCCGCCGTAGCGGCCGGCGCGGTGCCGCCGGCCAGGGCGACACGGAGGCGGTCGCCGGACACATTCCGTTCCAGCCGGCCCCGGTGGGCGACGGACACCTGGGACGTCTCCTCGCTGACCACGATGACCAGCGCGTCCGTCTCTTCCGACAGTCCCAGGGCGGCGCGGTGGCGCGTACCGAGGCTCTTGTCCGCCACCGGGAACTGGGTCAGGGGCAGGATGACCCCCGCCGCGATGATGGTGTCGCCTTCCACGAGCACCGCACCGTCGTGGAGCGGGCCGTAGGGTGAGAAGATGCTCACCAGGATGTCGGCGGACATGCGGGCGTGGATCCGGGTCCCGGTCTCCGCATACTCGTCCAGGCCGACCTCGCGCTGCAGAGCGATGATCGCGCCGATCTTGGCCCGGGACAGGCGTTCCACCGAGACCACGAGCTCTTCCACGACCTCGCTCTCTTCCATCTTGTTGAAGAGGCGGAGCATCCGGCTCCGGCCCAGGCGGGCGAGGGCCGCGCGCAGCTCGGGGTGGAAGATGATGAGGGCGGCGATGACGCCGTACTGGAAGAGGACCTCGAGGATCCGCTTGATGAGCTCCAGGTCCAGGATGCGAGCCACCAGGTAGGCCACCGCGACCAGGGTCAGGCCCAGCAGCATCTGCATGGCCCGGGTCCGGGCCATGAGCCGCAGCACATAGTACAGGGCCACGGCCACGATCAGGATCTGGACCAGATCCTTGAAGCTCGGCAGCAGGAACTCGTAGCGGGCCAGGAACTCCATCACGGGCCTCGTCGGATTCCGTCGGCCACGTCCAGCGCCTGCCGGACGGGCCCGACGTCGTGTACCCGAAAGATGCGCGCGCCGCGCTCGAGCGCCACCACGCACGCCGCGATGGTCCCCGGCAGGCGGTCCTCGACGGGCACGCCGCCCGCCAGCTCGCCCACGAACCGTTTCCGGCTCGGGCCCACCAGGATGGGGCGGCCCAGGCGCGCCAGCCGCGGAAGCGCGTGCAGGACCGCCACGCTGTGCTCGGTCCGCTTGGCGAAGCCGAGCCCCGGGTCCAGCACGACCCGGTCGTCCTCCACGCCCGCCGCGCGGCTCCGCTCGAGCGCCGCCGACAGCTCCTCCGCCACCTGGCCCACCGGGTCGTGATACGCCGCTTCGTCGTAGAGGGCCATCCGGTCCACGCCGCCCCGGGAGTGCATGAGGACCAGTCCGGCGCCGTGGTCCCGGGCCACGCGGCCCAGCTCCGGGTCCAGGCGCAGGGCCGAGACATCGTTGACGACGGCGGCGCCCTCGTCGAGGGCCGCCGCCGCGACCTCGGCCTTGACCGTGTCGATCGACACGAGGGCCTCGGGCCATCGGGCGAGCACCGCGCGCACGACCGGTACGACCCGGCGCCGCTCCTCCTCCGCGGAGATGCCGTCGGCGCCGGGCCGGGTCGATTCGCCGCCCACATCCAAAAGATCGGCACCGGCCCGGAGCATGGCCTCCGCCCGGCACAGGGCCTCCTGCACGGAGGCGGTCCGGCTGCCCACCCAGAACGAGTCGGGCGTCACGTTCAGGACACCCATGACCCTGGGCCGGTCCAGCGCCAACGCGCCCCGGGCCGTGCGCCACGACGGCGCGAAAAAGGGACCGGCGCCGTTCTGCGCGCCGATCCCGGTCCCGTCCACGGAGCCGCTCTTCACCCCGCCACCGAGTCGCTCCGCCGCCATGGCACCCCCTCTAGCCGTTGGAGGGGTCCGGCTCCGCGTCCACGCGGACGCGGCGAGCTTCCGGAGCCGCCGGCGTCAGCGCGTCGTCGTCCGCCTGGTCCGCTTCCGGCTCCCGGGGCTCTTCCCCTTCCTCCACCGCCGGCTCCGCGTCCGTAGGTGGAGCCGTCGAGTCGCCCGCGGCCGCGTCCGCCTCCACCTCCGTCGGGGGCAGCGGATCGCCCGCGTCCAGCAGATCGATGTCTTCCCGATCCAGGGTCTCCCGCTCCAGCAGTGCCTCGGCCAGCCGGTCCAGCAAGCTGCGATTGTCTTCGAGCGTGCTCCTGGCGTGCTCGTAGGCCTCGTCCAGGAACCGCTTGACCTCGTCGTCCACCAGCTCCGCGGTGCGCTCGGAGATTTCCCGGCGCTGCACCAGCTCGCGGCCCAGGAAGATCTCCTGCTCCGAATCGCCTACGGCCATGAGCCCCACCCGGTCGCTCATGCCGAAACGCGTCACCATGCGCCGGGCCATGTCCGTCGCGCGCTCGATGTCGTTGCCCGCGCCCGTCGTGACCTTGGCCACACCGAAGATCATCTCCTCCGCCGCACGACCGCCGAAAAGCATGGCCAGGCGGGCGACCAGGTAGTCCTTCGAGTACGAGTGCCGATCCTCCTCCGGCAGGGACGCCGTCACACCCAGGGCCCGGCCCCGGGGCACGATGGTGATCTTGTGCACCGGGTCCAGGCCCGGCGTGCGCAGCGCCACCACCGCGTGCCCCGCTTCATGATACGCCGTGAGCTTCCGCTCGGACTCCGACAGGACCAGGCTCTTCCGCTCCGCGCCCAGCATGATCTTGTCCTTGGCGTCTTCCAGATCCTCCATGGAGACCTTCGGGCGGTTCCGCCGGGCCGCCAGGAGCGCCGCCTCGTTGACCATGTTCGCCAGGTCGGCACCGCTCAGGCCCGGCGTGCCCTTGGCCAGGATGCCCACCTTCACGTCCTCCGCCAGAGGCACCTTCTTCAGGTGGACCCGGAGAATGCCTTCCCGGCCCTTCACGTCGGGGGCATCCACCACGATCTGGCGGTCGAAGCGGCCGGGCCGCAGCAGGGCCGGGTCCAGCACGTCCGGCCGGTTCGTCGCAGCGATGAGGATGACGCCCTCGTTGGACTCGAACCCGTCCATCTCCACCAGCAGCGCGTTCAACGTCTGCTCTCGCTCATCGTGGCCACCACCCAGACCCGCGCCCCGGTGCCGGCCCACCGCGTCGATCTCGTCGATGAAGATGATGCAGGGCGCGTTCGCCTTACCCTGCTCGAACAGGTCCCGGACCCGCGACGCGCCCACGCCCACGAACATCTCCACGAAGTCCGAGCCCGACATGGAGAAGAAGGGCCGGCCGGCCTCGCCGGCCACGGCCCGGGCCAGTAGCGTCTTCCCAGTTCCAGGCGGACCCACCAGCAGAGCGCCTTTCGGGAGTCGGCCACCCAGCCGGGTGAATTTCTGCGGGTCCTTCAGGAACTCGATGATCTCCTTGAGCTCCTCCTTCGCCTCGTCGGCCCCCGCCACGTCCGCGAAGTTCACCTTCGGCGTGTCCCCCGTCAGGACCTTGGCCTTCGACTTCCCGAACTGGAACGCACGGGAGCCGCCCGCCTGCATCTGGCGCAGAAAGATCAGCCAGATCGCGATGAGCAGCACCCAGGGTAGCGCGGAGAGAAGGATGGCGAGCCAGTTCTGCCCCGGCTCCTCGGCCCGGATGATGATGTCGCTCGCCTGGAGCCGGTCCAGCAGCCGCTCGCTGTCACGAACCGGCAGCAGCGTCTCGAACGTCCGGACCTGGCGCTCTGCCCGGGCCACCGGCGCCCGTAGCTGGCCCTCGATCCGCTTCCCTTCGATGACCGTGACCTCGGCCACGTTCTGGTTGTCGATCTGCTGCAGGAACTCCGTGTAGCTGAGCTCCGCCGCCTCCTCCTCGCGCGGGCTGAACACCTGCACCAGGAGCAGGGACACCAGCACGAACAGGATCCAGAAGGACAGCGACCGGGTGTTGTTCACCCAGCGTCCGCCGTTCCCCCGATCACTGTTCCGGTCCGCCATCAGATGCGTCCTTCGTTGTGCCGCACGCCGGCCATCACAGGCTCGCGATGTACGGCAGGTGTCGAAAATCCTCCGCGTGATCCAGGCCGTAGCCCACCAGGAACTTCCGCGGCGCGTCGAAGCCGACCCAGCGGGGCTCCAGCGCCAGCTCGTCCGCCACGTGCTTGTGCAGCAGCGCGCACAGCTCCAGCGACTCCGGGTTCCGCTCGCGGAGCGACGGGATCACGTGGTTCAGCGTCTTGCCGCTGTCCACGATATCCTCCACGAGGACCACGTGTTGGCCCGTCAGGTCCCGCTCCGGGTCGTACATGACCCGGATGTCGCCGCTGGACACCGTGCCCGAGCCGTAGCTGGCCGCCATCAGGAAGTCCACATGCAGCGGCCGGGGGATCTTGCGGACCAGGTCGGCCAGGAAGACGAACGCGCCCTTCAGCAAACCCAGCACGAGCAACGGCTCGTCCTCCGGGTACGCACGCCCGATGTCCCGGGCCATCTCCTCGACGCGCGCGGCGATCTGCTCTTCCGTGAAGACCGTGCCCTCAAGCTCCCGCCCGCCCTTGCGCACCGTCGTGTCCATCGATCTCGGCCTCGTCCACCCGGACCTCGAGGTTGCCCCGCTCCATTGCCGGAGCAGCCACGCTCCGGACCACCCCCACCACCCAGAGCACCGCACCGCCGGCGTCCACCAGGACCGGAGTGCGGCCCCGTCGCCGCACCGGAATGCGCCGCTCGCCGAACACCTTCTTCAGCTTCCGGGTCCCGCCGCCCAGGCGGATACGGTCGCCCGGCCGCCAGCCCCGCACCGTCAGCGGGAAGCGCAGGGCGTCCACCGCGAACGCCATGCCCGGCCCGGCTTCGTTGTCTCTCAAGCGCCACCGGACCGTCCATGCCGTGCCACCGAGTCGGAGCGTTCCACGCCCCCTGCCCGGCGACGGGATCTCCACGACCTGTTCCGGCGTCTCCGCCGGGTCCGGGTACCCGATGCGAATGCGGTCGAAGTCCCGGGCGATGCGGACCCCACCGGCCACCTGCACCCGTGTCCCGCTCGTGCCGGAGCTAATAAACTCCAACGCCGCCCGGGTTCCGGCCCGACCGGGCGAGCTCCCGAAGCGGCGCAACAGGCGGCGGAGGACCCGCGCCACGACCTCCGAATCATAGGCCAGAAGCCGCGTTCTCGCAACATCGACGGCCCTTTCCGAGCGCCTCTCGACGACGTCCTCGAGCACCGCCCGCTCCACGCCGGACCACGCCCGTTCCAGGTCCCGCGCCGCAGCGGCCAGCTCCAGCAGCGTGTCCCCGAAGCCCGGTGCCGCCGCCTCGATCCGCGGGAGCATGACGTGTCGGATCAGGTTCCGCGCGTAGCGGGGATCCCGGTTCGTGGGATCCAGCCGCCACGCGACGCCGTGCCGCACCGCATAGCGCTCCAGCTCCCGGCGCCGGAAAGGAAGCAGAGGGCGCACGACGCGGCCCCGACGCATCGGAATCCCGGCGATGCCCCGGGTCCCCGCACCCCGCAACAACCGAAAGAGGACCGTCTCGACCTGGTCGTCGGCATGATGGCCCGTGAGCACGACCCGGGCACCGATCGCCTCCGCCGTCCGATGCAGGAAGGCGTAACGCAGACGCCGCGCCTCCGCTTCCGATCCCGGGACGCGCTCCGCCCGACCCTCCTCCAGCAGGACGTCCCATGCACGACAGAGACCGCGGACCCAGGCGGCGTCCGCCGTGCTACCCGGGCGCATGCGATGATCGAAGGTGGCCGCCACCACGGTCCCGAGGCGAGCCAAGGGGAAGCGCAGCAGGTGGAGCAGGACGGTGGAGTCCAGTCCGCCGGAGACGGCCACCAGGAGGGGCCCTTCCCCGGACAGGAGATGCTCGCGCTCGATGAAGGCCGCCACGCGATGGGCCAGCCCGCCGCCGGCCCCTTCCGACGCCCCGGGCTGCATCGACCGCCCGGACCCCTCGCCGGCCCCCGTCACGACGGTCAGCCCCCGACCCGCTCCGCCAGGACCCCGGCCAGACGGTCCGGGCGATCCGTGATGATCCCGTCCACACCCCAGTCCAGCAGACGACGCATGTCGTCCGGATCGTCCACGGTCCAGATGTGGATGTCGACCCCCCGCGCGTGGACGTCCCGCACGAACCGTGGCGAGACCAGCCGGGCGCCGCCGTGAATCTCGGGGACCTGCACCACGTCCGCCCGCAACGGCCAGAAGGAGGCCACGCGGAACCGGTGCGCCACGTAGAACCGGCGCACCGCCCTGGTCGATGCGCTCACGGCACCGTCCCAGCTCCGGAACAGCGTTCGGTCGGTTTCGCGCATGCCGGCCACCACCACCCGGTCCTTCGCGCCGTGCTCCGCGATGGCCCGGAACATGGGCGCCTGGGCAGCGCCCACTTTCACCTCCAGGGTCAGGCGTACGTCCGGGAGCGCCTCCAGGACCTCCGGCAGCGTGGGGACCCGCACGCCGCGGCCCCGGAACGGCTGGCCGCCATCCTGCGCCGTGAACCGGAAGCCCGCGTCCAGGCGTTTCAGCTCGGCCAGCGTCAGCCCGGCCACCGGACCCGTCCCGTCCGTGGTCCGGTCCACCGTCTCGTCGTGGATCACGACGCAGTGGCCGTCCGCCGTGGCTCGCACGTCCAGCTCGATCATGTCCACGGGCCACGCCGTCACGGCCTGGCGGAAGGCCGTCAGCGTGTTCTCCGGCGCCAGCGCCGCGCCACCCCGATGGGCGATGAGGAGGGGTCGCCCGGCGAGCACCGGGCGGTTCGGCCGGACGGGCGCCGCAGCACGCACGACGTCAGTCCGGCGGCATCTCTTCCAGGCGCTCCACCTCTTCCACGTCGATCTCGTGGAGCCGATACAGCACCAGGTCCATGAGGCGGCGCGTCACCTCCCGCTCCATCGTGCTCTCACGGTCCCGCTCGTCCTTCAGCTCGAGATGACGACCCGCGAGAAACCGGAGCACGTCTTCCACCACCTCCGGACGCGGCGACGCCGGCGCCTTGGAATCCGGCATGGTCTCCCGCAGCAGGAGCCCCTCCACGAACGCCAGGAAGCCAGGAAACGTGAACTCCACCAGACCGCTCTCGGCCAGCCCCTCCTCGCCGGTGAGCTGCTCCCACGACAGCTCGTTCCAGTAGAGATCCTGCGCCTCCTCCAGGAGGAACCGACGACGGTCCTCTTCGATGCCCGTATCGTCCGGCCGCTTCACCGGCCGTTGCAGCAACCGCTCCAGCCGCCGGCGGCGCGACGCCACCAGCCGGTCCACCGCCTCCGCCATCGGCGTCACCATCGCGTGCCTGCCTCCAGTACCGGGAACCATGCCTCCCGACTCAAGATAACCGGCCCCCACCCGGCGGCAACACGCCCCGGATGCCACGACGGCCGCCGCGGATCGATCCGTGGCGGCCGTCGTGCTCCACGCCCCTTCGCCGTCAGTTGATGGGCGCCGCCAGGTACAGCAGATAGTTCGGCGTCCCGCTCACCCACCGGACCCGACCCCCCGAGTCGGCCGACGACGACACGTCCGTGTCGCCGTCCACGAGCTCGCTGATGGCTTCCGCGTTCGCCTGGGGGATGTGGTTCACCTGGATCGTGAGGAAGTCCGTCCCGCCCCACGACGTCGTGCTGAACGCCGTCTGCACCGACCCGCCCAGCGCCGTCACCAGCGTGTCACCCGGCAGATCGCCCAGCTCCAGGTACGGCCCCCCCCACTTGTTCAGCAACCCGCCGGGAATGGCGTTCCCGCTCAGATCGTTCGTCGTCGACCACGCTCCCGTCGACGCCACCACCAGTTGGTCCAGCGCGCCCGGCCACCGCTGCACATCCAGCCGGAACAGCTTCGTCGCCGACCGGATCGCCTCCACGTCGTCGATCACCCGCTGGTTCTCCCCCTTCTCGCTCTGGCTCAGCACGGATGGCAGCACCACGCCCACCAGCAGGCCGATCAAGAGCAGCGTGACCAGGATCTCCACCAGCGTGAAGCCGGCCCGACCAACCTTCGTCGCTCCGCGCATCTCCAGATACCTCCGTCCGTGTTCCTCGCCGGCCGCCGCCTCGCGGCCTCTCCCGTTCTCGCAACACCTTCGCACACAGGCGTAACACGGGCGTTACACCACCATCGCCCGCCGTTATCCCCCGCGACTCGCATCGCCACTCTACCATATACCACCCGCCGCCCCCCACGTCCAGCCAGGACTTTCCCCAAAAAATGGCTGGGTTTCTCCGTAACCCGTTGTGGTGCAAGAGATAGCGTCGATCGGGAAGTGGGA
>CAYQCY010000102.1:0-12802 GCA_964416095.1 uncultured Gemmatimonadaceae bacterium
TGGGCCCGGCAGGATTCGAACCTGCGACCCTCGGATTATGAGTCCGGTGCTCTGACCGGCTGAGCTACGGGCCCTTCATTCTCAATTTAGCCTACAATTCCACGACTCGCGACGCCTCGATCCAGCCTTCCCGGCCGCTGAAGGTGCGGAGCCGGAGCCAGCCGTCGTGGCGGGAGACGACTTCCAGGCCGGATCCGGGCTCCAGGTCGTGCACGCTCTCGCCGCGCAGGTTCGGCGCGGCCCGGAGCGTGGTGGCGGTGGGCACGACGACGAGGTCCGGGCCGATGTCCCTGGCGAGGATCTCGGCGGCCAGGAGGAGCGCGACGCCCACGAGCACGGCGCCCACGACGCCCACGGAGCGCCTCCGCCGTGCGGCGAAGAGGACGAGGAGCAGCGAGCCGGCGAGCCAGGCGATGCTGGCGGCGAACCACGCCTCGCCCCGGGCCAGGGGGAGGAGCGGCCGGACCCGGTCGACGAGGACGGGGTCGGCGTCGGCGACGCGCAGGTTCGTGCGCACGTCGTCGTCCCTGGGAGCCAGGCGCAGCGCCCGTAGCCAGGCGGCCACCGCCGCCCCCTCCCACTCCGCACCGTGGTACGCGTTCCCCAGGTTGTACCAGCCGGCGGCGTCGTCGGGCGCGCGGTCCACGTACGCTTGGAAGACGGACAGCGCCGTCATCACGTCGCCGTCGCGGTACGCTTCGACCCCGTCCAGGAAGCGCGGGTCCGGCTGCTGGGCCGCCGGCGCTGCGGGCAACCCGATGCAGAGTACCAGGAGCACGACCGTCACGGTCCGGCCCCGACCCCGCCCCCGTCGCCGTCGCAGGGCGCGGTCGATGTCCGCGAGGAGCCGCTCCGCGGCGTGGACGAAGACCATCCGCGTCTCGCGTCCCGGCGGATCCGGCTCGTAGCGTGCCCGTGCGAGCCGGGCGAGGAGCTCGGCGGCGCCCCGGGTCGTCTCGGCGTCGACGCCCGCCTCGTCCAGGGCCCGGGCCACGGCCTGGGGCGCGGCCCGGCGTAGCTCCGGCGCGTCCAGGCGGTCGGCGAGCCAGCGCCGGATCCCGTCCGCGAGGTCGCCGAAGAAGGCCGGCCCGTCCGCCGTGGCCTGCTCCCGGAGCCGTGCCAGGGTGGCTTCCCGTGCCCGGCGCAGCGCCCGCCGCGACGGCCTCCGCGACGCCAGGTCCCGGCGGGCCAGGACCAGGAGCAGCAGCGCCACGGGCAGCACCTGGACGGCTCCCCAGACGGGCGTCAGGACCCAGCCGAAGGGGCGCCCGGCAGGCTCCAGCTTGAGGAACCGGAGGCGTTCCGGGGGACGGTCGCCGGCTACCGCGCCGGGTCCGACGTGCACCGTCAGCGGGCGCGAGACGGCGACGTCGTAGCGGCGCCGCTCCGGATCGAAGTAGGGGTAGCGCAGGACCGGCACTTCCAGGCGTCCCGCCTCGCCGGGCACCAGGACCCATTCGAAGCGCTTGCTGCCCCCCACCACGCCCCCGGTCACGCGGACCGACGCGTCCTCGCTGGGCGGGAACACCTCGACGCCGTCCAGGTCGGGCAGCTCCGGCCGGGGCAGCGCCTTGACGTTGCCGGTGCCATCCACCTCGACGGCGAGGACGACGGCATCGCCGGCGGAGACGGTGTCCGGCTGGAGCCAGGCCCGGACGGTGTACCGGCCCACGGCGCCCGCGTAGCCTTCGGGTCGCCCCCGCTCGGGGACGGGCCGGACGAGGAGCCCGAGGGTGTCGGTGAGCAGCTCCCGGGACTCGGGCGCGCTCAGCAGCCCCCGGCGCACGTCGAAGGTGAGGCGGGCGGGCGGGATCGTGAGCCGGCCCGTGGTGATGGGGAAGAGGGCGCGCTGGAAGGTCTGCACCTCGTAGATGTCCGAGCCGAGCACGCGGGTGCTGCCCACCGGCGACCGGGACAGCTCCTGGATCCAGAAGCCGGACGGGCTGGGCGCCTCGTACTCGGGCGCGCGACGCAAGCGCAGCCGCACCTCCGAGCCGAAGAGCGCCTCCGCGTGGTAGGTCACCTGCTGGCCCACGTAGGCGGTGTCCGTGTCGAGCCAGGCGCGCAGCGCGACGCCCTGCTCCGCGTCCTCGGGCGCCGTCGTGGCCGCCGCCGGCTCCACGGTGAGGACCAGGGGGCGCGTGCGGTAGCGCCGGCCTTCCACCTCCACGCCGATGGGCGGAATCCGGTACCGGCCGGGCCGCCGCGCGATGATCACGTAGTCGCGGCTCACGAAGCGCCGAGTCCCGCCGGGCAGGGAGAACTGGCGCTGGTCGGAGCTGCGGGTCGAGGTGACCTCCAGTCCCTCGAGCCCGGTGAGGGGGTCGATGCGGGGCCGGGCGCCGTCGGTGCGGACCCGGAGCTGCAGCACGACGCTGGAGCCCGCCACCACCGTGGTCTCGGACAGCGTGGCCTCCACTGCGACTTCGGACTGCTGCGTCAGCAGCAGCAGAGCGAAAAGCACCGCCATCACCAGTCCCGTGCCACGCGCGTCTCCCTGCGACCCTTGCGGAGCTTCTCCCGGACCAGGTCGCGCTCGTTCTGCTCCACCGCCGCCAGGAGCCGCTCCGCCTGCTCCCGGGTCATGGTCCCGGCCTCCGGCGGTTCCCCGGGACTCTCCTCCCGCTGCTCCGGGCTCCGGTCCTCCCGGGACTCCTGCGGGGGCCGGTCCTGTCGGGATCGGCCGCCGCCCTGCTGCGGCATCTCGCTCCGGGCGCGCAGCGCGAGCTCGTAGTTCCACTTGGCGTCGGCCCAGGACGGGTCCAGCCGCAGCGCCCGGCGGTACGCCTCCACCGCACCGTCCAGCAGCCTGCTCCGTGCCTCCGGGTCTGTGGAGGCCCGGCCCTCTTCCAGGAACCGGCTGCCCATGTTGAAGAGGGCGGGTGCACGCACCGCCGGGTCGACCACGTCCAGCGCCGCCTGGAGATACGGCTCTGCCTCCGCGTACCGCCCGAGGCGGAGCAGCGCCGTGCCCATGTTGAACTGGAGCACGGCGCTGTCCTCGCCGCCTTCCAGCGCCTGCCGGTACGCCGCCACCGCCTCCTCGTAACGGCCGTCCCGGTACAGGCGGTTGCCTCGCTCCAGCTCGCCGATGCCGAATCCGGCGGTGGCGAGGACCAGAGCGCCCGTCACCGTGATGCTACGCCAGCGCACCTCGACCCTCCGGGTATCGTGGAGTGAACAGGGTGCCCGCCGCCCGGCGTGCCAGCACGACGTCGACGCCCAGGAGCAGCACGGCCAGCGCCACGAACCAGCGGTACCGCGCCCGTCGCTCGATACGCTCTTCCCCCCGCAACGATTCCCGGTCCAGCCCCTGGAGGGCGGCCAGGAGCCCGTCCGCCGCTCCGGGCCGGCCCAGGCGGACGTAGCGGCCGCCCGTCCGATCGGCCACGTGCCGGAGCAGGCCCTCGTCCAGCCGGGAGATCACGATCTCGCCGTCGGGGCCCCGTTTGTACCCCGACGGCTCCTCCGTGATCGGATCCCGCTCCGGCACGGGCGCGCCGGCGGAGGTGCCCACGCCCACCGTGTGCACCACCACGCCGAGCTGCCGGGCCCGCTCCGCCGCCGACTCCACCGCGCTCCGCTCCTCCAGCGCTTCCCCGTCCGTCACCAGCACGACGATCCCGGGGACGGCCCCCTCCCTGCCCCGGGCCAGGTCCGTGGCCTGGCGGAGCGCCGCGGCCAGCGAGGAGCCGCCCTGGCTCACGATCTCCGGGGCCAGGGCGTCCAGGTAGAGGGCCAGGGCGCCGTGGTCGATGGTCATGGGCGACAGCGTGTACGCCCTGCCGGCGAAGGCGACGAGGCCGATGCGGTCGCCGGGCAGCTCCCGGAGCAGCCGGCGCGCCAGGGTCCGTTCCCGCTCGAGGCGGGTCGGCTCCAGGTCCTGGGCCAGCATGGACTTGGAGACGTCCAGCGCCAGGACCAGGTCCAGCGCCTGCCGCTCCTCCTGGACGGCGACGAGTCCCCAGCGGGGCCCCGCGGCCGCCAGGCCCAGGGCGGCCGCCGCCAGCGCCACCAGCGCCAGGCGGCCCGCGGTGAAGCGGTCCAGACCGGCCGCTCCGAGGCGTTTCACCACGTCGGGCTCGCCCAGGGCGACGAGGGCGCGGCGCCGACGTCGTACGTAGCCCCAGACGCCCAGTGACGCGAGCGCCGGTAGCAGGAGCGCGAGCCAGAGCAGATCCGGACGGTCGAAGCTCACGGCACCCTCCCCCACCGGCTCGCCCGGAGCCCCCACTCGGCCAGCAGGGCGAAGCAAGCCAGGAGCAGGAAGGGCAGCTCCCGGGGCGTGTAGTTCGTGTAGCGCCGCATGTGGACCGGCGTCTTCTCCAGCTCGTCGATGCGGGTGTAGATGCTGTCCAGCGCCGCCTCGTTGGTGGCACGGAAGTACTGCCCGCCGGAGAGCTCGGCGATGCCCCGGAGCAGCTCCTCGTCGATGTGGACGGGCAGGTTGGCGTACTGGTAGCCGCCCAGCACGCCGCGGGCGATGGGGATGGGCGCCACGCCCTCGCTGCCGACGCCGATGGTGTAGATCCGGATGCCGAACGCCGCAGCGGCCTGGGCCGCCGTGACCGGATCGATCTCGCCCCGGTTGTTCTCGCCGTCCGTCATGAGGATCATGACCCGCGACCGGCCAGGCGTCCGACGCAGACGGTTCGCCGCCGTGGCGATGGCGGTGCCGATGGCCGTGCCATCGGTAAGCTGGCCCACCTCGAGCTGCTCGAGGGCACGGAAGAGGACGGGGTAGTCCACCGTCAGCGGGACCTGGGTGAGCGCCTCGCCGGCGAACGCCACCATGCCGATGCGGTCGTACTGCCGCCCGCGGATGAAGCTGGCCACCTCCTCCTTGGCCACCGCCAGCCGGTTCCGGGGATGGAAATCCTCGGCCAGCATGGAGCTGGAGATGTCCACCGCCAGCGCGATGGCGATGCCCTCCGCCTCCACGTCCGTCACGGCGAAGCCCGTGCGTGGGCCGGCCAGCGCCACGATGCCGCCGACGATGGCCGCGCCCCGCAGCCAACCGGGCAGCCGCGCCACCAGATGGAGAGGGCCGGTGCTCAGCCGTGCCACCGTGCCGGCCCGGGAGAACCGGAGCGCGGGACGGCGCCACCGGCGCTGGACCAGCAGGTAGACCGGGATCGCGAGGAGGAGCAGGAGAACCCAGGGGTGGGCGAAGGACAGGCTCATGCCACCTCCCGCCCCTGGTCCCGCGTCCCGACGGAGGGTGGCCCTTTCCCGGATGGGCCGGACCGGGCGCCCGGGCCACCCGGGCCGGGGCCCTCCGGGGCCGGCGGCGGCCTGAACCGCTCCACCCAGTCCCGGGCCCGTCCCCACGTCTCCTCCGCGGCCTCGGGGCCGGGACGATGCTGCGCGAACTTCACCCGGTCCATCGCCTCCAGGAGCGCGCCCAGCACGCGCCGGTCTTCGGCCTCCACCCCGTCCAGGCGCGCCAGCAGCTCCGATGTCGTGAGATCCTCGCCCCAGGCGCCGTCCAGAGCGGCCAGGTAGCGGCGCAGGATCTCCGACAGGAGGGAGTGGAAGGCCTTGTGCCGCCCCGCCTCCACCAGGGGGAGAGCCCGGGCCTGGTCCAGCGCCTCGAGGGCCCGCTCCCTGGCGGAGCGCCGCGGGACCAGGGGCACGACGTCCGTGGGCGGCCGGGTCGCGCGGTACCACAGGTAGGCAGCCGCCAGCATGGCCAGGAGCAGCGCCAGGAGCAGCAGGAGAGGCCAGAGCAGCCAGGACGGTCCAAGGACGTCCCGGGGCGGCCGGGCCTCCACCCCGGCCGTGTCCTCGGGCAGAACCGACATCACCGTGAGGACGGGCAGCGCGACCTCGACGGTCCGGACGCTGTCGGGCGTCGACACGCCGACCTCGACGACAGGCAGCTCGAAGACACCCGGGCGCCACGGCGTCACGGCGTAGACCGCGGAGCGGCGCACGCCACCCTCGACCGTGTCCGCCGTCTCCCGGCGTCGCGCGGCGTTCTCCAGGTCCGCGCCCAGAGGCAGCGAGTCGGGGAAGACGACGCCGACGCCGGCGGGCACGACGCCGCTCACGACCACCGCCACCACGTCGCCCACCGTGGCGCTGTCCACGGCCAGGCCGGCCCGGAACTCCTGGGCGGCCAGGCCCGACGTGGCGACGAGGAGCCAGCCGGCAAGGACCACGACGGAAAGACGCGTCGTCATCGCCGGAGCCTCCGCTCGCGCGTCCGGAAGAACCCCATGAGCGGCCGCACGTAGGACGCCCCGGTGCGGACCTCGACCTCGTCGATGGCCAGGCGGCGGAAGGTGGACCGGAGCGCCCGCTCCTCGGCACCGACCCGGCCGCGGTATCGCTCGCGAAGCACGGTCCGGCTCGTGTCCGCCACCACCTCGTGCCCCGATTCCGGGTCCAGCAGCACGACAAGCCCGGCATCGGGCAGTTCCCGCTCCGCCTCGTCCGTGATGCGGATCGCCACCAGGTCGTGGCGCCGGGACACGAGGCGCAGCGTCCGCAAGAGGGAGGTGCGCGGCGCCGGGCCCGGCTCGTCGCTTCCTTCCCAGACGTCCTCGCTCTGCCCGTGCCCCGGCTGGAAGTCGCTGAGAAGGAACAGGATGGAGCGGTGCGGCAGCATACGTCCCGCGTAGTCCAGGGCGGTGGCGATGTCCGTGCCGCGGCCCGCCGGCTCGAAGGCCAGGACGTCCCGGATCAGGCGCAGCACGTGGCGGCGCCCCTTCTTCGGCGGCACCACATGCTCCACGTGGTCCGTGAAGATGAGGAGCCCGACCCGGTCGTTGTTCCGCACGGCGGACAGGGCCAGGACCGCCGCGATCTCCGCCGCCAGCTCCGCCTTGAACCGGCTCCGGGTGCCGAACTGCTCCGAGCCCGACAGGTCCACCGCCAGCAGCACCGTGAGCTCGCGCTCCTCCACGTGCTTCTTCACGTACGGATGGCCCATCCGCGCCGTGACGTTCCAGTCGATGGTGCGGATGTCGTCGCCGGGCTCGTACTCCCGGACCTCGGCGAACTCCATCCCCTGCCCTTTGAACACGGAGTGGTATTCGCCGCCGAAGAGCGAGTCGACCCAGCCCCGGGTCCGCAATTCGATGAGCTTCACCTGGCGCAGGATCTCTCTCGGAACGCCCGTCGTCCGTGCACCGGACCGTGGCCGGGTGACGGGGTGGGACCCCCCGTCCCCCTCTCCCCCCATCGCCCGGTCGGGGGGTCGGGGGGCCACGCGGTGAAGGCGGCCCGTCCAGGAACCGATCCAGGCCCGGAAGCGCCGAACCCACCCGGGGCGGGGCGGGGTCACGGCACCTCCACGGCCTCGAAGATCAGGTGGACGATGTCGTCGGAGGTGACCTCTTCGGCCTCCGCCTCGTAGGAGGTGATGATGCGGTGGCGGAGCACGTCGGGACCGATGGCCTTCACGTCGTCCGGCAGGACGTAGGTCCTGCCCTGCAGGTAGGCGTGGGCCCGGGCACAGAGCGCCAACGCGATGGATGCCCGGGGCGAGGCCCCGTAGTCGATGAGGGGCTCCAGCTCGGCCAGGCCGTGGTCCCCGGGGTCGCGGCTCGAGTGGACGATCTCCACGATGTAGTCCGAGAGCTTGTCGTCCATGTAGAGGTCGGCGATCTCGCGCCGCGCCGCCAGGATGTCCCCGGGCCGGGCCACCACGTCCAGGGGGACCGGCGCCTTCCCCGCCATGCGGCGCATGATCTCCTTCTCCGCGCCCCGGTCCGGATAGGTGACCCGGAGCTTGAGCATGAACCGGTCGACCTGGGCCTCCGGCAGCGGGTACGTCCCTTCCTGCTCGATGGGGTTCTGGGTCGCCATGACCAGGAAGGGCTCGACGAGGGGAAAGCTCTCGCCGCCGATGGTCACCTGCTTCTCCTGCATCGCCTCCAGGAGCGCGGACTGCACTTTCGGGGGTGCCCGGTTGATCTCGTCCGCCAGGACCAGGTTGGCGAAGACG
Source organism: uncultured Gemmatimonadaceae bacterium (assembly GCA_964416095.1). Taxonomy (GTDB): domain Bacteria; phylum Gemmatimonadota; class Gemmatimonadetes; order Longimicrobiales; family RSA9; genus CAYQCY01. The sequence continues at coordinate 7,955 of CAYQCY010000102.1, forward strand.
GGGCCCTTCTTCGCCACGAACTCGCCGGTATCCTGGTTGTAGATCATGGTGCCCATGACGTCGGCGGGCAGCAGGTCCGGCGTGAACTGGATCCTCTGGAAGCTCGCGTCGATGGTCTCGGCCAGGGACTGCACCATGAGCGTCTTGGCCAGGCCCGGCACGCCTTCGAGGAGCACGTGCCCGCCGGTGAGCAGCCCCACGAGCAATCGCGCGATCATGTCGTCCTGGCCGACGATCCGCTTGTGCAGCTCCCCGGTGATCCCGGCGACGAGCTCGTCGAAGGACGACCCGGTGTCCGGTGTGCTCGCGTCCACGCCCGCTCCTCCCTATGACTAGCGCTTGATGCGCTCGCCGCCGTCCTCGTGGCGGAAGATCCAGGCGGCGAGCCGGCCGGGGCGGATGTGGGACCCGCGCTCGCCCACCTCAGCATCCGACTGCGAGCCCCGGTCCGGACCGAGACGCGCCGCCAGCTCGTCGGCCATGGCCTGGAACCGGTCCCGCCACTTCGCCCAGTTGGACGGCCGGAGGTCCACCCAACCGTTGTCCGCCAGCTTCGGGTCGTGCGGCGCCTGGCCGGGCTCCGGCGCGACCTTCGGTGCCGGGCCCCGCAGGACGCGCTCGCCGTCCGGCAACAGGATGGGAAGCCCGATGGACAGGATGCGAACGCGCAGGTCGTCGTCCTCCCGGACCAGCGCGGCGGTGCGCTCCGCCACCTCCTCGGGGTCCAGGGCGAGCGCTTCGTGGATGCCCGGGAAGAGCCGGGCCAGGATGGCCCCTTCGAACAGCAGCTTCGAGAGGCGCGGCGGACCGAGCATCTCGTACGCCACCGCCTCGACACCGTGCTGCCGCTCCAGCGTGGTCATCCGCTCCACCGCCACCTCCCGGAGCACGCCGGCCCGATAGGTGGGCCCGGAGGTGGAGGCGTCCAGCGCCCCGATCACATCCCGGCCGGTGGGCGCGCCCATGATCTCCCGGACCACGTCCGCCGCGATCTCCTCCGGGGTGATGTACTCCATGAGCCCCAGCGCCGTCAGCGCCTCGAACTCGCCCAGGCTGAAGAGGCCGTTCTCCCCGGCATCGAGGTAGACACCTTCCAGCGGCGCGTCCTGGCAACGGAACGAGTCTTCGCCGGACACGTCGAAGGCCTCGGCAACGGAGACGGGCTCGGCGTCGTAGCGCATGAGGGTGCGCCCGCCCTTGCGGATCGGGCCGTACCCGATGTGCTTCCAGCTGATGGCCGCCGTGGGCTTGATCTCCTTCACGGCCGGCGCGCCCGGCGTGCGCGCCATGAGATACAGCAGCAGGGTGTGGGCCCCGGCAATGCTGGACTTGGCCAGCAGCATCCTGCTCGGTCGCTCCTCCGAGTGGGTGAACGGTATGTTCAGGCCCTGCCCGCCCGTGCCCGACGTCCCGATCTTCAGGTAGAAGGCGGTCCCGGCACGGCGCATGGCCTCGAGGGCGATCTGGACGTGACGGATGAGCTGCGGCAGGTACAGGACGAGCAGATGCCGCTCCACCGCTTCACGGTTCGGCTCGCCTTCGCTGCACTGCGCCAGCAGGTCCGTCGCGCTGGCGAAGACGTTCTGGTAGGCGAACGCCGTGGCCGTGTTCACCGAGTCGACGATCAGGTCCGGCTCGTGCCGGTCGATCATGGCGCCCAGCGCCGAGCCGTGAATGACCTCGTCCGTCAGGTCGCCGTAAAGCGTTTCCAGCATCGCCGACCGGGCCTCGGGATCGGCGAGCAGCTCTGCCCGCGGCCGGTCCTTGAGACGCGCCGGCTTGAAGAGGTCGCCCCATTCGGCCTCCAGTGCGCAGTCGCCGGCCAGCGGCGCGAGCTCCGCCACCCCGTCCTCCGCCTCCGAACGGGTGAGGGCGCTGATCACGATCTTCCGGGGGCCGTGCTCCAGCATCGCCCGGCCGATGGCGAGTCCCACGAGCCCCGACCCGCCCAGGATGAGCACCGTGCGGTCCTGTATGTCCATGGCCAACGCCTCGTCGTTCGGATGTCCGTCCGTGACCGTCCGGCCGTCAGCGCCCCTTCACCCAGCGCCGCAGCTCCTCCACATCGCCGCGCTCCAGCCGGCGCCACGCGCCCCGGGCCAGGTCGCCCAGCGTCACCGGGCCGAACCGGAGGCGGACCAGGCGGCGGACCGGATGCCCCAGCGCGTCCAGCATGCGCCGCACCTCTCGCTTGCGGCCCTCCCGGAGCGTGAGCCGGAGCCGGCTCCGCTCCCCTCGCTCCAGGACCTCCACCTCGTGGGCCCGGGCCGTGCCATCCTCCAGCTCGACGCCGGCCAGGAGGGCCCGGACCGTGTCGTCCGCCACCTCCCCGTCCACCTCCACCTCGTATTCCCGGTCCACCTCGTGTCGCGGGTGGAGCAGCTTGTTCGCCACACCGCCCTGGTTCGTCAGGAGGAGCAGGCCCTCGCTGTCCATGTCCAGGCGCCCCACGTGGAACAGGCCGCCGTGCTGGGCCGGCAACAGGTCGTACACGGTGCGGCGCCCGTGCCGGTCGTTGCGACTGCACACCACGCCGGGCGGCTTGTGCAGGAGCACCCAGACCGGTACCCCGATCTCCGCCCGGTCCCCGTCCACCCGGACCTCGTCGGCTTCCGGGTCGACGCGGGAGCCCATCTCCTCCACGACGACGCCGTTCACCGTGACCCGGCCCGCCGCGATGAGGTCTTCCGCGGCCCGCCGCGACGCCACGCCCGCCCTGGACAGGAATTTCTGCAGGCGCATGCCTTCACCGCTAATCGTCGTCCTCCCCGTCCGACACTTCCGCCAGCACGTCCGGCCGCGTCACCTCCCCATCCGTCTCGTCGCCGGACCCCGGCTCCTCGCCGGCATCCGCCGGCGCCGCCTCCGCCGCCCGGGCGATCTCCTCCGCCAGCTCTTCGGGCGGCGGCCGCCGCTCGTCCCCGGGCGCCTCCTCCGGCTCCGGCGTCCGGCCTTCCGCGTCCCGGCTGCGGAGCACCACCGGCAGGTCTTCCGGTCGCGGCAGGTCGTCCAGGCTGCGGAAGCCGAAGTGCTCCAGGAACCGGCGTGTCGTGCCGTACAGCAGCGGCCGACCCAACCCCTCCCCACGACCCACCACCTCGATCAGGTCCCTCTCCTGCAGCGTCCGCAGCACCGAGGCGGAGCCCACGCCCCGGATATGCTCGACCTCGGCGCGGCCGATGGGCTGACGATAGGCCAAGATGGCCAGCACCTCCAGCGCCGGGCCCGACAGGCGGGGCTCGTGCGAGACCGTCTCGAACCGCTCCAGGTACGGCGCGTACTCGGGGCGCGTCAGGATCTGGTAGCCACCGCCGATCTCGTAGATCTGGAACGCCCGGCTCGCCGCCTCGTACTCCGAGCGGAGCGCCTCCACCGCCGCCGCCACATCCTCCGGCTCCAGGTCCACCTCGCCCCGGGCCACGTCCTCGGCGGACAGCGGCGCATCGCTGGCGAAGAGAAGGGCTTCAACGATCTGCTTCGGCTCCATCGTCCACCTTCGCGCGGTAGATCCACAACGGCCCGAACAGCTCGCTCTGGCGCATCGCCAGTTGCCGCTGCCGCGCCAGCTCCAGCCCCGCCAGGAACGTCACCACGGCGTGCAGCTTATCGCCGAACGGCGCGACCAGTTGCCGGAACTCGATGCGCGACCGGCGCGCCAGCGTCTCCAGGATCAGTGTCAGCTTCTCGTCCATCGTCACGAGTCGGCTCGCCACCACGTGGTCCGCGGGCTCCAGGTGCCGCTCCATCAGCTCCAGCACCGCCGCCCACAGCTCCTCCCAGGTGGCGTCCACCTCCAGCGCGCCGGGCTCCGGCGCCGGCCGGGGCGGTACGTATCCCCGCCCGAAGTGCCGCGACCGATCCGCTTCCGCCGACTCCAGACGTCGCGCCACCTCCCGGAAGTGCTCGTATTCCAACAGCCTGCGCACCAGCTCCGCCCTCGGATCCTCCGTCTCCTCCGTCTCGTCCTCCCTGCGCGGCAGGAGCATCTGGATCTTGATGCGGAGCAGCGTCGACGCCATCTCGATGAACTCGCCGGCACGGTCCAGGCCCAGCTCCCGCTCCACGGCCTCGATGGCCTGGAGGAACTGCTCCGTGATCATCGCGATGGGGATGTCGAAGATGTCGATGTCCTGCTCCCGGATCAGGTGCAGGAGCAGGTCCAGCGGACCCTGGAACCGGTCCAGCTCCACTACGAAACCGACATCCTCCTGCCGCACGCTCATGCCGCTACGGGAACGCCGGCGCCCGTCGGCCAGGCCGGAGAACGACGACGGGACGACCTCGCCTCGGCCGGCGGCGGCACCAACACTACGGGCGGAAAACACAGGATATCCATGTCGGCGCCAAGCTAACCCGGCGCCGCGTGCGCGCGCCAGGGTACACGAAAAAACCCCGGCGCCCTGCCGGGGCCGGGGTCCATCATCCGGGCACGCGCCGCCCTACGGCGTGCCGCCCTTCTCCTTCACCACCTTCGCGAGCTGCGACTTCTTGCGCCGCGCCTTGTTCTCGTGGATCAGGTTCCGGGCCGCGTACCGGTCCAGCAGGGCGCTCGTCTCCCGGAACGTCGCCTCCGCCGTTTCCGCGTCCGGCGCCTCCATGACCCGCTTGATCTTCGTCTTCAAGCGCGACTTCTGCGCACGGTTCCGCTCGGTCCGCTTCCGGGCCTGCCGGATCCGCTTCTTCGCGCTCTTGCTGGTGGCCAACCGACCCTCTCCTGCTCGATGCCCGTTCCTGTCCGCCTCGAAAGCGACGGAATGTAGGCAGGCCCCCGCTTCGCGTCAACCCGCCCGCCGGGTGGACCTTCCCCATTTTTGCGCGTCCCCGCTGATGCAGCCGGGCAAAATCGGG
>CAYQCY010000103.1:0-12684 GCA_964416095.1 uncultured Gemmatimonadaceae bacterium
AAGACGCGATGAGGCGTCGGTTCCGTCGGCCGGGACGGCCGGGGCTCAGCCGGCGTCGGCCCGCAGTGCGTCCTCTTCCAGGACCCGGTCCAGCGTCTCCACGACCCGGTCGGCGTCCGCCTTCGTGAAGGGCAGCGGCGGCTTGATCTTGATGACGTTGGCGTCGGGGCCGTCGGTGCTCAGCAGGATGCCCCGCCCGCGCATCCGCTCCACGGCGTGGGCGGCCCGGGCGGTGGCGGGCGTGCGGGCCTCCCGGTCCGTGACCAGCTCCACGCCGAGGAAGAGGCCCATGCCCCGGACGTCGCCGACGAGGGCGTGGCCGTCCAGGAGCGTCCGCAGGCCCGTCAGGAAGTGGCTCCCCACCTCCGCCGCCCGGGCCTGGAGGCCCTCCTCCTCCAGGACGTCGAGCACGGCCAGCCCCACGGCGCAGCTCACCGGGTTGCCGCCGAAGGTGTTGAAGTACTCCATGCCGGTGTCGAAGGCCTCGGCCACCTCGCGGGTCGTGATGACGGCGCTGAGGGGGTGCCCGTTGCCCATGGGCTTGCCCACCGTCACGATGTCCGGCACCACGCCCTGGCTCTCGAAGCCCCAGCGGTGCGCGCCCACCCGTCCGAACCCGACCTGGACCTCGTCGGCGACACAGAGGCCTCCCGCCTCGCGCACGTGAAGGTAGGCCGCTTCCAGGAACCCTTCCGGCAGCACGATCTGGCCGCCGCAGCTCGGGAGGGACTCGGCGAAGAAGGCGGCAACCCCGCCACGCTCCGCCGCCTGCTCGGTCGCTTCGCGGACGTGCTCCGCGTACCGCACGCCCGTCTGCCGGTGGGTTCCCCGGTACGGCCCCCGGTACGGGTCGGGAAGGGGCACCACGTGGGTGGACGGCGGGGCCCCGCGTCCGCCCGGGCCCTGGAACTTGTAGGGGCTGAGGTCGATGAGGGACGTCGTATGGCCGTGGTACGCCCCGTCCAGGACGATGACGTCCTCCCGCCCGGTGGCGGCGCGGGCCATGCGCAGCGCCAGCTCGTTGGCCTCGCTGCCGCTGTTCACCACGTAGCAGACGGACAGCGGCTCCGGGAAGAGCTCGACCAGACGCTCGGCGTAGCGGACCAGGTTCTCGTGGAGGTAGCGGGTGTTCGTGTTGAGCACCGCCGCCTGGCGGCGCAGCGCCTCCACCACCCGGGGGTGCTCGTGGCCCACGTGGGCCACGTTGTTGACGCAGTCCAGGTACGGCTGCCCGTCGATGTCGTAGAGGTGCTGCATCCAGCCCCGCACGATGTGAAGCGGTCGCCGGTACGCCACGCTGAGGTTCGGACCGAGCCGGCGCCGACGAAGTGCCCGGACCGATTCGGTGTCCGCCGGGCCCGTGTAGCGCACCAGCTCGGGCAGCCCCAGGATCAGGTTCGGGTCCGGCGACAGGCTCTTCCAGAGGGTGCGCCAGTCCGGGCGCGCGACGCCGGGGAACTCGCCGTCCCTGTCCAGGAGGTCCACCACGATCTGGAGGTGCAGGTGGGGCGGCCAGTCCCCGTTCCCCGGACGGTCGCCGATGGTGGCGAGCCGCTGGCCGCGCCGCACCGCCGTGCCCCGTTCCAGCTCCAGGGCGTCGGGCGCCAGGTGCCCGTACAGGGTGTGGAACACGACATCGCCGTCGCCGACCTCGTGGCGCAGGATGACCGTCGGTCCGTAGTCCAGCCGTCCGGCGTTGTCCCGCACGGCGTGGACGGTGCCCGCTAGCGGGGCCAGGACCGGGGTGCCGGGCGGCCCGAACAGGTCCACGCCCAGGTGGACCGTGCGCCAGACATCGCCCTCGTCGGTGTCGACGCGGAAGAGGTCCTCGGTGTACCAGCGCCGCACCTCGTCGTAGGCTCCCAGCCCCAGCGTCGCGCCGGTCTCCTCCATGCGGCCGAACAGGGCCCGGGTCCAGGCCTCCGCGTCGTCCCCCCCGCCCAGCCCGCCGAGCTCCGTGCTGCCGACGGAGAGGTCGAAGAGGACCCGCTCCACCGCGCCGGGGTCCGGATCCAGCACGGGGCCTACGTCAGCCCGGTGGTCATGGAGCCATGCCACGACCGAGGCCGTCGCGGGGCAGGCAGGCCGGTCCGCGGCATCCCGCAGGAGGTACTCGACGAACCGGGGGTGGGCGTCATCGAGCTGCTCCAGGAGTCGCCAGGCGCCGTCCTCGCTCACCGTCAGGTACGGATCGTCCCGGTCCGTGGCGCCGGCGGAGAGGACGACGCTGACGCAGAGGCGTAGCGTGATGAGCGGGAAGAGGGCGGCGAGCTCGTCGTCCGTGAGCGTGTACGACAGGTGGTAGCCCCGGACCACGGCCGCGGCCGCGGCCAGCGGCTCGACCCGGTCCAGCATGGCGTAGGCGGCGGTGATGGCCGGCTCGGCGGCACGCCAGCCGTGGACCAGGTCGCCGAAGTCCACCAGGCCCGTGACGAGCCGTGGCCTGTCCGGAACCGCGGCGCCGACCAGGACGTTCCAGTCGTTGCCGTCGCCGTGGATCACGGCGGTGGGGAGGGCGTCGAACAGGGGCGCCGCCGCGTCCACGCGGGCCAGGTGCCGCTCCAGGAGACGACGTCGGTCGTCGTCCGTGACGGCGTCGATCCCCTCCTCCACCACCGCCCGGCCCCGGGTCAGGTCGAACGGGAAGGTGCGGTGGGCCGCCGGGTGGTCGTACTCCTCCAGCGCCGCGCCCGCGGCGCCCATCAGGTGGCCCGTCTGTTCCAGGAGGTCCAGGGAGCGGGGCCGGACCTCTGCCAGGGGCGTGCCCTCGACCCAGGTGAGCAACCGCATGAAATGCTCGCCGTCCGGGAGGGTGACGGTCTCGAGGGTCCGCATGTCGAGGGACGGGAGGATCCGGGGGAAGTCGAACCGGCTCACCGCGGCGAGGCGGTCCAGCACCTGGGCCTGGCACTCCAGCAGCCCCGCGTCTTCGGTCGCGTAGATCTTCAGGACGAAGGAGTCCCCCTCGGCCGTGCGGATCCGGAAGCTCCGGTCCTCGTAACCCGGCAGAGGGGTGGCCCTTGCGGTCAGGCCGTACCGCTCCGCGGCCAGGCGCTCGGCCTGTCCGCGGCTCAGGTCTGGAGGCTGCCTCATGTGTGGTGCGCGACGGCCCTCAGAATACCTCGATTCCCACGCGGAGCATACGGCCGGGCTGGGGCATGCCGCACTGATCGTACACGGCGGCATCGGCCACGTTGTCCAGGGAGACCGTGGTCCGGACGCGGCGCACGAGAGCTTCCTGGCCCACGACCCACGTCCGGCGCACGCCCAGGTCCACCCGCGTGCTCGGATCCAGCTGAACGTTGGTGCCCAGGTCCGGGTGCACGCAATACTGCTCGCCGGTGTAGTCTACCGTCGCCAGCGCCCGAAAGCGACCGGGCAGGGCGGCATCCACGTCGAGCCCGGCCCGGACCTCGGGCATGTGCTCCGGCTGGCTCTCGCTCTCGGGCACAGTCGGGTCCTGCCCCGTAACCCGCTGCACGACCAGGTCGCCGGACAGAATCGTCCCGCCCAGCGTCGCGCCCGCCAGCAGCTCGATACCGGTGCTCCGGATCTCGTCCCGGTTCACGCGGCGATACAGGCCTTCGGGCGTGGTGGTCCGCACCACGGCGTCACGCAGCCGGTGGTGGAAGCCCACGCCCTGCAGCTCGATGCCAGGCCGCTTGAAGGTGAGCCCCGTCTCGGCGGCGAACAGACGCTCCGGTTCCAGGTCCGGGTTCGGGTCGAACCGGCCCAGGGCGCCGGAGTACAGCTCCCGCAGCGCCGGGAAGCGGGCGCGGTCGCTCGCTGAAGCATGCAGCCGCAGGCCCGGTCGGAGGGCGAGCGTGCTGAAGCCGAAGCGAACGCCGGGCGCCGTCAGGGTGCCGAGAGGCGGTTTGCCCCCCGTCTCCGGCGTGTCGGCGCCGTCCAGGGTGACGCCCGCGCTGACCCGGGTCTCGGCGGGAAAGCGCCAGGCCAGCTCGGACGCGAGGCTCCAGAGCCGCTGGCGGTAGTCGTTGTGCACCGCGCCGTCCAGCGTCTCGCCGTAGGACACGTCGGCGTAGGTGGCCGCCGCCTTGACCTCGCCGTTGCGGCCCAGCGTGTGGTCCCCCAGCAGCCGGACGGTGAGCGTGCGCTCGTCGCCCGACTCCGTCTCCGCCACCTGGTCGTACGCCAGCGTGGCGTAGCTCTCGATCTCCTGCCGGCCCAGGTTCAGGCCGATGCTCGTCTCCAGGTCACCCTTCCCCCACGGCGTCTCCCGGTGGCCCGTCCCGGCGGAGAAAGCCGCCACGACCCGCGACTCCTCCGGGTAGCGCCAGAGACGGGGCTCGGCCACGTGGAGCTCCGGCGGCACGCCGCGCCGGGAGGTGTAGCCGGTGGCCGACAGCGCGCCCCACGCCCCGCCGCCGCGCCACCGCATCGCCGCGAAGCCATCCAGCTTCTCCAGGTCCGTGTTCGTCCGCAGCCCGTCCTCGGCGCTGGCGTCCTCGACGTCACCGGCGAGCGCCACGCCCGGCCGGTCGTTGTAGCCGGCCCCGGCCCGGACCAGCAGCTCCCCGCCCCCCATGGAGACGGGCGAGGCTATGGTGGCGCCGATGGAGCGACCGCCCACATCGTCCATGCCGGCCACGGCGCGCACGCTCGTCCGCCGGTGTCCGTCGTACGGCGCATGCGCCACGTCCACCTCGATGACGCCGCCCAGCACGTTCGGGCCCCCGAGGATCGACGACAGCCCGCGCACGAACCCGATGCCCTGGGCCCCGATGAGGGGGATGATGCTCGGGTCCGTGCGGTGGTCCCAACCCAGCGTCAACGGGACCCCGTCCATGAGCACCGCCACCTGGCGGGACTCGGACCCGCGCACCGAGATCTCCGCCATGCCCCGCGAGTTCTGACGCACCAGCACGAACGGCATGGCCCGGAACGCGTCCTCCAGCGACGCCACCGGCTTCACCGGCAGCGAGTCCGGCGTCACGACGACGGCGCTGGCACCGCCCACCGTCGTGGTCTGGCGCTGGCCGGTGACGATGAGGGCGTCGATCTGGAAGACGGTGTCCGGCGGGACGGTGTCGGGTTCCTGGGCGTGGAGGTGATTGAACGGTACCAGCAGGGCGAGGGCCAGGGCCCCCGCATCTATCGTGAAGCGGAGAGAGGTCATCAAAGACCGTTGCACAGGTTGACGAATCACGGCCGACAGTGACGCTACACTGTCTCTCGCCCTGGTGTTCCTGTCAAACCGGGGCCGGGCGTCGCGTCCCTGCGGGGGAACCCGTGCGGGGGCACAGGTGTTTCCATCCGTTCGGCACGGAACCGTTGCTTCGCTGTACGGTGCCCGGGCATGATGCACGCGGGCCGGCGGTGGGGAGCGGCCGGACGGATCGAAGGGCGAGGAGGCGGATGCGAGAGTCGAGACCACGTGGAGGAAAGGGGTGGGGCGCCGGAGGCACCGTCGTTGGCCGCTCCCGCATGGTGGCTCGGGGTGCCGTTGGACTCCTCGCCTTGCTGGTCCCGTTGCTCGGGGCCGTGCCGGCGGCGGCGCAGATCCCGTCGGACACGACGCCCCACAGCGAGGGCGCGCTGCTGGCGGAGTGGCGGGGCATCGTGCCGGGCCGGCCCTTCACCGTGGGACTCCACATCACCCTGGACCGGGGCTGGCACACGTACTGGGTGAACGCCGGTGATTCCGGGACCCCGGCCCTCATCGACTGGACGCTTCCGGAAGGGTTCGAGGCCGGCGCGATCCAGTGGCCGACGCCGGAGCGGGTGCCGTACCCGCCCCTCATGAGCTACGCGTACCACGACGAGGTCCTGCTGCCGGTGGAGATCACGCCGCCGGCGGGGCTGGAGCCGGGCACCACGGTTCGTCTGGAGGCGCAGACCGAGTGGCTCGTCTGCGAGAAGGTCTGCCTGGTGGCCCGGAAGCCGGTGAGCCTGGAGCTGCCGGTGGTGGTCGCCGAGCCGGCGCCGTCGCCGTGGGCCGATGACTTCCGGGCCGCCCGCCTTGCGATGCCGGTGGACGCGCCGGGCTGGGAGACGGTGGCGCGGGCCGCGGGCGACGACCTGTACCTGGGCGTGCGGCCGCCGGAGGGGCGCGCGGTCCCCGCGGGCAGCTATTTCTTCCCCCTGGACGACCAACTGCTCGAGCACGCGGAGCCCCAGCGGGTGGGACGGGGCGAGGCCGGGACCTGGATCGCGCTGCCCCGCTCGCCGTACCGGCCCGAGCTGCCGGACACGCTGGCGGGCGTGTTGAGCCTGGACGTGCCGGTGGACGACGCCGGCCACACGTCCCTCGTGGTCCGTGCCCCCATCGAGGAAGGTCCGGCGCCGACGATCGCCCGGTGGGCGCGGCCGGCGGAGGAGGCGGCCAACGGGCTCACCCTGCTCGTCGCTCTGGGCTTCGCCTTCCTGGGCGGGCTGCTCCTGAACCTGATGCCGTGCGTGTTCCCGGTCCTGTCCCTGAAGGTGCTGGGGTTCGTGGAGCACGCGGGCGGCGACCGGGCCCGCATGCGAAGGCACGGCGCCGTGTTCGGCGCCGGCGTGGTTCTCTCCTTCCTGGCCGTGGCCGGCGTGCTCATGGCGATCCGGGCGGCGGGGCCGGAGGTCGGCTGGGGCTACCAGCTCCAGAGCCCGCCTGTCGTGGCGCTGCTGGCGTTCCTCATGGTGGCCATCGGGCTGAACTTCCTCGGCCTCTTCGAGTTCGGGACGTCGCTGACGCGCCTGGGCCGGGTCGGGGCCGATCAGTCCGGCTACCGGTCGTCGTTCCTGACGGGCATCCTGGCCGTGATCGTGGCGACGCCGTGCACCGCGCCGTTCATGGGCTCCGCCATCGGCGCCGCCCTGGTCCGGCCGCCGCTGGAGGGGCTCGCCGTCTTCGCCGGGCTCGGGCTCGGCATGGCCACGCCGTACATGGTGCTCTCGACCTGGCCGGCGCTCCTGGACCGGCTGCCCAGGCCGGGCCCCTGGATGGAGACGCTGCGCCAGGCGCTGGCCTTCCCCATGCTCGCCGTGGCCGCCTGGCTGCTCTGGGTGCTCGGTCTCCAGGTCGGCGTCGGCGGCGCCACCGGCGTCCTTTACGCCCTGCTCCTCTTCGCCTTCGGCGGCTGGCTCCTGGGCCGGGTCGGGAGCGCCGCCAACACGACGCTGCGGCGGGCGGGCCGTGTCGTGGCCGTGCTGGCGCTGGCCGGGTCGCTGGCATGGGGGCTCCTGGCCGCCCGCTCGGCGCCTCCGGTGGCGGCGGCGGCCGCCGGTGGCGAACTTGTGACCTGGACGCCCTACGAGCCGGGCGTCGTGGAGGCGTTCCAGGCCGACGGGCGGGCCGTGTTCGTGGACTTCACCGCCGCCTGGTGCATCACGTGTCAGGTGAACGAGCGGGTGGTGCTGGCCGCCGACCCCGTCCAGAAGGCGTTCAAGGTCCACGACGTGGCGCTGGTCCGGGCCGACTGGACGCGCCGCGACGAGGTCATCGGCCGGGCGCTCACGGCCCTCGGCCGCAGCGGCGTGCCCGTGTACGCTCTCTATCCGCCGGAGCCCGGAGCGCCGCCCCGGCTCCTGCCGAGCGTGCTGACGAACGCCATCGTGCTGAACGCGCTGGAAGACATGACGCAGCGGACCGCGTCGAACCGTTGAACCATCAGGAGGAGTCATGCGATCCACATCGTTCGTTCTCTTCGCCGCCCTGCTGCTGGCGGCGCCGGCCACGGCCCAGGAAGCGCCGGAGATCGGCCGGCCGGCCCCGACCTTCGAGCTGCCGGACGTGACCGGTGCCGTGCACGCCCTGGAGGACTACCGCGGCGAGTGGGTCGTGCTGGAGTGGCTCAACTACGACTGCCCGTACGTGAAGAAGCACTACAACAGCGGCAACATCCCGTCCCAGCAGGAGAAGTGGACGGACCGGGGCGTGAACTGGCTGGCCATCGTGTCGTCGGCGCCGGGGAAGCAGGGCTACTTCCCGCCGGACGAGATGGCGGCCCGGAGCGAGGCGGAGAACAGCCACGCGACGGCCGTGCTGCTGGATCCGGAAGGCGACGTGGGGCGCGCCTACGACGCCCGCACCACGCCCCACATGTTCGTCATCGACCCCGACGGGATCGTGCGCTACATGGGCGGCATCGACGACGTGCCCACCGCCCGGGTCGCGGACCTGGACCGTGCGACCCAGCTCGTGGACCAGGCGCTGACCGAGCTCATGGCCGACCAGGACGTCTCGGTGCCGACCTCGCGGCCGTACGGCTGCTCGGTCAAGTACGAGGGCTGACGACCGGGCCATGTTCCTGATCGCCGTCGAGGGGCCCGTCGGCGGAGGCAAGACCACGCTTCTTTCAGGGCTGGTCGAGTGGTTCCGCGCCCAGCACCTCTCGGCGGACGGGTTCCTGGCCGTGGCCGGCGACCGGGCCGTCGGGCGCCGGGGCGCGGAGTCGTACGCCCTGCGCATGGTCGCCTCGGACGAGAGCATGCCGCTGGCGGTGCGGGACCCGTCCCGGACGCCGCCGTACCGGCTGCTGCCGGAGGCGACGGCGTACCTGGAGGTGTGGGCCGAGGGGCTGAAGGAGCAGCCTCCCCTCCACCTGCTGGTCCTGGACGAGTTCGGGCCCATGGAAGCGGCGGGCGGCGGTCACATGGCGCTCTGGCCGGCGCTGGAGGAGGCGGTTCCGGCCGTCGTGGTCGTCGCCGTCCGTACGGGGCTCGTCGGTGCGATCGAGAAACGGCTGGGCAGGAGCTTCGACCTGCGGGTCGACGCCACCGCGCCCGGTGCCTGGAACGAGCTGCGCGTCGCCTGTCGGGCGCACCGGGACTGGGTCCGGGTCGGCGCCCACGGTGCCGGCGCCGGCGGCATCGAGATCACGCTGGGGTCGGCGCTGCACGGGGCCCGGGTACCCATGGCCGGAACACTGCTGTCCGCCATCCAGGTCGCCGTCATGACCCTCGCCGGGAGCGGGCTGGGCCGCCGCATCCGGGTGGTCTGGGTGCCCTTCATCGCCGCGGGTCTCAAGGCCCTGTCCCCGGCCGGCAGCCGGCTCCGGCCCATGCTCGCCATCAGCATCCAGGGCCTGCTCTTCGCCGGCGCCACGGCGGTGGCGGGGTGGAACGCGCTGGGCGTGCTGGTCGGCGGCTGGCTCGTAGGTGCGTGGGCGGCCTCCCAGGGCATCCTGCTCCAGTATCTGCTGGTGGGCTCGGAGCTGCTCCGGGCCTACGAGGCGGCCACCGGCTGGTTGGCGTCCCACGGGTTCGCCGGTGCTCCGGCCATCGCCGGCGTGATCGCGGGCTACATCGCCCTGTCCGGGACCGGCGGTGCGGTGGCGGCGTACCTGACCTGGCGTCAGCGTCGGCTGCCGGACCGGGTCCAGCGCATGCTGGAGGAAGGTGCCCGGGGGATCCGCTGGAGCACCAGCTCGCCGTCCTGGCGCGGCGCGGCCCGGGGCGGGATCGGCGACCTGCTGCGTCCCGTGTTCTGGGTCCCGCTCGGGATCATCGTGGCCATCCTGCTCCTGGCCGGCTCGCCGTGGGAGCGGGCGTTCTGGGTCATCGTCCGGGCGGCGACCATCGGCTTCCTGGTCTTCTCCGCGGCCCGCACGGTGGATCCGCGCCGGATCGCCGCCTGGCTCCGGGCCCGGGGCCACTGGGGTCCGGCGCTGGCGTTCAACCGTGCCGTGCGCAGCTCCTCGACGGACGCGGCGGACCGGGACGGCGGCGGGGACTGAGCGTCAGCGGAAGAGGGCGAAGAGCGCCCCGGGCACGCGGGAACGCAGGTCGTTCATGATGGACCGCGTGTCCGGGGCCGTCCCGTTGCCGCCGGCCGTGTTGTAGGCGGCGATCATGCCCACGTCCCGATCCGGGTCCACCAGGATGAAGGACTGGAACGACTTCTGGCTGCCGGTGTGGCCCACGAGCCTCCGTCCGTCGACCTCGTAGAGGAAGAACGAGAGGCCCATCGCTTCGCGGCCCAGCGGTGAGTCCGCGCCGACGGGCACGACCTCCCGCCACATCTCCTCCAGCGACGACCGGGCCAGCACCGCGTCGTGGGACGGGCGCCGGCCCGGCGGCGCGCCCATCAGGAAGGCGACCCATCTCGCCATGTCCGGCACCGGAGCGTTCAGCCCGCCGTTGGACACGGTGATGCCCGTGTTGAAGTCCAGCCCGTTGGCCTCGGGGCGTCCGTCCACGACCCTGTAGTTGTTGGAGCGATGCTTCACCAGATGCCACGGCGTGATGTCGAAATACGCCCGGCGCATGTCCAGCGGACGGAAGATGTTCTTGTCGATGTACGCCTCGTAGACGTCGCCGGTCACAGCCTCGATGACCCGGCCCAGGAAGATGATCCCGGGGTTCGAGTAGCTGTAGCGGCTGCCCGGCGGGAAGCGGATGCGGGTGTACGGCATCATGGCCACGAGCTGGGCCCACTCCGTGGGCTCGTGGGGGTGCCAGTCCTCACCGCCGCCCCATGGCCAGGTGGGCCCGCGGAACCCGGCGGAGTGGCTCAGCAGGTGCCGGACCGTGATGGCGTCCACCGGCCCGTAGGGATCGTGCACCGCCCGCAGCTCCGGCACGTACCGCACGATGGGGTCGTCCAGGGCGATGAGCCCCCGGTCCCGGAGCTGCATGATGGCCACGGCCGTGAAGGTCTTCGTGATGGACGCCCAGTGGAAGATCGTCGCCCCGTCCACCGCCCTGCCGGTCGCCAGGTCCGCCATGCCGTGGTGCCGCGCCGCCACGACCTCGCCGTCCACGACGAAGGCCAGGCTGGCGCCCACGACGCCCGCCGCCTCCACTGCGGCCAGGTGCTCCCCGGCGACGGCGTCCCAGGCATCGTCGAACCCCACGGGAAGCTGGGCGGCCGCCGGAGCGGCGATCGGCAGTGAAAGGATACCTGCCGCGAATACGGCGGCGGCACGGGTTCGAACGGCCGGAGATGCTGCGCGCGCTGCCCGAGTCATGAGTCCCCCCCCGGGAACGTGGTGGCTTTCCGGAGAGTCGACGGCGGCGGGCCCGGCCGCAAGAGGTGCTTCACAGCCGCAACAGGTAGTTCGTCCGGCGGTACGCCGCCCGGAACCCGGTGCGCAGGGCGTTCCGCCCCGAGCCGATGGGCCGGCCGTCCGCTTCCTCTCCCGTCTCCAGGACGATGCGGCGGCAGCCCTCCTCGGCGGCGTCCCGGACCCGCGCGGCCAGGAGCAACTGCTGCGCGCCTCGCCCCCGGTGCTCCGGCAGCGTGGCGCCGAACCCGGCCCAGGCCGTGCCGCCCCCGACGCGGAGGGTGGCCGCCGCCACCGGCACGTCGCTGTCGAGCGCCAGGTACGTGGCCCAGCCGGTCCTCCCCGCCAGGGCCGCGAACCAGGGCCGGACCCCGTCGTCCATGTCGAAGGCGGTCGCGATGACGCGGCCCACGGCGTCGCCGGCCTCCGGACCGGCGCGCAGCAGCCCCAGCCCGATCCGGGGCAGCGGCGGGGGGTCGTCGGTGGACCGGTAGAACTTGATCCACCGATTGTACGGCCCGAAGCCTCGTGCCCGGAGCCAGCTTCGAATGGCGGCGGGTCGGGCCCGGGGCGCCAGCGGCAGGAAGACCGTGTCGGAGCCGGTCGCCCGGTGCCGGTCCAGGATCCAGTCCAGCGCGGCCGCGTCGGCGGGTTCCTCGACCCCCAGCCCCAGCGGCCGCTGCATGGCCAGCGCTTCCAACTCCCGTGCCAGGGCCGTGACGACGGAGCCCCGCCGCCAGACGCGGATGCCCAGCCGGTCCGCCGTCTCCGCCGGCGCCGCACGGTACAGGTCCTCCCAGGCGTCCCGCTCCACCACTTCCAGCTCCGTGGCCAGCTCCGGAGACAGCCCTTCGGGCTCCGTGCCCGCCGACCTCGTCATCGGTGAGGCATCCTTCGCACGGATTCCGGCACCGTCGCTCCTCTCCCGTGTTTCATGGCGCCACGATCGCGGGGTCGTCCATGGTATGCTACGACGGGGGGGCGCCGCGAGGGGCCCGGCCGGCCACGTTGCACGCGTGGCCCGCCCAGGCTACGGTGCGGCAATGACCCCCGAACGATTCCGCCGCCTACGACGCGCCCTCGCCCGGCGCCAGCCGGACCTGACCGTCCTCATGGACGGCGTCCACAAGCCGCACAACTTCTCGGCAGTGCTCAGGAACTGCGACGCCGTGGGCATCCTCCGGGCCAACCTGATCCCTGCCGCAGAGTTCCGCCCGGCGACGGGCGTCTCCGCCGGAGTCGCCCGGTATGTGGATGTGCGATGCCACGACGACCTGGACACCGCCACCGCGAGTCTGCGCGGCGAGGGCTTCCGGCTGCTGGCGGCCCACCCGGCGGAAGACGCCGTGGACTTCCGGGAGGTGGACTACACCCGGCCCACCGCGCTGCTGCTCGGGACCGAGCTCCACGGCCTCACGGCGGAGGCGGTGGCGGCCGCGGACACCAGCGTGCGCATCCCCATGCAGGGCCTCGTCCGCTCCCTCAACGTCTCCGTGGCGGCCGCCGTCATCCTCTACGAGGCCGCGCGCCAGCGGACCACCGCCGGGCTGTACGAGCGGTGCCGCCTGGACGACGACACCTTCCGCCGCACCCTCTTCGAATGGGCCTACCCCCGCGTGGCTCGCCACTGCCGGGAGCAGGACGTCGGCTACCCGGAGCTGGACGAGGACGGCGAGATTCTGGGATACGGCGATCAGATACGGCGATCAGATACGGCGATCAGATACGGCGAGTAGAT
>CAYQCY010000104.1:0-12638 GCA_964416095.1 uncultured Gemmatimonadaceae bacterium
TCCTTTCAGTTCACAAGAGAGGCCAGGCTTTGCCTGACGCACCGGAGACGCGGAACGCTCGCGGCCGGCCGTTACGTACGCGCCGCAGCCGACCTGCAAGGCCTCCTGTTGGACCCCGACGTGAAGCGCAACCGTTCGCGACGACGGCTTCCGCGCATCCGCCTCCTCCAGGATTTCCGCGTTTTCCCGACCGTGAAGGTCGCCCTGCCACGGCGCCTGGGGGATCGACCGGATCCTCGCCGCGCTGCAAGCAGCACCAACGGCAGCCCGAATTACCCACTTACATCAGCGAGGAGCCTTGAATGTGCCCGTCCCGCCCCTCGCGGACAACGCTGTCACCAGGCGGCGACCCGCGGGGGTTGACACGGCTATATATTCTTGCATGTTCATATAGTGTTGGAACCGGCCAGGACGGCCGGCGGGATGGATTCACAGGGCTCGACGACCTGGAGGAGAACAGAATGGCTGAGCAAGACAATATCGTGACGCTGTCGGACGACTCGTTCGCGGAGGAGGTCGAGCAGTCGGACGGCATCACCGTGGTGGATTTCTGGGCGCCGTGGTGCGGCCCGTGCAAGATGGTGGCGCCGGTGATCGAGGAGCTGGCGACGGAGTACGAGGGTCGTGTCCGGTTCGGCAAGCTGAACGTGGATGATGCGCCGGGCGTGGCCGGCCGTTACGGCATCCGTTCGATCCCGACCATCGGGATCTTCAAGGACGGCGAGGCGGTGGACGGCGTGGTGGGCGCCGTGCCGAAGACCATGCTGGAAGAGGCGATCAAGAATCACCTCCCCGTGGAGGCCTGATCGTCGAGCCCGCGTCCCGCGGGTTCCGGTGCCGGCGTGGCGGTCCGCGAGGGCCGCTGCGCCGGTGCTTTTTTGTGCCCCGCCAGGGGTCCCGGGCGCGCGTCACAGGGGCGGGCGGCGGATCGTTGTTCATGCGGGGGGGGCACAACGCTGCCTGCAGCCTGGAGAGCATGATGTCTGCACGACGTCGCCCGGTCGTCTTCGCGCTGTTGATCCTCCTCGCCGGCTGCGGCGAGGTCGTCGGGCCGGACGAGGCGCCGGCGGTCCTGAACGCGCTGCCCCGGGAGCTGAGCGCGTCGGAGCTGGCGGTGATCGACGCCTCCAACGCCTTCTCCATGGACCTGCTGCGGCAGGTGGAGGCGAGGACGGACGAGGCGAACGTCTTCCTGTCCGGCCTCAGCGCCTCCATGGCGCTGGGCATGACCATGAACGGCGCGGTGGGGGCGACCTGGGACTCCATGCGCGCGACGCTCCGCTTCGACGACCTGCCCGAGGAGGAGATCAACGCGTCGTACCGGGACCTCATCGCCCTCCTGCTGGAGCTGGACGACCGGGTGGAGATCGGCATCGCCAACGCCACCTTCGCCGATGACGAGCTCCCGGTGGAGCAGGCCTTCCTGGACCGGCTCCGGGAGTACTTCGACGCCGAGGCACGCACCATCGACTTCCAGGATCCCGCGTCCATCGGCATCGTCAACGACTGGTGCTCCGAAAAGACGAACGGCCGCATCGACGAGATCCTGAAGGCGTGGCCGCCGGGCACCGTCCTCGCTCTCCTCAACGCCCTCTACTTCAAAGGCGACTGGACGGAGAAGTTCGAGAAGAGTCAAACGCGGCCCCACCCGTTCACGCTGCCGTCCGGGGAGACCGTGCAGGCGGACGCCATGCGCTCCGACGAGGCGCTGCTCCGCGTCGGACACGACGCCGAGACCGGCGCCACCATCGGCGAGCTGCCCTACGGCGCCCGGGCCTTCGTCATGGACATCGTCCTGCCGCCCGAAGGGACGTCGCTGGACGACCTCGTGACCGGGCTGGACGCCGAGACCTGGGACCGGTGGATGACCGCCCTCCCCGACTCCTTCGCCAACGGCATCGTCCAGATCCCGAAGCTGGAGCTCGAATTCGAGAAGATCCTCAACGACGAGCTCATCGACCTGGGCATGGGCATCGCCTTCGGCGAGGCGTCCGCCCCACCCGACTTCTCCAGGATGAGCCCCACCGAGCTCGCCATCTCTCTGGTCAAGCAGAAGACCTATGTGCGCGTCGACGAGGAGGGCACCGAAGCGGCGGCAGTGACCGTCGTCGTCATGGGGCTGGTATCCGTACCTTCGGTCCCCACCCTCATCGTCGACCGGCCGTACCTCTTCGCCATCCGGGAACGACTGTCCGGCACCCTGCTCTTCCTGGGCACCGTTCGGAACCCCCGGGCTGACGGGTGACGCGCGGCCCGGCGCCCGGTCCGACCGACCCTCTGGTCCGAGGTCCGCACGGCTCGGTCACGTCCCGGGCCTGTACCACCCGGTTTCCATAGCATCCCGGTGGTCCGGACGCCTAACGATCTATAACCTGTCCGGTCACCGCTCGGAAGAGGCTCAACTGCTGGTCCGGGCGCCGGAAGGCGGCGGTGGAGAGCGCCGGCGGTCGGCGGGGTAAGCGGGCCGTGCGGCAGGCGGCGTCGTAGAGGCCGCGGATCTGCTCGGCGAACTCGCCTTCCCCGCGGATGCGACAGCCGAACCGCGGGTCGTTGAGCCTGCCGTCGCGGAGCGCCCGGCTGCGGTTGAGGACCTTGTCCCTGCGATGGGGGAAGTGCTCCTGGAGCCAATCGGCGAAAAGGTCCTTCACGGCGTAGGGCAGCCGCAGGACCGTGATGCCGGCGTCGGAGGCTCCGGCGTGTGCCGCGGCGTGGATGACGGCGGGGATCTCGTGGTCGGTGAGGGCGGGAATGACGGGGGCGACCATGACGCGGACGGGGATGCGGGCCCCGGCGAGGGCGCGGATGGCCTGGAGGCGTCGGTCGGGGGTGGAGGAGCGGGGCTCCATGACGCGCTGGAGCCGCCGGTCCAGGGTCGTGATGGAGATGTTGACGACGACGGCGTCGTGGCGGGCGAGCTCGGCGAGGAGGTCGATGTCCCGGGTCACCAGGTGATTCTTGGTGATGATGCTCACGGGGTTCCGCAGCTCGGCGAGCACCTCGAGGCAGCCGCGGGTGATGCCCAGTCGCGTCTCCACGGGCTGGTAAGGGTCCGTAACCCCGCTCATGGCAACGACCTGGGGCTTCCACGACGGCTTCGTGAGCGCTTCCCGAAGGAGAGCCGGGGCGTCCTCCCTGACCAGGATCTTCGACTCGAAATCCAGGCCCGACGAGAAGCCGAGGTACTCGTGGGTGGGGCGGGCGTAGCAGTAGATGCAGCCGTGCTCGCAGCCCCGAAACGGGTTGACGCTCACATCGAAGCCCACGTCGGGGCTGTCGTTCCGGGCCAGGATGGTGCGGGTCGAGTCCCGGAAGAACGACGTCGTCACCGCGGGCTCTTCGCCGTCGGCCACTCCGGGATCCGGCTCGAAGGCCAGGCGCTCGAAGCGGTTCGCCGGGTTGCCGGACGCGCCCCGACCGGGCCGGCCCCCTTCGGTGGGACGGCGCGGGGCGTGCACCGGCAGACGCACCGGCGGCGGGCCCTCGCCCCCGCCCCTCACCACACCCACCCCCGACGTGTCAGAGGTCCGCTTCCATAGACGCCACGACTTCGTTCATGCCCTCGGCGAAGGCCCCCGCATAGCCCTCCGGCGTCCCGTCCCCTCGCGGCCCGCTCACGCCGCTCCACTTGAAGGCCGCGCCGTGGGAGGCCACCAGCGACGCTACCTCCTCGGCCACGACAGCGGCGTCCCGGCCCTGCCACCCACCTGCCCTGAGCCACGCGTCCACCGCCAGAACCAGGGCGAAACGCTGATGCCAATGACGCCACGGACCGGGCGCCTCCAGCCCCAGCAGCGGCAGCCAGCGCGACGCATCCGCGCGGTACTCCACAGGTGACGCCGGCGACGCCTCGATCCAGCCGCCCACCGCCAGGTCCTCCGCCGCACGGCGCACCGCCCGCGGCGTGTACCCCGTCGCTTCCGCAAGCGCTCGCACCCCGTGCCACCCCGAAACCCCCAGCAGGACGCACACGACGTCCGCCTTCGCTCCCACTCCCAACCCCAGCCGAAGCTTCAGCAGCACACCCACTGGACCCGCGAGCCGCGGCGAGCCCTCCCCCCGCGCGGGCTTCCCCGTCGCCCCTGCACCCTCCCCCAGCGTCCGCCAGCGGGCGTCCCCGCCGTGCTTCCACGCGTACCACGCGAACTCCCGCAGACGCTCCCCCACCACCGACGGGTACGCAACCGACAGGTTCCGCACCCGCTGCACGCTCACCAGCTCCGACGCCGACGCCGCACACCACCCCAGCAGCTCCGCCAACCGGCCCTCGTGGTTCGCCAGGCCCAGCGACACCAGCACCAGCGCCTCCGGGTCCACCACCCCACCCGGCGTCCGCTTCGACACCGCCGGCGAGCCCAGCGCCGACCACTGCGCCCACACCACGTTCGTGGCCCGCTCGCCCAGCTCCTCGCCCAACCGCCCCAAGCCCTGTGCCATCGCCATGGGTCCCCTCCGGCCGCCGCGGCAACCGGTCGCCGCGCGATTTATGACGATTATAGTCTGGCGTAGTGGTTATCATAATAGATTTCTGGATAGGTTATCGTCAATAGTAGTCGTGGGACCGGGCTGCGATGGGCGTGGAGCGGAGGCGGCGGAAGCGGCGGGCGAGGACGTTGCGTGCCGGGCCGTCGTGCTCGAGGCGGCCCTCGATGAGGAGGAACGGCGAGTTGTTGATGGTCTCGCGGTTGCGTTTGTAGGTGTCGGGCATGATGACGGCGTTGAGGAAGCCGTGCTCGTCTTCCAGGAGGAGGAAGACGACGTCGTTGGCGGTGGCGGGATGCTGTCTGGCGACGACG
The DNA here is from genome assembly GCA_964416095.1 of uncultured Gemmatimonadaceae bacterium. Taxonomy (GTDB): domain Bacteria; phylum Gemmatimonadota; class Gemmatimonadetes; order Longimicrobiales; family RSA9; genus CAYQCY01. Next base: position 4,794 of record CAYQCY010000104.1, read on the forward strand.
AGGCCGGCGATGACGACGGGCTCGCGGTCACGGAGGTCGGCGAGGCCGGCGCTGTGGGTGACGCCGGCGTCGTCGAGGCGGGGCCGGAGGTGCTCCATGGGGTGGCCGTGGGTGGAGATGCCGGTGGCCAGGTAGTCGAGGAAGATGAGCTCCTGACCTTCGAGCTCGTCGGGATCGAAGGGCAGTCGGCGGGCCGGAGCCAGGGGCAGGGTGTCGCCGGCGGCGCGGAGGGCCTCCCATGCGGCGCGTCGTCGTCCGGGCTCGAAGGCCTCGAAGGCGCCGGCGCGTGCCAGGTGGAGGGCCTCGGGGCGCGAGAGCTGGGCGCGGCGGACCACGTCCTGCACGGAGGTGAAGGGTCCGTCCTCGCGGGCGGCCTGGAGGGCGTCCCGGGCACGGTCGCCGAGGCCGCGAATGTGTTTCCAGCCAACGCGCAGGGCGGGTGGTGGGCCGCCGTGGCGAAGCAGGGTCCGGTCCGGTTCATTCACGTTCGCGGCGCGGGTCGGCCGGGCGGTGGGCTCCACGCGCGCACCCGGAGCCGCCGTGGAGCCCCCGCTCCGGCCTCCCCGTTCGAGGTCCCGGCTCGCGCCGGCTGCAGTCCCCCGCTCTCCCCGTCCCCCCGTCCTCCCGTCACTGTCCGGGCGCGATGAACCGTGCTCCTCCGAGCCGTCGACGGGCGCGGCCGCATCGAGAACCAGGTCACAGTCCCAGGCACCGTCCCTCAGACATGGCGGCAGCACCGTCACCCCATCGCGCCGGGCCTGGTGGACGAGGGTGGCGGGGGGATAGAAGCCCATGGGCCATGCGTCGAGGAGGCCCAGGAAGAACTCGGCCGGGTAGTGGGCCTTGAGGTAGGCGGTGGCGTAGGCGATGAGGGCGAAGCTCCAGGCGTGGGACTCGGGGAATCCGTAGTTGGCGAAGGAGTAGAGGTCTTCGACGATGTGGTCGGCGGTCCCGGGGGCGACGCCGTTCTGCGTCATGCGCGTCTCGAGGCGCTGGAGCGCGGCGTGGAGCTTCGGCAGCTTCTTGTGGTGGCCCATGGCGCGACGCAGCTCGTCGGCCTCGGCGACACTGAAGCCGCCCAGGGCCATGGAGATGGCCATGGCCTGCTCCTGGAAGATGGGGATGCCGTAGGTGCGCCGGGTGATGGGCTCGAGGCGCGGGTCGTCGTAGACGACCTCCTCGAGGCCCCGGCGCCGGCGGGTGTAGGGCTGGACGAAGCGGGCCTGGATGGGCCCGGGCCGGATGAGTGCGACCTGGACGACGATGTCGTAGAGGCGCTCGGGCCGGGTCTGGATGATGGACTGGATCTGGGCCCGGCTCTCGATCTGGAAGGTGCCGACGGTGTCGCCCGCGCTGATCATGGCGTACGTCCGCGCGTCGTCCACGGGCAGGGTGTAGAGCTGGAGGCGCTCGCCGGTCCGTTCCTCGATGGCGTCGAAAGCCATGTGGACGACGGAAAGCCCACCGAGGCCCAGGAAGTCGAACTTGGGCACGCCGGCGGCGTCCAGGTCGTCCTTGTCGAACTGGAGGATGGTCCGGCCCATGGAGGTCTCCTCGATGGGCATGTAGTCGCCCAGGGGCTCGGCCGACAGCACGAAGCCGCCGGGGTGCGTGGAGCGGAGCCGGGGCACGTCGTCCAGGGTGCGGAGCGCGGACAGCAGGGCTCGCCCGCGGGCCTCGTCCAGGTCCACGCCGGCCCGCGCCGCCAGGCCGGCCTCCAGCACGTCGGCGCCCTCGGACGGCTCGACCCTGTGGAGGCGCTTGGAGATCGTGAAGGCCTGCTCCGCGGGGTAGCCCAGGGCGCGCATGCAGTCCTGGACAGCGGTGGGCGCGTGGAAGACCTGGGTCACGGCGGTGAGGGCGGAGTGGACCCGGCCGTAGTGGCCGTACATGTACTCCAGCACCTCCTCACGGCGGTGCATCTCGAAGTCCACGTCGATGTCCGGCGCCTCGGTGAGGCCGTCGGTGCGAACCTCGGACAGGAACCGCTCGAACAGCAGCCCGTGGCGGACCGGGTCCACGGCCGTGATGCCCAGGCAGTACGCCACCGCCGAGTTGGCGGCGCTGCCCCGGCCCTGACAGAGGATTCCCCGTTCCCGGGCGAAGCGCACCGCGTCCCACATGACCAGGAAGAAGCCGGCGAAGCCGAGGCACCGGATCACGCCCAGCTCGTGCTCGAGCTGGGAGCGCTGCCGCTCGTCCACCTCGCCCCAGCGCTCCCGTGCGCCCCGGAAGGTGAGCTCCCGGAGCCACGAGTCGTCGTCGTGGCCGGCCGGGACCGGGAAGCGGGGCAGCGGCGGCCGCAGCCAGCCCAGGTCGAAGGCGCACGACGCCGCGATCTCCCCGCTCCGCTCCAGGCCCTCCTCCCGGCCACGCCACAGCTCGGCCATCTCCCCCGGCGACTTGAGCCGCCATTCGCCGTTGGGGTGCAGCACGCCCCACGACGCCGCCGTGTTCACGTCCAGACCCGCCCGGAGCGACGTGAGCAGGTCGTGCACCAGCCGGCTGCCGCCATCCAGGTAGCGCGGGTCGTTGGACACGACCCAGGGCACGTCGTGCCGGCCGGCGAGCTCCACCAGCGCCCCCGCCAGCGCCGACTCCTCCCCCGACACGTGGTGGAGCTGGGACTCCAGCGCCAGACGGCCCGGAAAGAGCTCCTTCCACCGCGACAGGACGTACGACGCCTCCTCCACCCGCGTCGCCCGCAACAGGCTCGATATCTCCCCGCCGGGGCCGCCCGTGAGGGCGTAGAGGCCGCCGGAACGATCCACGAGATCGTTGAAGGTGAGCCGTGGCCGGCCACGGCCCGGCAACTCGGACCGTCCACTCCCCCAGTCCCCCGGTCTCCCCGTCCCCCCGTCACCATCCCGGCGCGATGACTTCCGCCCTCGCGCAGCACTCATCCGGGGCGTCACTGCCGTCCTACGAGAAACCTCCCGCAGGTCCCGGATGTACTCCGACCGCCCCGCCCCCCACTCCTCCAGCGCCTCCTTTTCCTCCACCCACGCCTTCCAGTCGCCCATGCGGGCGCGCGTCACCAGGCTCGCCAGGTTCCGGAACCCCGTCCGGTCCATCGCCAGGAACGCCGCCGGATGACCGTCCACCAGCAACTCCGCGCCCACGACCGGCCGGACCCCGACCCGCTTCGCCTCCAGCGCGAACCGGATGGCGCCGCCCAGATCCGCGTGGTCCGTGAGGCCCAGCGAGGCGTACCCCAGCTCCGCCGCCCGCTCCACCAGCGCCTCCGGCGAGACCGATCCGTCGCCGAACGAGAACGCGCTGTGCGAACGAAGCTCCACGTATCCCGTCCCCCCCATACCCTCCCCTACCGAACAAAAACCGAAGCCACCGGAGACAAAAAAACGGCCCGCGTCCATGGACCGATACCATCAGCCTGTGCGCGGGCGATCCGGGCTCCTGCCCGTGCCCGCATCTCCATGATGGCATCGATGGAGCCCGAAGACAAGCCGAAAGGCGATGCAGGCGAGGAGGATACGACGAGATAGAAGCAGCGAGGCTCAGCTGGATCCGCCTCCGGACCGGATCTCGACGTATCCCCTCGCTTCACCTTCCTCGCTTTCAACACCTCGCCGTTCACACCTCGCCGTACCGATCTCGCCTCATTCCACGGCTTCCTCGGCGGCCTCGGCGAGCTCGACGATGTCGCCGTCCTGGAAGAGGACCATGCGGCCGATCTTCTGCCAGGTGGGCTTCTTTCTGAACAGCCATTCGAGGTCCATGCAGAAGTGCTTGAACTCCTCCATCTGGGCGTTGGCCATGATGGCCCGTGCGTCCTCGTCGGGCTCCACGGCCATGCGCTGCTCGTACCAGTCGATGGCCTCGGCCTCCTCGATGAGGCCGATGATCATCCGGGCGAAGGTGCGCGTCTCCTGTGGCAGCTCGGCGGCCGGCTCGTGGTACTGGTCGAACCCCATGGTCTGTCATTCCCGTCTTCGGGCGATTTCCTTGCGGTCGTTACACATGTCGAGCAAACGACGTGCCGCGTACCCACCTCGCCGTACTCATCTCGCCTCACGCTCCTCGCCTTACCGCCGTGCCCAGCGCTGGAGCCGGTCCGTCCACCATGCCCATTCGGCGTCGGCGTCCTCCCCGCCGGCGACCAGGGCGGCGGCCCGTTTCCACAGGAACATGCGTGCGCCGCACACGACGCCGGCCTCTTCGAGGTCCGCCCAGGTGCCGTCGTCGAACCGGCCGCCGCGCCGGCCCTCGAGGGCGACCCGGTAGGTGGCGAGGAAGACGTCCTTGCCGGTGGAAAGGCGTCCGGCGTTCGCGGCGAGGTAGCAGCCGACATCGAAGGTGCAGGGAGCGCGTCCCGCGAAGCCCCAGTCCAGCGCGGTCAGGCCGTCGCCGGGCACGGCGAAGTTGGTGAGCCTGGTGTCGCCGTGAACCAGGGTCTCGGGAAGCCGCCACGCCTGCGTGATGGCGACTGCGGGCTGCCGGACCCTGGTGCGTGCGGGCTCCGGCACCCGGGCGAGAGCTTCCCGCCAGCCCTCCCGGATGTGGGGCCGGACGTCGTCGTCGATGTCGTCCAGCTCCCGGGGACCCATGACGTCCAGCAGTCCTTCGGCATCCAGGAGCCATGGAAGCCGCCGGAGCTTGCGGGATTCCCAGAAGGTTGCGTGCATGCGGGCCAGCCCGTCCACGATGCGGGCTTCCGATTCCGGGGACAGCGGGCCACGCCCATGGGAAAGGAGGTCCCCGGCCACGTCGTCCATGAGGAGGGCGTACCGTCCCGGCTCCCGGGCCACTGCCCGGTACGGCGACGTGAAGACCGTGTGGATCGAGGCCAGCTCCGACGCCGTCAGCACCGCAGCCTCCCGGCCGTGCTCGTCGCCGGCCCGGCCCGAGGACCGGTCCCCGAACAGGCGCATGTCCTTGAGGATGAAGCGGGTGGCGGACTCCGGGCTCCTCGTCTCGTCGTCGGGCTCGTCGGTCAGGACCTCGTAGAACCGGGCCCCCGAATCCCCGAGAAGCCCCAGCGGCACGATGCGAACAGGCGAACGGTCCATCAGGTCCGCCAGCGTCGACGGATCGAACAGGGCTGCGACGCGGTCGAGAACGCGGGGAATGGTCACGGGAGGCTCCAGCGCTCCTGGTGGCTGCCTGCGAGGATGGGGCACCCGACGCGTGCGGGCAATGTTTGGCTAATCCCACCACCCGTGGAGGTACCAGGTCTCGTCCCGCGCATCCCGGTAGATCCAGAGCAGCACGCCTTCATCGGTGACGCAGCGGAAGTACTCGCGGGCGTACGCGTCCTCCCACTGCCCACCCGAGATGCGATCGGGCCCCGCAGCCACGACGAGCTGACGCCACGAGCGGTCGCGCACGCGGGTCGGCGCCTCGTGGTCTCTCCGCCGGACCGTCTCCACCGTGACCCGGCGCGGCTCGGGCAGGAGCTGGAGGGTGAGGCCGACCGCCGACCGCCGACCGCCGACCGCCATTTGCTCGCGGGGCGAGCAGTGTTCCAGGTTCGACGCTTCCTTCCCGGATGGAGCCGGCTTCCGCCGCCTCCCGGTCAACCGGTCACCCCGTCTTCCAGTCGGGTCGGGGGTAGAGGGGCTGAGGTGCGCCGTCGCGGCGGTATCGGCGGCGGGGTGCCAGGTCGTGCGCCTCTCCAGGAGGGGATGGCGGTCGGCGTCCGGCTCCACGATGACGGGACCCCGGCTCCCCATGAGCCGCGCCACCGCCGCCTCCACCGCGCCGGCGGTGGCGAAGCCCCGGTCGAAAAGGTCGCCCTGCCGGACGCCGGCAGGCTCCGTGGCCTCCACCTCCAGGCTCATTCCGACCACCGCGTCGGGGACGGTGATCCGCTCGAGCACGGCGCGGACCAGCCGCAGCCAGGCCTCCCGGTCGGCGGTGGGTCGGGCCGGTCGGATGGACCGGTGCCAGGTCTCCCCGTTGGCCAGCGGCAGCACCAGCCTCATGCGCCGGGCGTGCTCGCCCCGCGCCCGGAGCCGCTCCGTGACCGTGCCGAGGAGCGCGTTCGCCGTGAAGACCAGCCGCGCCGGGTCCGTCAGCACGTAGTCCACGAAGTCGATGGAGGCCGAGCGCCGCTCGGGCGGAATCGGCCGGAACAGGCGACGCCGGTCGTCGGCCCGGGCCAGACGCCAGAGCGCCGTACCCCCGGGACCGAACCGGACCCCCACCGACTCGGCGTCCAGCGCCGCCAGCTCCCCCAGCGTCTCCACCCCCACCCCCCGCAGCAGCTCCAGCGTCCGGTCGTCCGGCCCCAGGATCGACAGCGGCAACGTCGCCAGGAAGAAACGGTTTTCGTCAGGAGGAATGACGCGGACGACCCGAATCCCCGAGTGGTCCAACTGCACCGTGCCTGGACGGCGACCGGGCGACTGGCAGACCGGGAGACCGGGAGTCCCTTCCCTATCGCTGGAAAAAGCTGTCGGCTCGGAGTTTCGCGCACCCCGCGAGCCTCCGGCGGTCGGCGATCGCCGGTCGGCGGTCGTGTCCCCAGTCGGGGTGCGGGGTGGCGGCTGAGCAGAGACCCGCGCCGCACATTCGGCCACCACCGGCACCGACGCCACGCCCGCCCGGGCATCCGTGACGCCCAGATCACACAGTCGATCCAGAAGCGCACCGGCCAGCGCAGCCGCGTCGAGGCCCCGACCGTCGGCCCAGACCACCCCCCGGGCCTCGACCACGATGCGGGGAGCGATCTCGCCCAGGAGCGCGGCCAGCTCCGGGGGTGACGCACCTTCCCCGCGGGGCGGGGCATCCGTCGGGGGAGCGGCACCGTCCCGGCCCCCGACATCAACCCGCGTCCCGGAGCCGGCCCTCCCGCCGCGAGGCCCGTCGTGCCACACCCCCACGTCCCCCACGTCCCCCTGTCCCCACGTCGGGGGGCAGGGCGGCGGCGGGGACTCCCCGTCGATCCGCCAGCTCGGGCTCCAGAGACAGACGTACATCGTGACTCCGTACAGGTATCGTGAACCGTGTCCGGCGACTCAGGCCCATGGCCTCCAACCGCACTTCCACCGTCACGCCCACGGCTTCCACCGGCTCGCCGAACGCACTCCGCCGCCAGTGGTAGCCCCCGGGCGGGATCCGCGAGTGAGCCTTCAGGTGCGCCACCGGCGCACCCCGCGCCATCACCGCCAGAACACCGCCACCCTCCCGCACCGCCCGCGACAACCGCACGCCCGGCGACTCCTCCAGCCCGCCGCCCTCGTCGCACCCCGTCAGCACGACGGCGGCGAAACCACCCGACCGGAGCAGCACCTCCGCACACGCCAGCGCCTCGTCCCGGTCCGCCGGCCGCAGCAGGACGGGGCCCGACCGCCAGTACATACCGACGACCGACCGCCGACCATCCACCCACGCCGCCCGCTCGCCCCGCCCCACCGCGGCTTCGCACACCGAGCGCAGCACCGCCGTCGCACCACCCCCTACCGCCCACACCGTCACACGACCCCGGGGCAGCCCGCCCGCCGGCAGCACCGCATCCAGCGCGCCGATCCCCGTGGCCGCGACACCCGTCATGCCGTACCGCACCGGCGCTGCATCCGGGAACCGCTCGTCGAGCAGACTCCGCAACTCCGCCACGCTGGATGCCATCACCCCTCCCCACCTCAGCACGGATCAATCCCCGACGAGACCGCCCCCAACCGCCGCCCCCTCCCGGGCCAGAGACGCCCGGGGAGCCGGAGCGTCTCCGCCCCGGTCCCCCGAGCGTCCACGCGACACATCACGGGCGCTCGCTCCGCTATCCCTCCACTCACCCCTCCCCTGTGCGCCTCCGTGCCGCACCTCTATAGTATACCGAAGAAAAGCCGAAGACAAGGTGTGCCGAGTTGGTACACACCGAGTTGG
>CAYQCY010000105.1:0-12571 GCA_964416095.1 uncultured Gemmatimonadaceae bacterium
GCGAGCGGGTACGGCAAGTTGGCAAGGCTCATGAGGTCGGGATGGCAGCTTTTCGCCGGGCCCGGTCGGGTTGGTGGGCCGGCAGGGTTGCGGCGTCCGGAGGACCTGTCCTCACCGCCCCCTGGGCCTGGGCCTGTCCTTGCCCGGAGGCGCCTCGTAGGCGCGGTTGACGCGCCTACGCAATGCGGGTAGCTTGAACGTCTGTTCCGCGCGACAGGGCGCGGGTCGAGGAAGGGGGCGCGTGGGGCGCCTCCTTTTTGTCAACTTCAACCTGACGGGTCCTCCGGACCCGATCAGCAACGGGCGGCCGAGAGCATGGCAGACAACGAGACCAACGACAACGACGTCCCGGACACGCCGGCGAGCGTGGACGAGGAGAAGCACGAGGTGGTGGAGACGCCGGACCCGATGGCCACGGCCATTGCGGACGACGGCGAGCTGACGCAGGACCAGATCGAGCGGCGAGCGAAGGAGGTCGGCATCCGCCCCGAGCTCTTCGACGAGGACGAGTACAGCCTCGACGAGTACGAGGCGATGCTCGGCATGTACGAGGACACCCTCCAGGAGATCCGGGAGGGGGAGATCGTCAAGGCGAGCGTCCTGCGGGTCACGGATACGGCGGTGATCCTGGATGTCGGCTTCAAGAGCGAAGGCTCGGTCCCCCGGGACGAGTTCAAGGCGCCCGGGGAGCTGGAGGCGGGTGACCAGGTCGAGGTGTTCCTGGAAAGCCTGGAGGACGACGAGGGCGTCGTCGTGCTCTCGAAGAAGAAGGCCGATTTCCTGCGGGTCTGGGAGAAGATCAAGACGGCCTACGAGAACGACGAGAAGGTGCCCGGCACGCTGGTGCGCAAGATCAAGGGCGGCGTGACGGTGGACCTGATGGGCGTGGACGCGTTCCTGCCCGGGTCCCAGATCGCGCTGCGTCGTGTGCCGAACGTCGAGGACCTCATCGGCAACGAGTACGAGTTCAAGATCATCAAGCTGAACAAGCGGCGCCGTAACATCGTGGTGAGCCGCCGGGTGATCCTGGAGACGGAGCGGGAGAAGAAGAAGGAGCACCTGGTCAAGGAGCTGATGGTCGGCCAGGTCCGCGAGGGCGTGGTGAAGAACGTGACGGACTTCGGCGCGTTCATCGACCTGGGCGGGCTGGACGGGCTGCTCCACATCACCGACATGAGCTGGGGCCGTGTGGGCCATCCGTCGGAGATCGTGGACATCGGTGACATGCTGGACGTGAAGATCCTGGACATCGACTGGGACCGGGAGCGGATCTCGCTGGGCTACAAGCAGCTCCTGCCGTACCCCTGGAAGGACGTGGCCCGCAAGTACCCCGTGGGCTCGCGCATCTACGGCCGCGTCGTGTCCATCACGAACTACGGCGCCTTCGTGGAGCTGGAGAAGGGCGTCGAGGGCCTGGTCCACGTCAGCGAGATGTCGTGGACCCGGAACGTGAAGCACCCGTCGCAGCTCGTCTCCATCGGGGACGAGATCGAAGCCGTGGTCCTCAAGGTGGACAAGGACGAGGAGAAGATCTCCCTCGGCATGAAGCAGATCGAGGAGGACCCGTGGCTCGCCCTGCCGGTGAAGTACCCGGTGGGCACCAAGGTCGAGGGTGTGGTCCGGAACCTGACCTCGTTCGGCGCCTTCGTCGAGATCGAGCCCGGCATCGACGGGCTGATCCACATCTCCGACATGAGCTGGACCAAGCGCATCCAGCATCCGTCGGAGGTGCTCCGCAAGGGCGAGGAGGTGGAGGTCCAGGTCCTGAGCGTGGATGCGGAGAACAAGCGCATCTCGCTGGGGCTCAAGCAGATGACCGACGACCCCTGGTACCAGCTCGTGGAGCAGTACGCGCCCGGCGTGGAGACCAGCGGCACCGTGGCCCGCATGCTGGACGACGGCGTCGTCGTGGACCTCGGCGAGGACGTGGAGGGCTTCGTCCCCATCAGCCAGCTCCCCATCGAGGAGCAGATCGAGCACCCCTCCGACCACCTGGTGGAGGGCCAGGAGCTGGAGCTCAAGGTCCTGGAGTCCGACGCCGTGAACCGGCGCATCGTGCTCCAGGCCACCGAGATCCACGAGGCCGAGACCCCTGAAGAGGCGGAAGCCCCCGAGGAGGCGGAAGCCCCCGAGGAGGCGGAAGGCGAGGAGGCGGAAGGCGCCGGGCCGGAGCCTGTCGCGGAGGAGGAGGCCGAGGCCGGGGAAGAGCCGGAGGCCGCCGCGGAGGTAGCCGAAGCCGAAGCCGAAGCCGAGGAAGAGCCGGAGGCCGCGGCGGAGGAGGAGGCCGAAGCCGAGGCCGGGGAAGAGCCGGAGGCCGCCGCGGAGGAGGAGGCCGAAGCCGAGGCCGGGGAAGAGTCGGAGGCCGCCGCGGAGGTAGCCGAAGCCGAAGCCAAAGCCGAGGAAGAGCCGGAGGCCGCTGCGGAGGAGGAGGCCGAAGCCGAGGCCGGGGAAGAGCCGGAGGCCGCCGCGGAGGAGGAGGCGGAAGCCGAAGCGAAGTCTGACGACGGCGAGGACGAACCCGAAAAGGACGCTTGATTCCGTCGGGCGTTGTCGCAGGGGGCGGGTCCCAGGGGGCTCGCCTCCTTTTTTTGTGTCGTGGCGGCGGGTATGTTGGGACGCCGAGTGGTCTGGAGGTTTCTGGCACGTGCTGCATGGACGAGCGAGCTTGGCCAACGCGACGTTGCTGTTGATCTGCCTGGTGGTGGGTTGCCGGGTGGGGGAGGCGCCTGCGCCCCGGCCGGAGCCGGGGCCGGTGGCGGACAGCGTGGTCGCGCCGGTGACGGAGCGCACGGCGGCGGAGCTGCTGGAGGAAGGCGGGCGGGCGTACGAGATCGCGGATGCTGCCCGTGCCCTGGCGCTGGCGGAGCAGGTTCTGGCGGAGTACCCGGAGACGGACGCGGCGACGGCGGCGTTGTGGTTGGCGGCCCGGGCGTCGTACGCGGTCGGGGACTACGATGGGGCGGCCGGGTACGCCTACCGGTACGGGGGCCGGTTCACCGAGACATCGCCGGAGGCCAGGGAGGCGCTGCGGCTGGCTTTCGACGCCGAGGACGCCGCGGCGGAAGCGCTGCCCCCGGGCCCGGCGCCGGTGGTGGGCGCGATCCTGCCCCGGAGCGGCTCGGCGGTGATGCGCCGGTACGGCGACTGGGTGCTGGAGGGCGTCGAGCTGGCCGTGGAGGAGTACGAGGCGCGCATGGGCCGGGAGGTGGAGCTCGTCGTGCTGGACGACTCGGCACAGCCGGGCCGTGCGGCGGAGCTCGCCCGGGAGCTGGAGCGGCGGGGTGCGGTGGCGATTCTGGGGCCCTTGCTGGACTATGCCCTGGCCGCGGCGGCCCACGCGCGGTTCGACCGGGACCTGGTGGTGGTGAGCCCGACGGCCACGACGGCGCCGCCGGGCCAGCCGAAGGCGTTCGCGCTGAACGCCGGGGACACGCGGGGTGCCCAGGCGCTGGCGACGCTGGTCTGGGACCTGGGCTTCGACCGGGCGGCCGTCGTGTACCCGCAGAGGCCGACGTACCGGCGGAAGGCCGGGGCCTTCGAGGTGGAGTTCGAGGCGCTGGGCGGGGACATCCTGACCACGGCGCCGTACGACTCGGGTACGACCACCTTCGCCGGCCCGCTGCGCACGGTGCTCCACACCGCCTCGCCGCCGGTGGACACGCTGCGTCCGTTCCGGGTGGTGGTGGACAGCTTCCCCGGCCAGCACGACTCGCTCTGGGCCGTGCTGCGGGCCCGGCGCCTGATGGGAGCGCGGCCGGAGCCCGGCCTCCAGGCGGACAGCCCGTGGCTCGCGCCCGCGATCCCGGACACGATCCCGGCCGACACGTTGGGGCTGCTGGACACCGTGGGCTTCGGCCTTCGGCTCGGGGACGACTTCGAGCCCCTCGAGCCGTGGCCGCCGCCCGACACGACGCTGCCGGACAGCCTGGTGGACGACACGGTGACGTACCGGATGGCGCCGTGGGCGCTCTTCGTGCCGGCGCCGACGCGTGACATACGGCAGATCGCGCCGCAGATGGAGTTCTACGGGCTGGACACGGCGGGGGTCCAGGTGTTCGGCGACATGTCGTGGACGAGCCCGGAAGTGCTGCGCCTGGTGGATGCGCGGGCGCTCGAAGGCGTCCTGGCGGCGTCACCGCTGGATCCGGCCGAGGGACGGCAGGGCGTGGCGGTGGACTTCGTGGAGCGGTACGAAGCGGCGTACCGACGCACGTTGAGCAACCCGCTGCCGGCCCTGGGCTACGACGCGGCGAGCCTGGTCCTGGCGGCACTGCCGCGCCGGGACGCCACGGTGAAGGACGTGGCGCTGCGGTTCTCGTTCGTGGCGGGGCTGCGCGGCGCGACGGGCGTGTTCTCGGTGTACGGCAACGACATCGTGCGCTCGCCGTACCTGGTCACGATCCGCGGCGGGCGCCTGGTGCCCGCCCCGGCGCCGTTCGAGTACGAGATGCCCGTTCCCGTGCCGCCGCAGCCACCGGAGCCGGACAGCACGGAGCTGACGGAAGAGGAAGAACCGCCCGGGAGGGCGCCATGAGCATGCGGGACGCACTGCACCGGCTGGAGGAGATGCGCCGGAAGGCGGAGCAGGGGGGCGGGGAGGCGCGTCTCGAGGCCCAGCATGCCCGGGGCAAGCTGTCGGCCCGGGAGCGGCTCGACCTGCTGCTGGACGAGGGCAGCTTCGTGGAGCTGGACCGGTTCGTGAGGCACCGGGCCGAGGGGTTCGGCATTGAGGAGAAGCGGATCCTGGGGGACGGTGTCGTGACCGGCTACGGCACCATCGAGGGCCGCCTGGTCTACGTGTTCAGTCAGGACTTCACCGTGTTCGGCGGCTCGCTGTCCGAGGCGCACGCCGAGAAGATCGTGAAGCTGCAGGAGCTGGCGCTGAAGAACGGCGCGCCCCTCATCGGGCTCAACGACTCGGGCGGCGCGCGCATCCAGGAGGGCGTGGTCAGCCTGGGCGGCTACGCGGACATCTTCCTGCGCAACACGCTGGCGTCGGGCGTGGTGCCGCAGATCAGCGCGATCCTGGGGCCGTGCGCCGGGGGCGCCGTCTACTCGCCGGCCATCACCGACTTCGTCTACATGGTCCGGGGCACCAGCTACATGTTCGTCACCGGCCCCAACGTGGTGAAGACGGTGACCCACGAGGACATCGACATGGAGGGGCTGGGCGGGGCCGACGTCCACGCCACCACCTCCGGCGTGGCCCATTTCGCCCACGACACGGAGCTGGAGTCGCTTACGGCGATCCGGACCCTCTTCCGGTACATTCCGCAGAACAACGCCGAGGACCCACCGCGTCGCGAGACGGACGACCCGCCGGACCGCCGGGACGAGGAGCTGCTCGACATCGTGCCGGACGACCCGGCGAAGCCGTACGACATCAAGGACGTCATCCTGCGCGTGGTGGACGACGGCGTGTTCTACGAGGTCCACGAGCAGTTCGCCACGAACATCGTGGTGGGCTTCGCCCACCTGGGCGGCCACGCGGTGGGGATCCTGGCGAACCAGCCGGCGGTGCTGGCGGGCGTGCTGGACATCGACAGCAGCGTGAAGGGTGCCCGTTTCGTGCGCTTCTGCGACAGCTTCAACATCCCGATGATCGTGCTGGAGGACGTGCCCGGGTTCCTGCCGGGCGTGGGCCAGGAGCACGGCGGCATCATTCGCCACGGGGCCAAGCTGCTCTACGCCTTCTCCGAGGCGACGACGCCCCAGATCACGCTCATCACCAGGAAGGCGTACGGCGGCGCCTACGATGTCATGAACTCGAAGCACGTGCGCGGCGACCTGAACCTGGCCTGGCCCACGGCGGAGATCGCGGTCATGGGGCCCAAGGGCGCCGTCGAGATCCTCTTCCGCCGGGAGATCGCCGAGGCCGACGACCCCGAAGCGGCCGCCGCGGAGAAGGAGGCCGAGTACCGGGAACGCTTCGCGCACCCCTACATCGCCGCCGCGCGCGGCTACGTGGACGACGTCATCGACCCGCGCGAGACCCGCCCGCGCCTGATCAGCGGGCTGGACATGCTGCGCAACAAGCGGGACCAGAACCCGCGCAAGAAACACGGGAACATCCCGTTGTAGGGCTGGGGTTTCTGTCCCCGTCCAGGTGTTCGACGGGCGGGATGCTCCTGCGCCGGGCGAAAGCCGAGTTCGAGTTCGAGGGAGCGACGGGACGATGGACAAACGAGAACCGATGGGAAGGACCAACCGACGTTGACGCTGCACCACGCACACCACAACCGGCAACTGTTCTCCAATCATTTCCTGGAGAACCGGCTGCCGGAGGACGAGATCTGGGCGGAAGCCGCCGCTGAGGCGGACCCGGTGCGTGACGAGTTGCGACGCCTGTTCCAGGAACAGGAACAGACTCTCGAGGCGGCGAACGAGGCCCAGACCGAGGAACGCTGGATCCGGCCCGTCCTGGACGTGCTCGGTTGGGGGTACGAGGTCCAACCGCGCAGCATCCGGATGGGGTCGACGCACTTTCCCGACTACGCGCTGTTCCTGACGCAGGCCGATGCGGACCGCGCCGCGGCGGGGGGGGAACGCCGGGACATCCTCCGCAACGCCGTGGGCGTGCTGGAGGCGAAGCGGTGGACCCGCTCCCTTGACGCCCCCGGAGTCGCCGAGGACACGGCGCCCGAGCGCGTTCCGTCCGGGCAGATCGTCAACTACCTCGTCCGCACCCGGCACCCCTGGGGCATCCTGACCAATGGCGCGGAATGGCGGCTCTATTACCGGGACGCCGATTTCGCGGACACCGTCTACTTCGCGGTCCACCTGCCAGCGTTGCTGGCAGAGGACGACCTGCCGGTCGGGGAGTCGGGCCGGCTGATGCCGGCGGCCGAGGCGTTCCGCTACTTCTACCTGTTCTTCAGGCCAGAAGCGTTCGCACCGGGACCCGACGGCCGGCGCTGGCTGGACCTCGCCAGGGCCCGCTCGACGCAGTACGCCCGGGCGGTGGAAGACGCCCTGAAACCGCGGGCGTACCGGGCCGTGACCGCGCTCTGCCGGGGCTTCGTCGCCGCCACCGGGCAGGACGGCGGTGACGTGGCCGACGACCGGGACCGGGCACGTGAGGTGCTCGACAATGCGCTCACGGTGCTCTTTCGGATGCTGTTCGTCCTGTACGCCGAGTCGCGCGAGCTGCTCCCCGTACGGACCAACCCGGCGTACCGGAGGAAGAGCCTGCTCCAGCTCCGGGAACGGGCCGCGCGGATACGGGACCACGGGGAGGACACGTTCCCGCTGGGCCGGGACTTTTGGAACGACCTCGCCGACCTGTTCGCCATCATCGATGGCGACGCGGCCTGGCAGGGCCTCGGCGTGCCCATCTACGACGGCGGCCTGTTCGACCCGGACGAGCACCCCTGGTTGAACGAGCACTACGTCCCCGACCCGTTCCTGGCCGAGGCCATCGACCTGCTGTCGCGCGCAACCGATCCCGATACCGGCGTCTTGCACTACGTGGACTACGGCCCGCTGGACGTGCGCCACCTGGGCTCGATCTACGAAGGCCTCCTGGAGCACGTCATCCGGGTGGCGGACGAAGCCCTGCCCGCCATCAGGGAAAACGGCGTGGTCGTGCGTGACGCCGTGGAGGCCGGAGAGCTGCACCTCGCCAACGACAAGGGCGAGCGAAAGGTGACGGGCTCGTACTACACGCCGGACTACATCGTCGAATACATCGTGGACCGGACCCTCGGCCCCCTCGTCGAGGGCCGGTCCGTGCCCGAAATCCTGGAGCTCCGCATCCTCGACCCCGCCATGGGCAGCGGTCACTTCCTCGTCGCCGCCACGTCGTACCTCGCCCGGAGCGCCGTCCAGGCCTCGGCCGAAGACGAGCAGCAGGTCCTGGGCGACTTCGCCGAGCTGACGCCGGACCACATCCGCCGGCTCGTCGTCGAACGCTGCGTTTTCGGCGTCGACCGGAACGCCCGCGCCGTGGAGCTGGCCAAGCTGGCTCTCTGGCTCGCCACCGTCCAGAAGGACAAGCCGCTCAATTTCCTGGACCACCACCTCAAGCACGGCGACTCACTGCTGGGTGCTCGCCTTCGCGAACTCGGCCGCCTGCCGGGGGGCCGCGGTCACGCGGCGGCCCTCGAGGCCGCAGGTCAGATCGGGGCCTTCGAAAACGCCTTCCGCCAACAGGTCTTCAGGATCCTCGGCTTCATCCGGCAGATCGAGGAGCTGCCTTCGGACAGCCTCGACGATGTGGAACGGAAGGAGCGACTGTACGCCCGGGCCGACGCCATGCTCGACCGGTATCGGGGCGTGGCCGACCTGTGGAGCAGTAAGCCGTTCGGCAACGAGCTCGACGACGACCAGTACGCTCGTGCCATGGAGGCGTTGCGGGCCCCGGAGGGGACGTGGACGGAGCTGGCGAAGAAGCCGTGGTTCGCCCGCGCCAAGGAGCTCTGGCGCGAGCACCGCTTCTTCCACTGGGACGTGGAGTTCGGCGAGGTCTTCTTCGACGAGCACGGCGATGAGCGGGACAACCCGGGCTTCGATGCCGTGATCGGCAACCCGCCGTACGTGCGCATGGAGGAGTTCGCGGAGATCAAGCCCTTCCTGCGCGAAGTCTACGAGACATACGCGACCCGCAGCGACCTCTACGTCTTCTTCATCGAACGGTCCCTGGATCTGCTGCGAGAGGGCGGCGAGTACGGCGTCATCGTGTCCAACAAGTTCCTCCGCGCCAACTACGGCAAGCCGGTGCGCACGCTTATCTCGCGCGACGCCGCGGTCCGCGAGATCGTCGATTTCGGCGGGTTGCCGGTGTTCCCCGAGGCCACCGTCCGCGCCATGGTGCTGGTGGCGCGGAAGGACCCCGAATTCGGCCCGTCCCCGCACCTCTGCCAGGTGGACACGCTGGAGTTCGAGGACCTGGAGGAGTACGTGGAAACGCGCCGGTTCGAGATCGACCCGGAGACCATGAACGGCGAGAACTGGTTGCTCGTGGCCCGGCCGGTGGCCGAGCTTCTGCAACGGCTCAACGACAAGAGCACAACGCTGGACAGATACGTGGAACACAGCATCTGTTGGGGCATCAAGACCGGCCTCAACGATGCCTTCATCGTGGATGCGGAGACCGGTCAACGCCTGCTGGCCGAAGACCCGCGCAACGCCGAAGTCGTGAAGCCCCTCGTCGTCGGCCACGAGGTCCGCCGCTACTTCCTGAAACGTCAGGGCTTGTACCTGCTGTACCTTCCCCATGGCGTGGACATCGCGCGTTACCCCGCGATCCAACACTACCTCGAGCCCTTCCGTGAACGCCTCGAGGCTCGGGCCACCGACCAGGCCTGGTACGAGCTGCAGCAGCCGCAGGAGGGGTATCGGGAGCATTTCGAGGGCGCGAAAATCCTCTATCCGGTGATCGCAGCCAATTGCCGTTTTTGTTTTGCACGGGGCCCGCTTTACTCTAATGACAAATGCTACTTCATTCCGGGAGAGGACCCTTTTCTACTGGCCGTTCTGAACAGCACGCTCTCCGGGTTCGTGCTCAGGAACGCCCTTGCCAAACTGGAAGGTCCCGATCGGGCGAAGGAGTACCTGGAGTTCCGTACCCAGTACATGGAGCGCCTGCCGATCCGCCGCATCCAGCATCGCACGGGGGAGTCCACCCGCCGCGAGCTGGGCGGTTGGCTGGAATCCCTGTACCATCGGGGCCTCAAGCTGGCGGGTGTGGAGCCGGAGATCCCGGAGGACATCCAGGCGCTGGGGCCCAGGATCGGCGAGGTGGATGGCGTGGAGCGCGTGATCCTGATCGGTTCGTGGGCGCGGGGGCAGGGCGGGCCGTCCAGCGATGTCGACCTCGTGGTGATCGACAGCGGAGACGGGGGTGGGGCGGAGCGGCACATCGCGTTGCGAAGACATGCGGGGGAGGTGGAGCGGTCCCTGGACCTGCACGTGTTCGGGCCGGACGAGGTGGACCGGTGGCGGGATGTCCCGGCGAGCTTCCTGGGGCATGTGCTGCGGGAAGGAGTCGTGCTGTATGACCGCGGCTGAGCGCGAGCTGTACGAAGCGTGGCTCGGTCGGGCGCGGGACGACCTGGCGCTGGCGAAGGTGGCGCTGGCGCAGGAGCCGCCCATCACTTGGGGCGCGGTCTACCATGCCCATCAGGCGGCCGAGAAGGCGTTCAAGGCCGTCCTGAGCGTGGCGGGCCTGCCCCCGATGCCGACGCACGACCTGGACGCGCTGGCGTCGGCGGTCGCCGCCAGCGGCGCGAAGCTGCCGCCGCTCGGTGAGGAGACGGAAACGCTGAGCCCGTATGCCGTCGAGCCGAGGTACCCGGAGGTGACCCGGGACTACGCGGAGGACGAAGCGGAGAAGGCGATCCAGGCGGCGGAGCGGGTCGTGGCTGCGGTGGAGGAGGCGTATGGACGAGACGGTTGAGACGGCGTTCGGCGATCTGCTGCGGCAGGTGGACCTGCTCCTGCCGCGAACGGACGAGGGCGTGCCGGACACGGAACGCGAGCGCGCCGATGTCGTAGCGGAATTCCTCGGCTTCCTGGCACGGCGTATGACCGAGCTCCATGCACGGCGCCAGGACGAGGTGGCGTCGTTCCTGGGCTGGTTGGAGGGCCAGTTGGGTTGCCGTGTCGACGACCTCTCCGGCAAGACGTACGTCGGCGAGTACTATGCCCAACCTGAAGGCATCGACAAGCTGCTCGGCGTGATCGAGCGCAACCATCCGGCAGTCACGAATCTGGACGTGTCGGAGCCGGAGGGCTACCGGGCCGTCAACGCGGTACGGCAGCGGGTCGTGGAAGGCTACGAACGCAGCATGGCGACGCTCGCGCCGATCGTCCGTCAACTCGAATTGACGGACGCCCTCATCGACCGGATCGTGTATCGGTTGTACGGCCTGTCGGAAGCCGAGATCGAGCTTGTGGAGCAAACGGCGCAAGGCTGAGACCGGCATCGAATTCGAAATCGACCTCGACTTCGATCTCGACAAAGCCCTACGTATCCTCTGGACGGAGCACGGTAGCCTGTGCCTTTCAATGGTGTCCTGATCGCGAACCGCGGCGAGATTGCCGTCCGCGTGATCCGCGCCTGCCGGGAGCTGGGTGTCCGTTCGGTGGCGGTCTATTCGGAGGCGGACCGTCTCGCGCCGCACGTGCTGGCGGCGGACGAGGCGTACCCTATCGGGCCCCCTCCGTCGTCGGAGAGCTACCTGGTGGCGGAGAAGCTGGTGGCGGCGGCGAAGGCGACGGGGTGCGATGCGGTGCATCCCGGGTACGGGTTCCTGGCGGAGCGCGCCCACTTCGCCGAGGCGGTGGAGTCCGCAGGGCTGACCTTCATCGGTCCGCCCCACGCGTCCATTGCGGCCATGGGCGACAAGACGGAGGCGCGGCGGCGGATGCAGGCGGTGGGCGTGCCAGTGGTGCCGGGGACGGTGGAGGCGATGGCGTCGGCGGAGGCGGCCCGGGCCGCGGCGCTGGAGGTCGGGCTGCCGGTGCTGCTGAAAGCGGCGGCCGGCGGCGGTGGCAAGGGGATGCGGGTGGTCCGGCAGGAGGCCGAGCTGGTGGCGGCGTACGAGGCGGCGGCCCGGGAGGCCACGGCCGCGTTCGGGGACGGCAGCCTCTACATCGAGAAGTACCTGGAGGGCCCGCGGCACATCGAGATCCAGGTGCTGGCGGACGTGCACGGGAACACCGTCCACCTGGGCGAGCGGGAGTGCTCGATCCAGCGCCGGCACCAGAAGATGGTGGAGGAGGCGCCGTCGCCGGTGGTGACGCCGGAGCTGCGGGCGGACATGGGCCGTGCGGCGGTGGCCGCGGCGGAGGCCGTGTCGTACCGGAACGCGGGCACGGTGGAGTTCCTGTTCCAGGACGGCCGGTTCTACTTCCTCGAGATGAACACGCGGATCCAGGTGGAGCATCCCGTGACCGAGCTGGTCACCGGCGTGGACCTGGTCCAGTGGCAGATCAGGGTCGCGGCGGGTGAGCGGCTGCCCTGGTCCCAGGACGAGATCGAGGTCCGCGGGCACGCCATCGAGGCCCGCATCACCAGCGAGGACGCGTTCAACGACTTCCTGCCGTCCACGGGCCGGATCGAGCTGCTGCACGTGCCGTCGGGTCCCGGCGTGCGGTGGGACGGCGGCATCGACGAGGGCTTCCAGGTCTCCCTCTTCTACGACCCGCTCCTGGCCAAGCTCATCGTCTACGGCCCGGACCGGGACGCGGCCGTGCACCGGATGGAGCGAGCGCTGGCGGAGCTCCGGGTCGTGGGGATCGAGACGAGCGCGCCGTTCCATCGCCGCGTCATGACCGAGCCCGACTTCCGGGCGGGCGCCCTGGACATCCGGTACCTGGAGCGGCACCCGGAGCTGACCGACGGCGGCGCGGACGAGGCGGTGGAGCGCCTGGCGGCGTTGACCGCGGCACTGCTCGCCGAAGAGCAGCGCCAGCGCAGCTCGGTGCGGCGTATCGACGGGCGGGTTGTGGAGCGGAGCGGATGGCGGGACCTGGACTGGCGACGGTGAGCCGGCGGCGTCCGTGCCTTCAAATCAGGACTTTCCCCAAAAAATGGCCGGGTTTCTCCGTAACCCGTTGTGGTGCGAGA
>CAYQCY010000106.1:0-12445 GCA_964416095.1 uncultured Gemmatimonadaceae bacterium
AAGGACAACGTACCCACGTGGAACAGCGAGGAGCCGAGGAGGCCTTCCGCCTCATGGAGACCAAGGAGGACGGCATCATCAAGCCGCTCATCGAGTTCGGCTGAGCCGACCCGGCCGTCGTGGCACGAACGCCCGGGAACCGGGTACGATTCATGCGCATTAGGTTTACAGAGCACTCGACCTCACCCCGGCGCCGGGATGCGAGCGCCGGGGTGTTTATCCTCACCGGCCGGGAGGTACCATGAAGACGATGCTCGTCATCGATCCCACCGAAGGGAACCGCGACCTGCTGGCCGCCCTCTTCCATTACACGGACGTCAGGGTGCTCACCGCCCGGACCGCCGACGAAGGCATCGAGCTGGCGCTGGAGGAGCGGCCGGATCTGATCGTGACCGAGTTCCTGATCCCCGGCAAGGCCGGCCACTGCGTGGTCGAGGAGCTGAGCCGGCACGATGAGCTGGACGGGATCCCGGTCATCGTGTGGGCGGTGGAGGGGATCGGGGACGTGGAGGCGCGGACGGAGGTCGCCGGCGGACGGTTCCTGCCGAAGGGCAGCCCGCCCCTCGTCCTCTTCCAGGAGATCAGCGGCTTGCTGGATCTGAAGCTGCCGCCCCGATCGGCTCCACCGCAACCGACCGGCAACCCGGTACTGAGGCCGTCCGTCGCCTGAGGCGGCGGACGGGCGCAACGCCTGCCCCGCCGCGCCTGAAGGGTCGGCGCTGGCGGTGACCCGCGCCCGCCGGTCGCCCGGCCCTCCCCGCTCCGCGGAACGTCTCCTGCGTCTCCGGATCCCTGGAATCACGCACGAGCACCCCGCGCACCCGGCCCGGTAGGAGGACCGATGCCGCAGGAAACGGAGTACGTCCGCTGGCTCGACGCGCTGGGCTCCGACGACCTGGCGGCCGTCGGCGGCAAGAACGCTTCCCTGGGCGAGATGCTGGAGGCGCTCGAGGACGCCGGGGTCCGGGTCCCGGACGGCTTCGCCACCACGGCCGCCGCCTACCGCGCCTTCCTCGACCACAACGAGCTGGAAGACGGGCTCCGCGAGAGCCTCGCGGGGCTCCAGTCCGGAGACCGCCCGCTGGAGGAGGTAGGCGAGGAGATCCGGTCGCGCATCCGGGACGGCTCCATGCCCGAGGCGGTGGAGGCGGCGATCCGGGACGCCTACGACGAGCTGTCCGACCGCTACGACACGGACGCCGTCGACGTGGCGGTGCGGAGCAGCGCGACGGCCGAGGACCTGCCCGAGGCCAGCTTCGCCGGCCAGCTCGAGAGCTTCCTGAACGTGCGCGGCGCGGATGCCCTCCTGGACGCCTGCCGCGACTGTTTCGCCTCCCTCTTCACCGACCGGGCCATCAGCTACCGGGAGGAGCGGGGCTTCGACCACCTGGAGGTAGCCCTGTCCGTGGGCGTCCAGCGCATGGTCCGGGCCGGCGAGGCCGGCGCCGGCGTCGTGTTCACGCTGGACACGGAGACCGGCTTCCCCGACGTCGTGCTCATCAACGCGGCGTGGGGCCTGGGCGAGAACGTGGTGCAGGGCACCGTCACGCCGGACCGGTACCTGGTCTTCAAGCCGCTGTTGGGCGATGGTGCCCGCCCGATCCTGGAGAAGGCGCGGGGCGCGAAGGAGGCGCGAGCGGTCTACGCGGAGGGAGAGGGCATCAGGAACGTGGAGACGGATCCGGAAGAACGTGCGCGGCTGGTGCTTTCGGATGACGAGATCCTGCGCCTTGCGGAGTGGGCGGTGGCCATCGAGGAGCACTATGGCCGTCCCATGGACATCGAGTGGGCGAAGGACGCGGAGACGGGCGAGCTGTTCATCGTGCAGGCGCGTCCCGAGACGGTGCAGTCGCGGCGGCAGGCGTCGTCGGTGCGCACGTACGCCCTGGAGGCGGCGGCGGAGCCGGTGCTGACGGGGCTGAGCGTCGGTGATGCCATCGCGGCGGGTCCCGTCCGCCTCATCGCCTCGCCGGAGGAGGGCGGCCGGTTCGAGGAAGGCGACGTGCTGGTCACGGAGATGACGGATCCGGACTGGGGCCCGCTGCTGAACCGCGCGGCGGCGGTGGTGACGGAGCACGGCGGCCGGACGAGCCATGCGGCCATCGTGAGCCGTGAGCTGGGGATCCCGGCGGTGGTAGGCGCGAGTGATGCCACGGAGGTGCTGGACGACGGCGCCGTCGTCACCGTGTCGTGCGCCGAAGGTGACGAGGGCCACGTCTACGGCGGGGAGCTGGCGTACGACGAGGAAGAGCTGGACCTGGAGGACCTGCCCGAGACCCGGACCCGGATCATGATGAACCTGGCGAATCCGGCGGCGGCGTTCCGCTGGTGGCGGCTCCCGGCCCACGGGGTCGGGCTGGCCCGCATGGAGTTCACGGTCCAGCACGCCATCGGGGTGCACCCTCTGGCGCTCACGCGGCTGGACGAGCTGGACGACGAGGTGCGGGAGGCGATCCGTGAGCGGATCGAGGGCTACGACGAGCCCGGCGACTTCTTCGTGGACCACCTGGCGTCGGGGCTGGCCAAGATCGCGGCCTCCCAGTACCCGGACCCGGTGGTGGTCCGGCTGAGCGATTTCAAGACGAACGAGTACGCCGAGCTGCTGGGCGGGGAGCGCTTCGAGCCGGAGGAGGAGAACCCGATGCTCGGGTTCCGGGGCGCCTCGCGCTACTACAGCGACGCGTACCGGGACGGGTTCGCCCTGGAGTGCCGGGCGATCCGGCGGGTCCGGGAGGAGATCGGCCTGGACAACGTCGTGGTGATGATCCCGTTCTGCCGCACCACGGCGGAGGCGGACCGGGTCCTGGAGGTGCTGGCGGAGAACGGGCTCGAGCGGGGTGGCAACGGCCTCCAGGTCTACCTCATGTGCGAGGTGCCGTCCAACGTGGCGCTGACGGAGGACTTCGCCGAGCGGGTCGACGGCTTCTCCATCGGCAGCAACGACTTGACGCAGCTCACGCTGGGCGTGGACCGGGACTCGGAGCGCCTCGCCGAGCTGTTCGACGAGCGGGACGAGGCCGTGAAGCGCATGATCGCCGACCACATCCGGCGCGCCCACGAGGCGGACACGCCGGTGGGCATCTGCGGCCAGGCGCCGAGCGACTACCCCGAGTTCGCGGCCTTCCTGGTCCGCGAAGGGATCGACTCCATCTCGCTGAATCCGGACAGCGTGCTGCCGGTGTTGCGGCGGGTCGCCGAGGTGGAGGCGGCGGGGGAGGACGACGGCTGATGGCCGACGGCGACCGTACCGGCGAGGTGGTCTCGGTCCGGGGGACCGTGGTGGACGTACGCTTCCCGGAGGAGCCGCCCGAGCTGCACAGCCGGCTCGTGGCGGCGGATGGCGACATCGAGGTCGAGGTGGTGGGCCACGTGGAGCCGAAGGTGGTCCGGGGCGTCGCCCTCACGACGACGGAGGGTCTGGGCCGTGGCATGCCGGTGCGGGACACGGGTCGGCCCTTCGAGGTGCCGGTGGGCCGGGGGCTGCTGGGCCGGGTCGTGGACGTGTTCGGGCGGCCCATGGACCGGCGCGGCGAGATCGAGGCCGAGGAGCGGCGCTCGATCCACCAGGCGCCGGTGCCGGTGTCCCGGCAGACCACATCGGAGGAGGTGCTGGAGACGGGGATCAAGGCCATCGACCTGCTGTCACCGCTGGAGCGGGGCGGCAAGGCCGGGCTCTTCGGCGGGGCCGGCGTCGGCAAGACGGTCCTGATCATGGAGCTCATCGGGAACATGGTCCGGCGCCACAGCGGCGTGAGCATGTTCTGCGGCATCGGCGAGCGGAACCGGGAGGCGGAAGAGCTCTACCGCCAGGTCCAGGAGGCCGGGGTCCTGGACGACACCGTGCTGGTGTACGGGCAGATGGACCAGCCGCCGGGCGTCCGGTTCCGGGTCGGGCAGGCGGCGCTGACCATCGCCGAATACTTCCGCGAGGACCAGCGCCAGGATGTGCTCCTCCTCATGGACAACGTGTTCCGCTTCGTCCAGGCCGGGATGGAGGTGTCCGGGCTGCTGGGCCGGATGCCCTCGCGGCTGGGCTACCAGCCCACGCTGGCCACGGACCTGGCGGAGCTCGAGGAACGGATCGCGAGCACCGAGTCCGGGGCCATCACGTCGGTCCAGGCGGTCTACGTCCCGGCCGACGACTTCACCGACCCGGCCATCACCCACACCTTCGCCCACCTGTCCGCCAGCGTGGTCCTGTCCCGGGACCGGGCCAGCCAGGGCCTGTACCCGGCCATCGACCCGCTCCGCTCCGCCTCCAAGATGCTGACCCCGCCGGTGGTGGGCCGTCGCCACTACGACATCGCCCGGACCGTGCGCGAGACGTTGGCCCAGTACGAGGACCTGAAGGACATCATCGCCATGCTCGGGCAGGAAGAGCTGTCCAGGGAAGACCGGCAGGTGGTGAACCGGGCCCGCCGCCTGGACCGCTTCCTGACCCAGCCCTTCTTCGTGACGGAGCAGTACACGGGCATGGAGGGTCGCGCCGTGGGCATGGACGAGACGCTGGACGGGTGCGAGCGCATCCTGGACGACGATTTCGCCGAGGAGCCGGAGCGGGCGCTCTACATGATCGGCGGCATCGACGAGGCGGGGGAGCGGGCCGGCGAGGCCGGGGGCCCGGCGGTGGAAGCCGAGGGCGCCGCCCCCGGCGGGGAGGGGCCGTGAAGCTCCGCGTGCTCCTGCCGGCCCACGTGCTGTTGGAGACGGAGGTCCGCCGCATCGTGGCGGAGGCGCCGGAAGGCGCCTTCGGACTCCTCCCGGGCCACGTGGGATACGCGGCGCCGCTGGTCCCGGGTGTGCTGGTGTACGAGGACACGGACGGGCGGGAGGCGTTCCTGGGCGTGGACGAGGGGCTGCTGGTGAAGCGGGGCCCCGAGGTCACGGTCGCGGTCCGGGACGCGGTGCGGGGCGACGAGCCGGAGGAGCTGCAGGAGCTGGTGGAGGCGCGGTTCCTGGCGCTGGACGAGCACGAGAAGCGGGCGCGCACGGCACTGGCCCGCCTGGAGGCGGGCTTCTACCGGCGGGTCCTGGAGCAGCAGCGCCATGAAGAGTGAGAACGACGAGAAGGAGCGGAAGCGGGACGGCCGCCGCACCTTCCTGGAGGAGGTGCACGGCAAGTCGGAGCGGAAGTCCAGGGCCCGACGCGAGGGCGACCGGGGCATCTGGTTCGGGCTCGGCATGTTCGGGCTGGTGGGCTGGTCGGTGATGATCCCGACGCTGCTGGGCATCGCCGTGGGTGTCTGGCTGGATCTCCGGTTCGAGACGGAGACGTCCTGGACCCTGACCGGGGTGGTGGTGGGGGTGGCGGCCGGCGCCCTGAACGCCTGGTTCTGGGTCAAGCGCGAGAGCGAGGAGCGCTGATGGGCGAGCCGCTGCTGGTCGCGCTGCTGGACTTCCTCTCCCACATCGGCGTCATCGCGCTCCTCTTCCGGGTGGGTCTCGAGAGCGAGGTCTCCGCGTTGTGGGACCAGCTCGGCCGGGCATGGCCGGTCTGGCTCGGCAGCATCACGGTCAGCGGAGTGCTGGGCTACGGGGCGGCCCGCATCTACGGCGGTGCCATCCTGGTCACGCTGGTGACGTGCCTGGTCTTCCCGGTCGTGGCCCGGTGGCTCCTGGAGCGGTGGCCCGAGGCGAAGGGAGGCCCGGCATGAGCGTCGTCCCGAGCCTGCTGCTGGGCCTGGCCGGCGGCCTCGTCCTGGGCGCGTTCTTCTTCGGCGGGCTGTGGCTCACCGTGCGCGCCGCCACGAGCGCGGCGCGGCCCCGGCTACTGCTGGCGGGGAGCTTCGTCGTGCGCTTCGCCGTCCTGGCCGGCGGGCTGTACCTGCTCATGCTCGGCGATTGGCGACGGCTGCTCGCGGCCCTCGTGGGCCTGCTCCTGGCCCGAACGTTGCTCGCCAGGCGGGTGCGAACGCCGTCCGCCGCAGGGGAGGGGGCCTGACGCATGGAGATCACACCGGACCAGACGGTCTTCTGGACGTGGGCCGGCCTCGAGCTCAACGCGACCATCGTGTTCAGTTGGGTCGTGATGGCGGTGCTGGTGCTGATCTCCTGGATCGCGACACGACGGCTACGAACGCGGGAGCCGGGCCGGCTCCAGCTCGCTCTCGAGCTCATCGTGGAGACGATCCGGGACCAGATCCGGGACGCGGCGCACCAGGACCCGAAGCCGTACATACCGTTCATCGGCACCCTCTTCCTGTTCATCGCCACATCCACGCTGCTCGGGGCGATTCCCGGATTCACGCCGCCCACCGCCTCGCTCAGCACGACGTCGGCGCTGGCCGCCTGCGTCTTCGTGGCCGTGCCCATCTACGGCATCGCGCAGCGGGGACTGGTCGGCTACCTCCGGCACTACGTGCAGCCCACGCCGTTCATGCTGCCGTTCCAGGTCATCTCCGAGTTCTCCCGGACGCTGGCCCTGGCAATGCGCCTCTTCGGCAACATCATGAGCGGCACGCTCATCGTGGGGATCCTGATCTCCCTGATCCCCTTCCTCTTCCCCGCCGTCATGGAGGCCTTCGGCCTCCTCATCGGCTTCATCCAGGCGTACGTCTTCGCCGTCCTCTCCCTGGTGTACATCGCATCCGCCGCCCGGTCCCACCGGGAGGTGATGGAGAACGGCAACGACGACGCGAACGGCACTCGAGACGAAGACTGACCATGGAATCTCTCGACCTGATCGCCACCGCGTCCATCGTCATCGCCGGGCTGACCGTCGCCATCGGCAGCATCGGCCCGGCACTCGGGGAGGGCCGCGCGCTGGCGGACGCCATGCGGGCCATCGCCCAGCAGCCCGACGAGTCCAACACGCTGACCCGCACGCTCTTCGTGGGGCTGGCCATGATCGAGAGCACGGCGATCTACTGCCTCGTCGTCGCCCTCATCCTCATCTTCGCCAACCCCTTCTGGAGCCACGTGGTCGGAGGTGGCTGAGTGAGAATCGACTGGCTCACCTTCAGCGCCCAGATCGTCAACTTCCTGATCCTGGTCGCCCTGCTCCGCTGGGCCCTCTACGGCCGCATCATCGCCGTCATCGACCGCCGGGCCGACGAGGTCCGGTCCCGGTTCCAGGAGGCGGAAGAGGAACGGGCCGAAGCGGAGGAACGGGCGCGGTCCCTCGAGGAGGAGCGCCGGGAGCTCGACGACCGGCGCGAAGGGTTGATGCGAGAGGCGAAGGAGGAGGCCGACGAGCGTCGCCGGGAGCTCCTGGACGAGGCCCGATCCGAGGTGGAGGGCCAGCGCCAGCGCTGGCGCAGGGCCGTGGAGCGGGAGCGGACCGAGTTCCTGGACGCGCTCCGCACGCGTGCCGCCGACGCCACCTGCGACGCCGTACGCAGGGCGCTGGAGGAGCTGGCGGACGCCGAGCTCCAGGACGTGGTGCTGCGCCGCTTCGCCGAGCGTCTGGAGGATGCGGAACTGGACGGACTGGAGGCCGACGAGGCCCGCGTGGCCACCGCCTTCGAGCCCACCGACGCCCAGAAGGACCGCATCCGGCAGGCGGTGCGGGACCGCTGGGAGGCCATCGACTTCGAGACGGACCCGGAGCTGGTCTGCGGCGTGGAGCTCCGGGCCGGCGGGCGGCGCATCGCCTGGAGCGTGCGCGACTACATCGAGCAGCTCGAGGCCCGGGTCGACGATCTGCTGGAGGAGCGGGCCTTGAAGAAAGGCGAGGCGGCCGAAGACGACGAGGACGCAGACCCGGACGGTGGAGACGGCCGAGACGGCGATTCGAACGGTGCCGACGGAAAGGCGGACGGGGATGGCTGAGGCTGCGGAACTCCGGAACGGCATCGGGGACGCGGTCCTGTCCCCGCTGTTCGGAGCCTGGTCCGATGCGCTGGCCGAGCGCCTCGCCGGGCTCGAGCCCCGGGAGGTGGGGACGATCCACACCGTCGGCGAGGGCGTCGCACGGTTGAAGGGGCTGCCGGGCGCCACGGCGGACGAGCTGATCCGGTTTCCCGGCGGGCGCTTCGGCACGGTGTTCAACCTGGACCCGGATGAGGTGGGCGTCATCCTGCTGGACGAGGACGCCGGCCTGGAGCCGGGCGACACGGTCTACCGGACCGGTCGGACGCTGGACGTGCCGGTCGGCGAAGCGATCCTGGGTCGGATCCTCGACCCGCTGGGCCGGCCCCTGGATGAACGAGGCGGGGTCGGGGCTGCGGAGCGCTGGCCGGCAGACCGGCCCGCGCCCGAGGTGATGGACCGGGACCCGGTGCGGGTTCCCCTGCAGACCGGCCTCAAGGTGGTGGACGCCCTGGTCCCGGTGGGACGCGGCCAGCGGGAGCTCATCGTGGGCGACCGGGAGACGGGCAAGACGGCGGTGGCGGTGGACGCCATCGTGAACCAGCGGGACACGGACGTGCTGTGCATCTACTGCGCCATCGGCCAGCGCAACTCGGCGGTCGCGCGTGTGGTGGCGGACATCCGGAAGCATGCTTCCATGGACTACTGCGGCGTGGTCGTGGCCAGCGGGCAGGACCCGCCGGGGCTCCAGTACCTCGCGCCGTACGCCGCCATGACCATGGCCGAGTACTTCATGGACCGGGGCCGGGATGTGCTGGTGGTGTACGACGACCTGACGCGGCACGCCCGGGCCTACCGCGAGCTCTCCCTGCTGCTCCGCAGGCCGCCGGGCCGGGAGGCGTACCCGGGCGACATCTTCCACATCCACGCACGGCTGCTGGAGCGGTCCACCCGGCGGAAGGAGGATGCCGGGGGCGGCTCGGTCACGGCGCTGCCGGTGGTGGAGACCCAGGCCCAGAACCTGTCCGCATACATCCCGACCAATCTGATCTCCATCACCGACGGGCAGATCTACCTGTCGCCGGGCCTCTTCCGGAAAGGCATCCTGCCGGCGGTGGACGTGGGGCGCTCCGTGTCCCGGGTCGGCGGCGAGGCGCAGCTCGCCACGTACCGGGCGGTGGCCGGGGACCTGCGCCTCTCCTACTCCCAGTTCGAGGAGCTGGAGCAGTTCGCCCGCTTCGCGACCCAGCTCGACGAGGAGACGCGCCGGACGCTGGAGCACGGCCGGCGGGTGCGGGAGATCCTGAAGCAGCCCCAGTACGAGCCCATCCCGGTGGCCGAGCAGATCGCCGTGCTCCTGGCCGTCTCCGAGGGCATCCTGGACGACGTGCCCACGGTGCGGGTCCACGACGTGGCCGACGGGATCCGGCAGGCCGTCCGCGACGACCGGGAGCTGTCCCGCCGCCTCGCCTCCGACGAGCCGCTGGAGGACGAGGACCGGGACCGGATCCGGGAGCTGGCGGAGGAGGCCGTCGAACGCCTGGAGCTGGAGGACCGGTCCGCAAAGGACGTGGAGGAGGGCTGACGTGCAGACGCTGGAGTCGCTGCGCCGACGGCTGGAGAGCGCCCGGGACCTGGGCTCCATCGTGACGGCGATGAAGTCGCTGGCCGCCGTCCGCATCCGCCAGTTCCGGGAGGCGGTGGAGGCCATCGAGCCGTACGACGACACGGTGGAGCTGGCGCTCCAGGTCGCGCTTCGCACTCGCACGGACATCCGGGCCACCGAGCCGGAGGGGCTGGCGCTGCTCGTGGTCCTCGGGGCCGGCCAGGGGCTCGTGGGCCAGTTCGACACCCGCATCGCCGGCCGCGCCCGGAAGGAGCTGGCGAAGCTGAGGGACCCGTACGCCGTGTACGCCGTGGGATCCCGCATCGCCGGCCGGCTCGGCGCCGGGGTGCCCGTGGAGCGTGAGTTCCCCATCCCCACGTCGGTGGATGGCGTGGCCGACGCCGTGCGCCACCTCCTGATCGCCGTCCAGGAGCTGCGCACACGACGCGGCGTCCGTCGCATCATCGTGGCGTACAACGGCTACGAGTCGGGCGCGTCCTACGAGCCCACGGCCCGGCAGGTGCTGCCCGTGGACCCGGAGCTCGTACACGAATTGGAGGCGAAGTCGTGGGCCGGACCGAGCCTGCCCATGCACCGCACCGACTGGGCCACCCTCTTCGCCGCCGTCGTCCGGGAGTACCTCTTCACGGCCCTGTTCCGGGCCTTCGTCGAGTCGCTGGCCAGCGAGAACGCCAGCCGGCTGGCTGCCATGGAAGCGGCGGAGCGGCGCATCGACGAGCGGCTCGGCGAGCTGGAGCAACGCTACAACCACTACCGCCAGCAGACCATTACCGAGGAGCTCATGGAGGTCGTGGCCGGCTTCGAGGCCCTCGGCGGCCAGCGAGCGCCCTGATGCACGTCGGGGCCGGCACCTCGTGGCGCCGACCCCGAGCGGGGTCCTGGATCGTCCGGTCGTCCGGTCAGGACGGCTCGGAGATCTCCTCCAGCGTCTCCTCGACCTCCTCGGTGCGCCGGTCGCCGAGCTGACGGAGCACGTCGGCCTGGGCGACGATGCCGATCAGCCGGTCGTCGTCGTCCACCACCAGCAGCCGGCGGATCTGCTCCGCGCCCATCCGGTCCAGCAGCTCGTCCACCGAGTCGTCCGCACGGAGTCGCACGAGCCCGTCCGCGGTCATCACGTCCCGCACCGGTGCGTTCACGTCCCGGTTCTCCGCCACCGCCCGGACGGTGATGTCCCGGTCGGTGAGCACGCCCTGCAGCTTCAGGTTGTTCATGTCATCCACGACGGGCACGATGCCGATGTCCTCGTCCCGCATCAGCTCGGCCGCGCGCTGCAGCGTCGCCTCCGGTGTCACGAATGTCGGGTTCTCCGTCATCAATTCACGGATCTGCATGGGGCCTCCTTCCTCGAGATGTAAGCAACTCTGTCCATGGACAGAAGGTGCAAGGGCCGTTCCAGCGGTGGAAGGGGCTACGGGGCTACGGTCACGGCGCCTCACGTCGCGGGGTCCTCAGGTGCCCGGCGGCGCGTCTTCCTTCACGGGTACGCTCCCAGGGCGACTCCATCCGTCGCACCAGGCGCGCAGCGCCCCGAGAGGCTCACCCGATGCAGGAGACGCCTCGCCGGCCATGTGCCGACCCCGCGGAGCCGGCCGCCGTGGCCCGTGGCCCGTGACCCGTGACCCGCCGTCAGTACGCCGGGTACCCCGTCAGATCGTGCCCCAGGATCAGCCCGTGAATGTCGTGGGTGCCCTCGTAGGTGTAGACGGACTCCAGGTTGGCCATGTGGCGCATGGCCGAGTACTCGACCAGGATCCCGTTCGCACCGAGCAGGCGCCGCGCCTCCCGGGCCACCTCGCAGGCCATGTCCACGTTGGCCCGCTTGGCCATGGAGACCTGCTGGGGCCGCATGTCGCCACGGTCCTTGAGGCGACCGAGCTGGAGCGCCAGGAGCTGGGCCTGCGTGATCTGCGTGGCCATGTCGGCGAGGCGGGTCTGCTGGAGCTGGGTGGCCGCGATGGGCTTGTCGTGGAACTGGATCCGCTGCTTCGCGTAGGACAGCGCCTCCTCGAAGCAGGCCATGGCGGCGCCCACGGCGCCGAACGCGATGCCGTAGCGGGCCTGGGTCAGGCAGCTGAGCGGGCTGCGGAGCCCGGCGGACTCGGGCAGGAGCGCCTCGGGCCCGACCCGGACGTCCTGGAGCGACAGCTCGGACGTGTCCGACGCCAGCAGCGAGAGCTTGCCCTTCTGGTCCCGGGCCTCGAAGCCGTCGGCGTCGGTGGGAACGACGAAGCCGCGGATGGATTTCGCGTCGTCGTACTCGCCGGTCTTGGCCCAGATGATGGCGATGTCCGCCATGGACCCGTTCGTGATCCACATCTTGGACCCGTTCAGGACCCAGCCGTCGCCGTCCTTCCGGGCCATGGTCCGCATGCCGCCCGGGTTCGAGCCGAAGTCCGGCTCCGTCAGGCCGTAACAGCCGATGACCTCGCCGGTGGCCATCTTCGGCAGCCACTCCCTGCGCTGCTCCTCGGTGCCGTACTCGTAGATCGGATACATGCAGAGGGCACCCTGCACCGACGCGAACGACCGGATCCCCGAGTCGCCCCGCTCCAGCTCCTGCATGATGAGACCGTACGCCACGTTGTTCAGCCCGGCGCACCCGTACTCCCCGGGCAGGTTCGCGCCGAGCATGCCCAGCTCCGCGATCTGCGGGATGAGCTCCGACGGGAACCGGCGCTCGATGTACGCCTCCTCGATCACGGGCAGCAGGTTGTCCTCCACCCAGTCCCGCACGGTGTCCCGCACCATCCGCTCCTCTTCCGAGAGGAGCGAGTCCACATCGTAGTAGTCCAGTCCTTGAAAGGTCGGCATCGCCATTCGTATTTCGGGAGGTCCTCGGAGTGCGCGGCGTAAGCTAACGACGGGGCGTCATCCGGTCTACCGGGGTGAAGTGGACCTTCCCCATTTTTTGCGCGTCCCCGCTGATGCAGCCGGGCAAAATCGGGCCGCCGTCGGGCTCCTGCTCCCGGCGCGGCGAGGATCCGGTCGATCGCCAGGCCCCGTGGCAGGGTCACCTTCGCGGTCGAGACAACGGTAGAGTAGGGGCCAGGGGTTGTCCCTGGCCCC
>CAYQCY010000107.1:0-9077 GCA_964416095.1 uncultured Gemmatimonadaceae bacterium
CTAGCGGCGCTCCGCCAGCACGGTCCAGATGCCCGGGTCCTCGTTGCCCAGCACCCAGACCGAGAAGCCCCGCAGGTCGTACTCGTCGATGAGGCCGAGCTTGGCCTGGAAGCTCCGGGCGTTCTCCAGGAAGATCCACTCGAAGGTGCCGCCCCGGCTGTAGAAGGCGTACGGGACCTGGTGCACCTCGCTCCAGTGCTCCTCGGCGTCGTAGCGCTCGATGAGCGTCCGGGCCTCCGCCCAGGTCAGGCCCTCGCTGTACGACCGGGCCATCTCGGGCGTGATCCGGTCCTCCTGCGACGTGTACCAGTGCTGGGACCCCACCGGGATGCCCAGCGACAGCTTCTCCGGCGGCATGAACTGGAGGAAGTACTCGATGACGTCCCGGTCCCACGGCACGCCGGCGTTGGGCCCCGGCGGCGTGCGCCGCGTGTGCTGGGAGTACGTCATGACCGAGATCCAGTCCCCGATGCGGGCGATCGCCTCCAGGTCGTACCCGGCCCGCCAGTTCCGGAACAGCCACTTGTGGTACCGGCTCGGACCCGGCAGCTCGTCCGGCCGGTGCACCACCGCCATGCTGATGCGGTAGCCCTCGGCGTGCAGCGCATCCGCCGCTTCCTGGTAGAACCGGGTGTAGGCGTCCCGGTCCTCGATGCTCACGTTCTCGAAGTCGAACTGGATGCCGTAGAGATCGTGGCGCCGGCACGCCTCCAGCAGCCAGCCGATGGCACGGCTGCGCGCCGCCTCGTCCACCAGCAGCTCGTGCAGCATCTCCTGGTCGAAGCCCGGCTGGTTGATGTACGGCATGATCCGCACGCCGGGCTCCTCCGCCAGCCGCAGCATGCGCGGATCCACCTCGCCCCACACGATGCCGTCGCCGTCCACCTGGTACGCGTGCGGCGCCACGACGTCGATCTGGTGCGCGTGGTCGCGGAAGCTCGCGAACGACTCCTCCCGGTCCACGTAGTAGAACAGCCGCTCCGTGTCCTGGCCCGCCAGCGGCGCCGCAACGCCCAGACAGACGAGCAGCGTCAGTAGCCGCATGATGCCCTGCATCGATGTCCCCTTTCCGTTCGGGTCCGCGCCATCGGCGCGCACGGTTCGTGTCCCGTCAGATGTCGTGGTAGAATGGTGGACCATCGCCCTCGGGGCCACCCGCAATCTTCCCTGACACGATGCACGGAGCCCCGGACCACGCGACCCGGCCCGGAGCTACGACGTGGAGGGCATCCGGATCCTCGCCGCGCTGCGAGCGGGAGCCCGACGGCGGCCCGATTCACCCGCCTGCATCGGCGAGGAACCGAAGTGATGGGGAAGGTCCACCACCGGCACCCGCTGGACCGCCGGTTGGGAGGGCTTCGTGGCCCGCGCGAGGCGCTGACGCTGGAACGCCTGGACGACGCGGGCCGACCCG
Organism: uncultured Gemmatimonadaceae bacterium; assembly: GCA_964416095.1. Lineage (GTDB taxonomy): Bacteria > Gemmatimonadota > Gemmatimonadetes > Longimicrobiales > RSA9 > CAYQCY01. The sequence goes on from CAYQCY010000107.1 coordinate 1,415, forward strand.
TCTTTCACCGCCCGCGACGCCGGGCTACCTTGCCGCGGAACACCCGCACAGCCGGACCATCATGCGCACCTTCGCCCACCTCGAGGAGGAAGCCAGGCGGCGCGGCCCCAGGACGGTGGCCGTGGCCGGAGCGGCCAGTGCCACCGCTCTTGCCGCGCTGGACGCGGCCGTACGGGACGGTATGGCCGGGGCCGTCCTGGTAGGGGACGTCGAGGGCGCCCGGGCGATCATCGACGGCGACGGGCTGGAGGGTCTCCGTGATGCGCGCCTCGTGCCCGCGCCCGAAGAGGAGGCGGGCCGCCGGGCCGCCTCCCTGGCCGGCGCCGGCGAGGCGGACGTGCTCCTCAAGGGCACGCTGCGAACCGACCAGCTCCTGCGCGCCGTCCTGGACCCGCACCACGGTCTCCGTACCGGACGCCTGCTGAGCGACGTCCTCCTCTACGAGGACATCCTCTCCGGCGAGACCCGCCTGGTGGGCATCACCGACGGAGGCATCAATCCGACCCCGGACGCCGACCAGAAGCGCCACATCGTGGCCAACGCCGTCGCCGTCTTCCACGCCCTGGGATTCGAGCGGCCCCGCGTCGCCCTCATGAGCGCCACCGAGGCCGTCACCGACGCCGTGCCCTCCACCGTGGAGTGGCGCGCCCTGGCCGACGAGGCCCGCGCCGCCGCGGAGGCCGCCGGGGTAACGACCGCGCGGTACAGCTCCGCCGGCGCCGGACCCGGATCATCCCCCACCGACAACGCCCCGTGGGCCGACGCCCTCGCCCGCGCCGAGGTCTTCGGGCCCCTGGCCCTGGACAACGCACTGCTCGAGTCCGCGGCTCGGGCCAAAGGGATCGACTCGCCCGTGGCCGGCCACGCCGACCTCATGGTCGTGCCCAACATCGAGGCCGGGAATCTCCTGGGCAAAGCGGTCAAGTACCTCGCCGGCTCCGTCACGGCCCACGTGGTGGTGGGCGCCACGGTCCCCGTCCTCATCCCGTCCAGGGTGGAGAGCGCCGAGGACAAGCGCATGTCTATCGCACTGGCCGTAACGACGTATGACGCGGTCCGCCACTGAGTTAACTCATGAATATCCTGGCCGTGAACCCCGGGTCCACCTCCACGAAGATCGGTGTGTTCAGGACCGCCGACCGCCGACCGCCGACCGCCGATGCGGTCTCGTCCACCGAGACCACGGTCCGGCACCCCGACGAGGCGCTGGCGCCCTTCGCGGACCGGCCGGTCATCGAGCAGCTCCCCATGCGCCTCGATGCCGTCCTCTCCGCCCTCGAAGCCCTCGCCGACATCGAGACGCTCGATGCCGTGGCCGGCCGCGGCGGACTCCTGGCACCGATGCCCAGCGGGACCTTCGCCGTCAACGAGGCCATGCTCGGCGACCTCTGGGTCGCACGACGCGGCGAGCACGCATCCAACCTGGGCGCCTTCCTGGCCTGGGAGATCGCCGGGCGGGCCGGCTGCCCCGCCTACGTCGTGGACCCGGTCAGCGTCGACGAGTGGGAGCCGGTGGCCCGCCTGTCCGGGCTCGCCGGACTGGACCGGGAATGCCTGTCCCACGCCCTGAACACCAAGGCCGTCGCGAAACGGCACGCGCGGGAGAACGACAAGTCCTACAACGAGTTACGTCTGATCGTGGCCCACCTGGGGAGCGGCGTCTCCGTCTCCGCGCACCGCGACGGTCGCATGGTGGACGTCTGCAACCCACGCGAGGAAGGCCCCTTCTCCGCCGACCGGGCCGGCGCCCTCCCCGTCATGAAGCTCCTCGACCTGGCCTTCGCCGAAGGCACCAGCCGCGACGACCTGGAACGACGCATCTTCCGCGAGGGCGGCGTCTACTCCTACGCCGGGACCCGCGACCTGGCCGACCTGGGCAAGCGGATCGACGCCGGCGACCACGAGGCCGCCCTCGTCGTCGATGCCATGCTCTACCAGATCGCCAAGGAGATCGGCGCCATGGCCACCGTGCTCCACGGCCGCGTCGACGCCATCCTCCTCACCGGCGGCATGGCCCGCGGGGAACGGTTCGTCGAAGGAATCCGACGCGCCGTCGAGTGGATCGCGCCCCTCCACGTCTACCCCGGCGAGGACGAGCTCCGGGCCCTGGCCGAAGGCGCGCTCCGGGTGCTCACCGGCGAGGAGCAGGCCCTCGTGTACCGACGCCCCGAGCCGGGCGCCCGGTGAGAAGCCGGGACCAGCTCCGCCACGTCCGCCGTCTGCCGCCCGCCGACCCCCGGTCTGCTCGACACTCCCACGCCGTCTCTTGACACAACGCGATATATCGATATACTCGGAGAAGGGGCTGGGGCAGGCCCAGGCCCAGGGGGATGCAACGAGGATCGTGGTTCGGGGCGTAAGCTTCGAGAACGAAGGGAGTGAGGATCGTATGGGACGCGGGCGTGGACGGAGACAGGGCAGGGGTCGCGGCGAAGGCGCGTGGCAGCGCGGCCGTGACAAGGGTCGTGGCGAAGGCCGGGGTGAAGGCTCCCGGCGGCGAGACCGCGGCGAGGGACGCGTGAGGTCGCGTGGTCCGGCGCGGGCGCGGGACGACGAGGGGGTGGAATGCGGGGACCGGCTGCGTCGTCGTCGTATGGAGCGGCGGCGGGTGGATCCCGTGGGTCGTGTTGGCGGAGGGCGGTCGGTGCGAGGTGGTGGTCCGACGGCGACGGCGTCGCCGGACGGCTGAGCATGGGACCGCGCTGGGGTGATGACTTCGGTTTTTCGGCGTGGGCGGCGCTGTGCGGCCCTCAGGTTCGTCGGCGTGGCCGTCGTGGCCGGCATCGGCGTCGTCGTGTGTTCGAGCGAGGGGACCTGAAGTACGTGGTCCTGGGGCTGCTGGAGGAGCGGCCCATGCACGGGTACGAGGTGATGCAGCGGCTGGAGGACGAGTCGGGGGGCTACTACACGGCGAGCCCGGGTTCGGTGTATCCCGTGCTCCAGATGCTCCAGGACCAGGGCTCCGTGGATGTGCAGGAACGGGACGGCAAGCGGGTGTACTCCATCACGGAGGCGGGCCGCGCCTTCCTGGACGAGCATCGGGATCGCGCGGACGACGTGTACGACCGTCTGACGGACCTGGGCGACCTGTTCACGGGGCGCGGCATGCGGGACGTGACGACATCGTTCATCCACCTGGCGCAGGTGAGCTTCGAGAAGGCGATGAAGGTTGCGGGCGACGGCGAGGCGATGGCGGGGCTGCGGGACATCCTGGACCGTGCCGCGTCGGAGGTGGAGTCGTACCAGGCGGAGCCGTAAGGGGGCGCGACATGGAGTGGTGGATCTGGCTGCTGATCGGCTTCGTGGTGTGGCGTGCCGTGAGCCGTGGCTGCGCGTGGCGTCCCCGCCGGCTGCGCGGCCGGGGCCGGGGCCGACTGACGCGCCGGGACGCCCGGCGGCTCGAGGGCTCGCATCGGCGCGGCCCGGAGCTGCTATCCCGGCGGGGCCGGGACCGGGACGGCCCGCCGTGCGGAGCCCGGGAGCCGAGCTCCCCGAAGCCGGCGGAGCCGGAGCCCCGGGAGACGCCCATGGAGCGGCTCCAACGTCGTTTCACCGAAGGCCGGATCAGCATGGAGCAGTACGAGCGCGAGCTGGACGAGCTCTTGGGGCTTTCGCGGTGAGGTCGGCGTAGCGCCGTGGGGCTCACTGGTTCCCGGTGAGCCCGGCCCGGCCGTGGTCACGGGCTGACGTTCAGCCCTTCCTCCTCGGCCAGCCAGCGGACGCCGCGGGCGAAGGCGTCGTGGTTGGCCTGGATGGTCTTCGGCGGGACCGTCTCGTCGATGGCCTGGAGCCAGGCCTCTTCGGGGATCTCCAGGTAGTCGGAGAGGGCGCCGAGCACGACGGTGCTGGTGAGCTTGGCGTTGCCGATCTCCTTCGCCAGGGCGAGGCCCGGCACGATGACGACGGCGCCGGCGCGCTCGCTGGCCAGGCCGACGACGTCCTCCGGGTACTCGGCCTGCTTGAGGGCCTCGATGGTCGGCGTGATGCGCTGGTCGTTGACCAGGAGCACGCCGTCCCCCCGCAGGTACGACAGGTAGCGGAGCGCCTCGAGCCGCTCGAACGCCACCACGAAATCCGCTTCGCCGGTGGGCACGGCGGGCGCCAGGACCTCGGGCCCGAAGCGCACGGTGGTGATGACGGTGCCGCCGCGCTGGGCCATGCCGTGGACCTCTGCGGTGACGACGTCGTGGCCGGCGAGCTCGGCAGCCCGGGCCACGATCCGGGTGGCGAGGACGGAGCCCTGCCCGCCGACGCCGGCCAGGACCAGGTTCGTGACGCCGGCGTGGTACGCAGGATCGCCGACGGGCTCGCCGAAGCGCTCGCTCATCGCTGCTTCCTCAGGTACGCCGCCGCGGCCGCCGCGGCCCGGGCGCCGGTGGCGACGGCCTGGGTCACGGTCCCGTGGCCGAAAGCGCCGTCGCCGGCGGCGAAGACGCCCGGCCGGCTGGTGGCGCCGGTGAAGGCGACGTCGATGCGCCCGTCCCTGCGGATGTCGGTCCCTTCCAGGAACGTCAGGTCGGCGGTCTCGCCGATGGCGAGGATGACCGTGTCCATCGGCTCCTCGTGCTCGCTGCCCGGGATGGGCACGGGCCGGCGCCGGCCGCTCTCGTCCGCCTCGCCCTGCTCCATGTCGATGAGCACGACGCCGCGGAAGCGTCCGTCGTCGTCCACGACCGCCTTGGTGGGCGCCGTCTGGAACCGGAGCTCCACGCCCTCCTCGACGGCGTCGTCGATCTCGTCCCGGATCGCGGGCATCTCGGGCTCGGTGCGCCGGTAGTAGAGGGTGACGTCGGCGCCCGTACGCCGGGCGACGCGGGCGCAGTCGATGGCCGTGTTGCCGCCGCCGATGATGCCGACCCGCTCGCCCAGGTCGAACGCCTCGCCGGCGTTGTAGCGCTGCAGGAAGTCGACGCCGCGGAGGACGGCGTCGCCCTCTTCGCCTTCGATCCCGGCGGGACGCGGCGCCCAGGCGCCGACGGCGAGGACGACGGCGTCGTACTCGGCCTCCAGCTCCTGGAACGACGTGCCGGCGCCGGGCCCGACACCCGTGCGGATCTCGACGCCGATGTCGGTGAGCCGCCGGATCTCGGCGTCCAGCACGTCACGGTCCAGCCGGAACGCGGGGATGCCGTAGCGGAGCATGCCGCCGGGGGCGTCCAGCGCCTCCAGGACGGTGACCCGGTAGCCCTGGCGCCGGAGGAACCACGCGGCGGAGAGGCCTGCGGGCCCCGACCCGACGACGGCGACGTGCTGGTCGATCTCCACGTCGGGCCGGTAGTCGGCGCCGTCCACGTGCTCGCGGCCCCAGTCGCCGAGGAACCGCTCCACGTCCCGGACGCTGATGGTGCCGGGCTTCTTCGGGTCCTCGAAGCGCTCGACGAGGCCGGGGTGGCGCTCGGCCCGGAGCCTGGCCTGGGGCCAGCCGAGGGCGTTGACCTCGTGGTCGCAGGGGTGCGGGCAGACGCGGCCGGCGATGGCCGGGAACGGGTTGGCCCGGACCAGGACGTCGAAGGCGTCGCGGTAGCGGCCCCGGTCCACCAGGTCCAGGAGCTGGGGCACGTCGATGCCGGCGTTGCAGTCGGCGCAGACCTGCTGGCAGTGGGTGCAGCCGGTGCACAGGATCTCGTTGATCTCGAGGTGGCCCGGGTGGCGGCCCACCTCCTCGATGGCCGGGCAGCCCACCAGGGTGCAGGCCATGCAGTCGGTGCAGCGGTCGTAGTCGATGGAGACGACGTCGCCGAACTCGATCCCCTCGGCCAGGACGCAGGCCGCGTCGGCGATGAGGACCGACGGCTCGTCCCGGCGCATGGCGTCGTCGATGGCGCGGCGGGTGGCCTCCAGGTCGTACGGGTCGATGCGCTCGACGTGCTCGACGCCGATGCCCCGGGCGACCATCTCGATGTCCACGACCCGGGCGGGCTCGCGCATGAGCGTGCCGCCGGTGCCCGGGTGCTGCTGGTGCCCCGTCATGGCCGTGGTGTGGTTGTCCAGCACGATGACGGTGGACGCTCCGCCGTTGTAGACGATGTCCACCAGACCCGTGATGCCCGAGTGGTAGAAGGTCGAGTCGCCGATGACGGAGACGAGACGACGTCGTTCCGCCTCCGGCATCACCTTCTCCATCCCGTGGGCCATGCCGATGGACGCGCCCATGTTCATGCAGGTGTCCATGGCGTCCAGGGGCGGCAGGGCGCCCAGCGTGTAGCAGCCGATGTCGCCGGACACGATGGCGTCGAGCTGGTGCAGCGCGTAGAAGGTGCCGCGGTGCGAGCAGCCGGGGCAGAGGACGGGCGGTCTTCCGGGCAGGGCCGGTTCGTCGGCCTGGCGGGTCGCCGGCGGGGCTGGCTTCCCGGTGTGATCACCGACCGCCGACCGCGGACCGCCGACCGCCGTGTCCGGCTCGGCCGCCTCCGCGGTGTGCCCCGGGCCGCCGTAGGCGGCGCGAAGCGCTTCGACGGACAGCTCGCCGTACCGGGGCGTCCGCCGCGGCTCCACGACGAGGCCCATCGAGCGGATCTGCTCTTCCAGGAAGGGGTCCAGCTCCTCGATGACCAGGACCCGGTCGTGGGCGGCGGCGAAGGCGCGGATGGCCCGTTCGGGCAGCGGGTAGCTCATGCCGAGCTTGAGGACGGGCGCGTCGGGGAACGCCTCCCGGACGTAGAGGAACGGCGGTCCGGCGGTGATGATGGCGAGGCGCCCGTCGCCGTCGAACGTCTCGGTCCAGCCCTCGGCCTCGGCGGCGAGCCCGGGCACGCGCCGCTCCTCGATGATCCTGTGGCGGATGCGGCCGTGGGCAGGGAGCACGACGTTCTTGACCCGGTCCTTCCGGTACGGCTTCCGCGGCACCTCCCGCCGCTCGCCCGGCGCCACCCGGCCCTTGCCGTGGGACAGGCGTGTCGTGGAGCGGAGCAGGACCGGGGTGTCGTAGCGCTCGGAGAGGTCGAACGCCGCGGCGGCGAACGAGCGGGCCTCGTCCGGCGTGGCCGGCTCCAGCAGCGGGAGCCGCGCGGCCCGGGCGAAGAGCCGGTTGTCCTGCTCGTTCTGGGACGAGTGCATGCCCGGGTCGTCCGCGGAGACGATGACCAGCCCGCCGTTCACCCCCATGTACGCCACGGAGAAGAGGGGGTCGGCGGCCACGTTCACCCCGACGTGCTTCATGGTGGCGATGCTGCGGCCGCCGCCGATGCTGGCGCCCACGGCGACCTCCAGGGCGACCTTCTCGTTGGGCGACCACTCGCAGTCCACGCCCGGCAGCCGGGCCAGCGCCTCCAGGATCTCCGTGCTCGGCGTGCCGGGGTAGCCCGCGCCCACCATGACACCCGCTTCCCAGGCGCCCCGGGCGATGGCCTCGTTCCCGGACAGCATGCGCCGCTCGCCGTCCTCCCCGCCCGCGGCCTCGCCCGGGCGAGCCTCGCGGGTCTTCCGCCCCGGCGTCGTCGTCTTCGCCCGGTCCGACCCCGGTGTCCTCGTCGCCATGGTCCCTCCCCGCCCTCTGCACGGCCGTGCCGGCGTCCGTCGCGTCCACGGCCTCTCACCGACATGCCCATTATGCGCAGCAGTACGCGAAAAATCTGTCGGGCAGGCGTGGAAAACCGTGTGGGGCGCTGCCCTACACAGGGCGCCGCCGATCGGCGGCGCCCTGTAGGCGGGAGGCGGGAGGCGG
>CAYQCY010000107.1:9177-10470 GCA_964416095.1 uncultured Gemmatimonadaceae bacterium
CTTCCGCCTGCCGTTCCACGACCTATCTTACGGCAATGACCGTCTCCGACCGCTCGTCCGACCGACCACGCCCCCGCCGCATCCTGCTCGTGGACTGCGACCAGTTCTTCGTGCAGTGTGCCCGTCTGGCGGACCCGGAGGGTGCGGGGCGGGAGCCGCTGCTGCTGGTGGGCGGGACGGCGGAGGGGCGGGGCGTGGTGACGTCGGCGTCGTACGAGACGCGGCCGTACGGGTGCCGGTCCGGGATGCCCACGGCCCGGGCGCTCCGGCTCTGTCCCGCGGCGACGGTGGTCCCGGTGCCCCGGTCGTTGTGCCGGGAGAAGTCGAGGCAGGTGCGCGCGGTGCTGCGCCGCTACAGCCCGGTGGTGGAAGCGGCCTCCATCGACGAGGCGTACGTGGACCTGACGGGGACGGAGGCGCTCTATCGGGGCGAGGCGCTGGCGGAGACGGCGGAGCGGCTCCGTGGAGAGGTGGAGGCGGAGACGGCGATCGTGGTGTCGGTGGGCGGTGGCACGAACAAGATGATCGCGAAGCTGGCGGTGGAGCGGGCGAAGCCGGCGGGCGTCCACGTGGTGGAGCCAGGAGGCGAGACCGCGTTCATGCGGGAGCTGGAGTTGAAGGCGATTCCCGGCGTCGGACCGGTGTTCCAGGGGAAGCTCGAAGACTACGGCCTGGTCACGGTGGCGGATGCCCTGAAGCTGGACCGGGAGACCCTGTCCGGGCTGCTGGGCGGGGGTCGTGGCGCGTGGCTTCACGACCGGATCCGCGGACGGGACGATGCACCGGTGGAACCGCGGTCCGACGCCAAGTCCATGTCCCGGGACGAAACGTTCCCGGACGACATCGACGACGACGATGCGCTGCTGCGGGAGCTCCTCGCCCAGACCGTCCGACTCGGGGGCGACCTGCGGAGCGCCGGGCTGCGCGCCCGCACCGTCACGGTCCGGATCCGGGATGCCGACTTCAACGACCGCTCGGCCAGCCGGACGCTGGACACGCCGCTGGAATCGGACCGGGCGATCTTCGCCGTCGCGCGCGAGCTTCTGGCGAAGCTCCGGGCGCGGCGCCGGACGCCGGCCCGCCTGCTCAGCATCGCCGTCTCCCACCTGGACGACGCCGGGGGCGCGACCCAGCTCGCCCTCTTCGAAGAGCAGGGCTCGCTGGAGACGGACCGGGACCGGGACCTGGCCCGGGCCGTGGACGCTCTCCGGAACAAATACGGGAAGGACGCCCTCCTCCCCGGCCGCCTCCTCGGTTCTTGACTGCAGGCCAGAGGCGGAAGGCGGAAGGCGG
>CAYQCY010000107.1:10570-12211 GCA_964416095.1 uncultured Gemmatimonadaceae bacterium
GATACGGCGAGGAGGATACGGCGAAGGGGTGCTGCGCTGAAGAGACACTCTCCTGCGCCGAGCTGGACACGCCTGCCGAGGGCACCCGGCGCCGGAGCACCAACGGCATCGAGCACGAACACGGGGAGAGCCGCCCTCGCCCCATCCCCCTCGCCTCATCCCCCTCGTATCATCCCCCTCGTATCATCCCCCTCGTATCACCCCGTCGCTTCACCCTCCTCGCCGTTCACACCTCGCTTCACCTATCTCGCCTCACCCTCCTCGAATCATCCCGTCGCCTCACCCTCCTCGGTGTCGAACTCCGAAACGACGTCGGCGGGCTCCTGGTAGAGCGCCGCGCCCGCGAGGGTGGCGATGGGGTATTCGAAGAGCACCCAGACCAGGGACCAGCCGAGCACGCTGCCCGGGAAGATGCCGGTGGCCTGCAATCCGATGTAGGGGAAGAGCCCCGCCGCCACCCAGACGGCGAGCCCGGCCAGGATCGCGGTTCTCGGGCCGGCCCCGAAGCGGGGGCGTATGGCGGCGTACAGCCAGACCAAGAAGATCCCCATGACGAAGGCGGTCACGATGAAGACCGGCATGGCCCAGGACGCGTAGGCGGTCTCCATCTCCGTCATGGCGGCTTCCATCGTGTCGGCCACGAGGACGCCGTTGAAGATGAACTCGCCGACGTTGACGACGAGGCCTGCCACCAGGCCGCCGAGGATGACCCGGCCGACGTTGATCCTGCCCATACGTTCCTCCTCCCGGGGGTGCGGACAGAGAGCCGGACGCGGAATCCCGCGCCGGCACGCGACTTCGCGGTTTGGGGAAACGCCTCAAGATTGCGACACGGCCCGCGGAAAATCAACGTTTTCGGCGTGTTGCGGGGCTGGAGGGCCGGCGCTACCGTGGTGGCAGCATGGCGACCCGGGCGATCGAGGACTACCTGAAAGCGATCCACGCCCTCTCGGAAAGCGGCGAGGCGGCGGGCACGTCGGCCATCGCGGAGCGGCTCGGCGTGGCGGCGGCGTCGGTGACGGGGATGCTGAAGCGGCTGGGGGAGCTGGGCTACGTGGACCACGAGCCGTACTACGGCGCCCGGCTCACGGCGCGGGGGCGGGCGGAGGCGGTGTCGCTGATCCGGCGGCACCGGGTCATCGAGCTGTTCCTGGTCGAGGTGCTGGGATACGGCTGGGACGAGGTCCACGACCAGGCCGAGCGGCTGGAGCATGCGGCGTCGGACGAGCTGGTGGACCGGATGGCGGGCGTGCTGGGCGAGCCGGAGGTGGATCCACACGGGCATCCGATCCCGGCGGTGGGCGCGGAGTTCGCCGATCAACGGTTCACCTCGCTGGCGGAGCTGGAGGCGGGCCAGCCGGCCATCCTGCGCCGGGTCAGCGACGAGGACGCCGATGCGCTCCGCTTCCTGGCCGAGCTGGGCCTGGTCCCGGGCGCCGGGCTGGAGGTGGTGGGCCGGGGGGAGGAGGGTGCGGTGCGGGTCCGGGTCGGGAACGAGGAGCGGGTCCTGGACCGGGCGCTGGCGACGGCCCTGGAGGTGGAGGAGCTGTAGGCCGGGAACCGCCGGACGGGCCCGGGGTTCGTGACGGCAGGGCGACCTTCGCAGTCGGCACAACGCGGAAATGCGGAAGGAGGCGGCTG
>CAYQCY010000108.1:0-12167 GCA_964416095.1 uncultured Gemmatimonadaceae bacterium
CTCCCCTGGAAAAGATACCGTTCTTCCAGGGAAGATCACACACAGGCATCATTAACGCAACGGTATTCCATCTAGCCCGGGCGATGCGCGCCACGGGGGGCGCCCTCCCGCCGCGGATCATCAGGGCCGGGACGCAGGCGCTCACGGCTGACGGCTCTCAGCCGCTCCTGGTCTCCTCCGTCTCCCGCGCGCCCGATCCGGCGTCCTCCCCGTCCAGCACGGCCAGCGCCTGGCGCAGGTCGGCGACGATGTCGTCGGGGTGCTCCACGCCCACGGAGATGCGGAGCATGCCCGGTGTGATGCCCATCTTGCGCTGGCGCTCGGGCGAGATGTCGGCGTGGGTCATGGTCCCGGGGTGCTCCATGAGCGTCTCGGTCCCGCCCAGGCTGACGGCCAGCTTGGCGAGCTTCAACGCGTTCAGGACCCGGAACGCTTCGGCCTCGCCGCCGTCGATCTCGAACGCGAACGTGGCAGCCGGCGCCTCGCACTGCTTCTCGAACACCGCGCGCTGGGGGTCGTCCTCGTCCAGGAAGCCCAGATAGCAGACGTTGCGGACCCTGGGATGGTCCCGCAGGAACTCGGCGACACGGCCGGCGTTCTTCATCTGCGACGTCATGCGCAGCTTCAGCGTCTCCAGGCTGCGCATGAGCAGCCACCCCGTCCACGGGTCGGCCATGGTCCCCAGGATCGTCCGCATCCCCCGAACCGGCGCGATCCAGGCCTCGTCGCCCAGCGCGGCACCGGCGATCAGGTCGCTGTGCCCGCCCACGTACTTGGTCAACGAATAGAGCACGATGTCGGCGCCGTGGTCCAGGGGCCGCTGCCAGAGCGGCCCGAGAAAGGTATTGTCGACCATGACGATGGGCCGCTGCTCCTGCTCCTCGCCCAGCGAGTCGGCGATCTCACGGGTGCGCGCGATGTCCACCAGGCCGTTCGTCGGGTTGGCCGGCGTCTCGGCGTAGAGGACCCGGATACGCCCGCGCATGCCCCGGGCCTTTTCCACCGCGGCCTCCAGCGAGCCTTCCTCCCCGGCCACGAAGTCCACCTTGCCGACCTCGAACTGGGGCAGGATCTCCTCCATCAGGAACTCGGTCCCGCCGTACAGCGGATCGCTGTGGATCACGATGTCGCCGGGACGCAGGTAGCTGAGCACCGTCGTCGCGATGGCCGACATGCCGCTCGAGAAGACCAGCGCGGCCTCGGCACCGTCCCAGAGCGTGAGGCGGTCCTCCAGAATCTCTAGGTCCGGATTGTTGATCCTCGAATAGATGAGCCCCGGTTCCTCCGCCGGTCCCCTGTCCCGGAGCCCGTAGGCCAGCTCGAAGAAGGATTTGCCTTCCTCCGCCGTGCGAAACACGAATGTGGATGTGGCGAACAGGGGGACCTTCACCGAGCCCTCGGAGAGCATCGGGTCGTAGCCGTATCCCATCATCAGCGTCTCGGGGCGAAGCACCCGGCCGTCCAGCGTGCGGTGCCGGTGCCCCGTCTCGTCGTTCGCCATGTCCTACCTCCGGAGTGCGAAGCGTGAAGATGGGTGAAGCGTAGCATCGACGGACGACGAGCGCGAGATCGCCACCACGGCGTGCGCAGCCCTCTCGCGCCCTCTATCTTGGCCCCGTTGTCCACCGCAGCCCCGAGCTCATGCAGACCCCCGACGACCGATCCGCCGCGTTCCGTTCCATCTTCCGCCGTGCCCACGCCGGACACCCCGCCTGCCTGGGCGACCCGTGGCTCACCGAGCCGTGCCGGACCGCCGACGGGACCCCGGTCCATCCCGTCGTCTGGTCCAGGCGCAACGGCCCGTGGCGGCGCCACGCCGTGCTCTGGGTCGGGGCCGCGCCCGGCAACGCCGGCGGCCTGGGCAAGGGGGACATGGGCGCCCACGGCACGCGCATCCCCTTCGGCGGCGACGTGGCCGGAGCGAACCTGGACGTGCTCATGGGCTCCATCGGCCTCGACCGGAACCGGACCTTCATCACCGCGGCCCTGAACCAGCTCCCCGAGGCGGGCGGCGGGGAGCCCCGGACGCGGGAGCTGGCAGCCCCCGTCGGCGAGCACGCCTCGAGCGTGCACCTCTTGCAGGACACGATCCTGGCGGTGGCCCCGCGCCTCATCGTGATGCTGGGCAACGTGGCGCTGCGGGCTACCATCGCGGCGGCGCAGATCCCTCCTGCCGGGGATGCCGTCGCCATCCGCCTGCCCGGGCTGCGCCGGCTTCGCGATGCGGGCCTCCGACGCGGCGTCGCCGCCCCGTGGCCGGCGGACCTGCCTCCCTCCCCCGCCTTCGGCGCGGCCTGGCGCGAGACCGCCGGCCCCGCCCCCCTCCCCGCCCTCGTCTGGGTCCTCCATCCCAGCGCCCAGAACATGAGCCCTCACGCCGGGACCGACACCGCGTTCCACCGCAGGATGATCGAGACGCGGGACGCCCTCCGCGCCGCGGTGAAGACCGTGCTGAACCGGGACCCGCCCGATGAGCGCCCGGCCCCACCCCGGTCGGGCATCTACGCCCTCCCCGAGTGGGTCGACCGGGTCGAACCGCGGCATGGCGAGCTGGACGCACTATGGCGGGAGAAGAGCGTTTGAGGGCTTGTCAAGACGGTTGCACGGCGCGCGAGGCCGTTATACCCTTGCCGCGACATGATATTCCCGAAGCGCTACGTGCCACTCCGAACACGCATCCCCACCGTCCTCGTGCGCCTGACGACGGACGACGGCGAGGTGTCGTTCCGTGCCCGCTGGAAGAAGCGGCCCATAGACTTGCAGCGGCGGATCCTCTTCCAGCTCCGGGAAGGGCGGCCGGTGTGGTTCGAGGACGAGTGGGGCCACGACCTGTGCTTCCACGCCGACCGGGTGGTGGCGGCCGTCGTGGATGGCCGCACCTCGTCGTAGGGAATTCCCCGGAACGGCGACGCTAGAACCGCCAGGCGAGACCCACGACGGGGATCACGGGCAGGTCCCCGAGTGGCTCCACGGCTCCCGTCTCGCCGTCCCGCCTGTAGAACAGGGCATCGCGCCGGTCCAGGGCATTCAGGACCCGGACGTACGGGGTCAGCGAGAACCGGTTGCGTGGGCCCCGGAAGGTGTGGGAGATCTCCGCGTCGAGACGCAGATAGCTGGCGTCCGGCGTGCCGAGGGCGGCCGCGGTGAGGCCTTCGGTCGCGTCGACGCTGGAAAGCACGGGCGTGCCGGCCGTCTCCCCCTGCCGATCGACGGGCACGCTCGTCAGCGGCAGTCCGGCCCCGTAGTTGACCCGGACCGAGAGATAGCTTCCGTCCCACAGGGTCCCGGCGACGCCCGCGCTCAGGAGATGCCGGCCGGCGAGGATGGCGTCCGCCGTCGAACCGTAGCCCGAGGACCAGGTCCAGGCCAGGGAGTAGCCCATCCAGCCGGTGACCCGGTGGCCGGCGCGCCGGACCCAGACGTCCACCCCGGATGACTCCAGTCCGCCGTCCGCCGAGTCGCGTTCGGCCTGGCGCGATGTCACCGGCGCCGGAGCGAAGCGGCGGTAGTAGGCGTCCAGCTCCAGGCGCAGCGTCTCGGAGAGGACCTGGTCGAGCGCCGCCACGTAGTGCGACGCCTCACCCACGAACATGGGCGCCATGGGGTCCGGCGGTCCCAGCTCCGGCGTGCCGCCCACCCGCTGGCCCGCCACCAGCATCTCCGGCATGCGTACGTACTGATGGAACCGGCCGGCGGACAGGCTCATGGTGGCGTCCTCGCTCAACTCGTAGCGAACCCCCGCCCGGGGCGTGACCTTGACCTCCCGGGTGATCTCGTAGAGGTCCGCACGCACGCCGCCCCGGAAGCTGAGCCGCGGCGTGGCCTGCCACACCGCGTCGAAGTAGCCGGCCGCCGCGTCCCCATCCACCTTCGTGTACAGCAGCGCCGGCAGGGCCGCGTCCTGCGGCTCGCTGATGTACTCGAGCCAGATGTGCTCGAACGAGCCGCCGTACGCCAGCTCCACTCCCTCCAGCCGACGCTCGAAGTCGCCCGTCAACCGGATCCGGCCCGCCTCCGCCGTGGCGACGATGGGTTGCTGCCCGTCCACGGGCAACCGCCCGCCGAAGACGCCGAGGGAGAAGCCCAGCCGCGTCTGGATGTCCTCGCCCATCGGCGCGCCGTAGCGAACGGAGAGCGCCGTGTTCTCCCAGCGGATCCGGCTCCGGCCCGGCACGCTGCCGACCTCCACGCCCTCTTCGTTGTGGAACGCCGTCGCCGTCAGGTGCTTGCCGATGCCGGCATCCACGTCGATCCGGCCGAGGACATCCCCGTACCGGTAGGGGAACGTCTGGTCGTAGAGCCCCTCCGTCGGCTCGCCGTGGACACCCCGGGCCACGCCCAGGACCGTGACCCTGCGACCGAGGCCGCCTTCCACCAGCGCCTGGGACGAGACCAGGTCCGTCGCCCCCTCCGTGTGGAACGACCTGGATCCCCGGCGAGTCTCCAGGTCCAGGATGTAGGCCAGACCGCCGTCGTAACGCGCCGGTGCACCGCCGTACAGCACCTTCGAGCTGGCCAGGGCCTGTGGCGCGAACGCGGGCAGGAGCCCGCCGAGGTGGAAGGGAGCGTAGATGGGCGCGCCGTCCAGCATCACCAGCTTCAGGTCCGACGTCGAGCCCCGGATGTAGAGCACGTCCGATGCATCCGGCGGGCCATCTGCACCGAACACCACGTCCGTCAGGCCGATCTCCGCCACGCCGGGCGTGCTCTCCAGCGTTCGGACCACGGACGCCCCGAAGATGGGCTCCGCCGGCCGCGGCGCATCCACGCCGGGAAGCAGTCGGTTCGTCCGGGCGTGCAGCGGGGCCAGGCGGACCGGCTTCACCTCCAGCGTCACGTCCAGCACCACGTCCCGGTCGGCGGGGACCCGGACTTCCACCTCCAGCGCTTCATGCCCGGTATGCGTCACCCGCAGCGTCCGCAGGCCCGGCTCCAGACCGGTGAGGACGTAGCTGCCGTCCCGTTCGGTCCACGCTACGACGTGCTGGTCGCCCAGGACCTCCACGGCCGCGAACTCGAGCGGTCGGTCCTCCACGCTGCTCCGGACCACGCCGCGCACCACGGCACCCTCGACGGACGCCTGGGGCGCCGCGAGGGCAGCGGTGAGCAACGGGATCAGGACGGAGAAGGTCAAGCGCCTGCTCCTGTCTGGAGGTGCCGGCACCGCCGGCTCAATCGAAGCGGAACGTCAGCTCGCCGTCCCGGGTCTCGGCCGTGACCGCGGCGCGCAGCGTGGCGCCACTCCCCACCACGTAGGGCACGCCGTCCACCAGCACGCGAATGTCCTCGGCCGACTCCGGTACGTCGATGAGCACCGGCCCGCTCACTCCTTCTACCTCGATACGGCCCGGAGAGGTCCGGAACAGGGGCGGCGTCGCCGCCTCCGGCACCGTCACCGACGCCCGTGACGCCTGCACGGACCGTACCCGCAGCGTCGTCCCGTCGGCAGGCGAACGCACCGCGATCTCGACCCGGCCGCTCGCCGGCGCGATGGAGACGCCCGAGGTCGTGTCCAGCACCCGGGTCTCCGTCACGTCCGCGTCCCGGGCGGTGCCCAACGCCGTCCCGAGCCACGCCCGCACCGGCGATCCCGGCACGGCGGCGGAAGCGCCCGCCGCCAGGAGGAGTACGAAGATGGCCGCGCGGATGACGGGCTTCGCCGTCCCCGCCGCCCGGGTCCGGGACGCCCCGAGCACCGCGGCCCGGGCCGCGTCCACGGGCGGCGCCGGGTCCAACGCGTCGAGGGCTCCGCTCAGCGTATCGCTCGCCCGACGCAGCTCCTCGAGACGGGCCCGGCAGACGGGACACGCCAGGATGTGCTCCGCCGTCGCCGCCCTCTCGGACGGCTCCAGCTCATCATCGGCGTACGCCATCAGGATGCCATCATCCACGTGCATCATTGACTTCTGCTTCCTCTACGTCGTGGACCGTCCGATAGGCCTTCTCGAAGCGCCGCAGGGCCCGGGCGAGCAGCGTGCCCACCGAACCGGGCGCCACACCGATGGCCTCGGCGATCTCGTCGTATTTGAACCCCTCTTCCCGCATGAGCAGGAGCGTCCGGTCCCGGTCCGGTAGCTGGTCCAGCACCTGCCGGACCCTCCGGATCCGGTCGGTCCGCTCCACCCGACCATCGGGCCGCTCCGGCGGCGACGGCTTCGGCACATCCACCGAAAGTCGGCGGTGCCGCGAGCGCTTGCGCGCCCGGTCCCGGACCAGGTTCGTCGCCACCGTGAACAACCACGGCCGCGCCTCCTCTTCCGGCAACTCCTGCCTCAGCAGCCGCACGAACGATTCCTGCGCCACGTCCTCCGCCACGTCCGAATCGCCCGTCAACCGGTACAGGTACCTGTGTAACGGCGGGTACAGCCGGTCGAACAGGGCATCAATGTCCATGCGCTCGCCCGTTCCCCGCCTTTCGAGCCATAAACGTTTGCCCGGACCGTTTCATGACAGGTCCGCGGCCGGTCCGCTCGACAGCGCGTCCCGCGTCGTCAGTCGCCGGCCCGCACACGGAAGCGGACCCGCGTATCCTCCCATTCGAGCACGACCCAGGCAACGCCCGCACCGGCGTCCTCCGCGCGGATGGTCAGCTGCTCCACCGGCCCGTCGATGGCCTCGCTCTCCACCCGGCTGCGACCGACTTCCTGGGCCCGGACCCGGGGCGAGTACGCCCCCTCGTGACCCCACTGGCTCGTGGATGCGTTCACGATGAGCGTCCAGGGCTCGCCGGGCGGCTGCGGTACGGTGTACAGCGAGTACGACCCGGGCGCCACGGCGATGCCGGCGATCTCCGCCTCCACCGGCACGTGGATCGTGGTCGGCTCGTTGGCGCCGGTGCGCCAGAGCGTGTCGTACGGCACGCGCACGCTGCCCAGCATGTCGCGGCCCCGGAGTGCGGGCCGGCCGTAGCAGATCTTGGCCCGCGCCGCGCCCAGCTCCACCACCACGGAATCGTAGGGGCTGGTACGGCCCTCCAGCGGCATCCGGTCCACCATGGGGCGGCACGCCGGCACGTCCTGCGCATCGCCCACCGCTCCCGTCTCGGCGGCCTCGCCGCCCGAGCACGCGACCGCCAGGACGAGCCCGAGTCCCATGAACGTCTTCCTGTTCACCGTCCCTCCTTGGCACGAGCTCATGACCTGAAATACGTCAGACCCATGGCGTCACGGACCCGGCGGAGCGTCTCGGCCGCTTCCGACCGCATGCGCGCGTTCCCGGCGCTCAGGATCTCCTCCACGATGCCCTCCCGGGCCGCGTACTCCGCCCGGCGCTCCCGGATGGGATCCAGGAACGCATTCAGCGCCCGGGCAAGCTTCGTCTTCACCTCCACGTCGCCCACCGTACCCGTCCGGTAGCGCTCCTTGAGGTCGTCGACCTCGTCCGTATCCGGGTTGAACAGGTCGTGGTAGATGAAGACCGGGTTCCCCTCCACCCGGCCCGGGATGTCGGCCCGGACCCGATTCGGGTCGGTGAACATCCGCATGACCTGGCGGTTCACCGTCTCCTCGTCGTCCGAGAGCAGGATGGCGTTGCCCAGCGACTTGGACATCTTCTGCTTCCCGTCGATGCCGGGCAGGACCGCATCACCACTCAGAAGCGGCTCCGGCTCCGGGAACACATCGCCGTAGAGGTAGTTGAAGCGACGGGCGATCTCCCGCGTGATCTCCACATGCGACAGGTTGTCCCGCCCCACCGGCACCAGGTGGGCCCGGGGCAGGAGAATGTCCGCCGCTTGCAGGACCGGGTAGCCCACCAGCCCGAACGGCATCACCTCCAGCTCCGCCGCCTGGGCCATGTCCTTGATGGTCGGGAGGCGCTCCAGGCGCGGCAACGTGACCAGCATCTCGAAGAACAGGTTCAGCTCTGCCGTCTCCGGCACCGCCGACTGCACGAAGATGACGCTCCGGTCCGGGTCGATGCCGAGGGCGAGGTAGTCCAGCACCATCTCCCGGATGTTGGCGGGGATGACGGCGATGCGGTCTTTCTCGGGCCTCGTGGTCAGCGTGTGCAGGTCCGCGATGATGAAGAAGCACTCCATCTCGTCCTGCAGCCGGACCCGGTTCTGGATGCTCCCCACCCAGTGACCCAGATGCAGACGGCCCGTGGGCCGGTCACCGGTCAGGACCCGCTTCCTTCCATCGCGTTCCGTGGTCTCGCTCGTCATATCCCCGTCCGCGCGGTGCCCGCGCCATCAGTCTCCGTTTCGTTCGATGGGCGACGCCCGCTCGAACAGATCCTGCAGCTCCGTCTCGTCCAGCCCGTCGAACCGCGCGGCCGGGATGAGCACCTCCCGCACCGGATCCTCGTCATTGTCCGCGGGACAGAAGTGCACGGCGACGACGTACGCCCGTCCCGTCCGTCCCGAGCCGTACGCCCCTTCACCCGCGATGCGCGCCAGCCACTCACCGTCCCCGTGCCGGAACCGGTGTGTCGGCGCCGGCAGTGCCTCGGCCGGCGCCTCCGTCTCCGGGGCAGCGGCGCCCATGGCCGCCCGGGCCGAGATGGGCTTCCTCTGTTCCTGCCCCGCTTTCCCGCCCTCCCCGGCCGCGCGCTGCCCCTCGCGCACCGATTTCAGGCCGTCCCCGGCCTCCTGCCGCGTCGGGCGATCCTCGGGCCCACGCACCGGCTCGGGGCCGGGCCGCTTGCGTTCGTCGGTCACGGAACGACCCCTTCACCACCGCCGAAGTAATCCGCCCACAACCGGTCGTCCTCCCGAAGCCGCAACCGGTGAAGGACGGCGCCCTCGGGGAGCCGCCCCTCGATCCGCGGCCACAGGAACGCCAGCAGGTTCTCCGTCGTGGGTACGAGGGCGCCCGCGCCGGCCGCCTCCAACGCGTGGTTCAGGTGCCGGTGGTCCAGCGGCTCGACCACCTCCTCCGCCAAGATGGCATCCAGCGCGGCGAGGTCCACGGAGAAGCCCGTCTCCTCGTCGATCTCGCCCCGGACCGTCGCCTCCAGGACGTAGTTGTGCCCGTGCCCGTGCGGGTTCGCGCAAGCGCCGAACACACGCCTGTTTCGCTCCTCGCTCCACTCGGGTCTGTAGTATCGATGGGCAGCCGAGAACCCGACGCTGCGGGTCAGATAGGCGATGGCCATGGGCCTGAAGCTAGAAAGCGGGCACGCACGCGTCCACCCCGAACCTCTCGTGGACCGGATTTTGCTCCGCTTGCGTAGCGAGCGCGTTCCGCAAACCCTATCATGCGAATGCGCCGGCGCGGCCCGGGATTGAGCGGATGGAAGCAGGCGACAGCCACGCGGACGGCAAACCGACGGTCCTGGTGGCCGAAGACCACGCGGACAGCAGGGAGGCGCTGAGCGCCCTGCTGGAGGCTTTCGGCTACCGGGTCATCGTGGCGGTGAACGGCAAGGACGCCGTGCAGAAGGCAAGGAGGTACGGCCCCGACATCATCCTCATGGATCTCATGATGCCCGAGCTGGACGGATTCGAAGCGACGCGTACCCTGCGCCGGGATCCGGTCACCCGCGACACACCCATCATCGCGCTCACCGCCCTGGGCGGAGCCCGAAAGCTGGCCCTGGACGCCGGCGTCAACCACTTCGTCGCGAAGCCCGTGGATTCGGCGAGCCTCATGGACACCCTGCGTCTCCACCTGGAGGCCGGTTGAGCGGAGATCGCCCGGGGTCCGGCCCGGACCATCTCGACACGCCCCCACCGCCCCACGGCGAGAGGGCCACGGCCGGGATCGGCGCAGATGATCCGGGCAGCCACCGGGACGAGCGGCGCGAGGCCTTCCCCTGGCCGCCCGGCGATGGGCTCGGCGTCGTGAGCGCCTTCGCGGAAACATGGCGCGACGCCACCTTCCGGCCGGCGTCCTTCTTCGGACGCCTCCCCGCAACCGACGGCGTCGGACCCGCCCTGGTGTACTACCTGGTCATCGGCGTGATGGTCGCCGGGATCCAGCTCTTCTGGAACGTGGTCCTCCAGGCGGCCGGCCTGCGCCAGCCGTTGCCGTGGCCGGCCGACCTCGGCGGCGTGGGCCCCTGGATGGACGTCATCTCCTTCCTGCTCTCCCCCCTCATCCTCCTCTTCCTCCTCCTGGCCTCCGCCGGGGTGACCCACCTGCTCCTCCTGCTCTTCGGCGGCTCCCGCGGCGGCTTCCGACGGACCCTCCAGGTCTTCGCCTATGCGTACAGCCCCCAGACCTTCGCCGTCGTCCCGTGGATCGGCCCCGTCGTCGGGTCCATCTGGATGGTCGTGATCGCCGTCGTCGGGCTCAGGGAAGGGCACGGGACCGACGGCTGGCGCGCGGCCCTGGCGGTGCTCCTGCCCGTAGCCGCCGGACTGGGCTTCTTCGTCGTCCTGAGCCTGATCGCCGGACTGGCAACGGGAGGGATCTGAGCCGGACGCGCCGCGTCCCACAGGAGATCAGTGCACGCTGGTCTTCAGCGCCCGCAGCACGTCCTCACCGTAGAACATGGCGATGTACTTCGCCTGGACCGGCGTGATCTTGCGGACCGCCCACACCAGCTCCACGTGGTTCGGCTCGCGCGGCCTCGTCTGCAGCGCCATCCCCGCTTCTCTCGGAAGCCGGTTGCCTTTCCGGTTGTTACACCGGGAGCACGCCGTCACCACGTTCCTCCACGAGTTGTCGCCCCCACGGGACAGGGGCACCACGTGATCCCGCGTCAGGAACTGCCGGTTGCGGAGCTGACGCCGGTGCGTACCGCAGTACTGGCAGCGATAGCCGTCGCGGGCAAACAGGAAGGTGTTGGTGACCTGGCGACGGAATTTCCGCGGCACGTGGATGTAGCGGACCAACCGGATCACGACAGGACACGGCAGCTCCTGCCGCTGCGAGCGGAACACCCGGGAGTCGTCGACTTCCAGAACCTCCGCCTTTCGGTCCATGACCAGGCGGAGCGCTCGCCGGACCGGCAGGACCGTCAGTGGCTCGAACGAGGCGTTGAGCGTCAGGCAGCCCATGGTCGTAAACAGATGGTCCTGTTCCCGGGACCGTGGCCGCGGCTTCGCGGGTAAAGCCCTGTCCATGCGGTTCTTCGAAAGATCGGGCCGGCACGGCGCGACCGCATCCCGGACGGGTAACAGTTTAGCAAAACGCGCGGAAAAAACAACAGGCGTGGTCAGAGCAGGGCTACGGGATCCCGGTCGATGATGACGCGGAGGTCGGCCCCGCCGCCGCCGGGACCGCGTCCCTGGATCCAGTGACAGACGGTGCCCAGGCGCCGCGCGCTGGTGCTGCGCAGGAAGAAGTGCCAGCGCCAGCGGTCGCGGATCCGGTCGATGGCGCACGGTGCGGGCCCCACCAGCTCGACGCCGAGCCGCGCGGTCTCGATCTCCTGGCGGACGGTGCCGGCCAGCGCTTCGGCGGCCTCCTGGAGTGGCTCCTCCTCGGTGGCGCTGAGCACGATGTTGGCCAGGCGGGTGTGGGGCGGATAGGGCGGGCTCGTGCGGGACGCGAGCTCCCGTTCGGCGAAGGTGGGGTAGTCGTGGACGGTGGCCAGGCGGATGGCGTCGTGTTCGGGTAGGGCCGTCTGGATGATCACTTCCCCACCAAGCTCGCTCCGCCCGGCCCGTCCCGCCACCTGGGTCAGGAGCTGGAAGGTCCGCTCGGAGGCCCGGAAGTCCGGCAGGTTGATGCCCACGTCGGCGTTCACGACGCCGACGAGGGTGACCCGGGGGAAATCGAGCCCCTTGGCGATCATCTGGGTGCCCAGCAGGATGTCGACCTCGCCGCGCTCGACCCGGCCCAGGATGTCGCGGTGGGCCCACTTGCCCGATGTGGTGTCCACGTCCATGCGGGCGATGCGGGCCGCCGGGAAGAGCTCGGCGACGGCCCGTTCCACCTGCTCGGTGCCGAGGCCCCGGAACGACAGGTCTCCCGAGCCGCACCGGTCGCAGGAGGTCGGGGGCGGCTCTTCGTGGAAGCAGTAGTGGCAGACCAGGCGGCGCCGGCCCCGGTGGAAGGTGAGGGAGACGTTGCAGCGGTCGCACTGCCAGACCTTTCCGCAGCTCCGGCACTGGACGAACGTGGCGTAGCCGCGCCGGTTCAGGAGCAGGATCACCTGTTCCCCGCGCCCGAGCCTGTCGGCCACGGCATCGGCCAGCGGCGGCGAGAGCACGGGCGTGGACGCGGGCCTCGTCCGCGACCGGTCCGGCGCCGCGCCCTCCCCCCCTCCCCCCGTCC
>CAYQCY010000109.1:0-11880 GCA_964416095.1 uncultured Gemmatimonadaceae bacterium
GGGGGCGGTCCGGAGCGGGTGTCGCGGGTCGGGGTGCTGACGGGGGCCGGGGGCGGGCTCATCGGGTCTGCGCTGGAGGCGGGCGTGGACGCGTACGTGACGGGCGAGGGGGCGCACCACACGTATTTCGATGCCATGGAGGGCGGTCTGAACGTGTACTACGGGGGCCACTACGCCACGGAGGTGTGGGGTGTGCGTGCGCTGGCGGCGCACCTGGAGGAGCGGTTCGACCTGCCGTGGCGGTTCCTGGACTTTCCGACGGGGTTGTAGGGGTCGGGTCAACGAGGCAGGGCGAGTCGTTCGGGGTCGGCGGCGTCGCGGGCGGTGCGGGCGAGGAGGCGGGCGAGCTGGGCGGCGCCGGAGAGGTCGAGCTCGGGGTGGTACTCGTCGGAGGGGGCGTGGTAGTGCTGGCGCTCGAAGGATGCCAGGAGCTCGGCGCCCCAACCGATGGGCCGGCCGCGGAAGACGGAGCCGTGCTCGATGTGGATGGCCGGCACGCCGTGCTGTGCGAAGGGGAAGTGGTCGGAGCGGAAGTAGTACCCCTTTTCCGGTGTGCGGTCGGGGACCAACTGGATCCCGAGGGCGTCGGCGTTGGCGGTGGCGATGGCGCCGAGGGTGGATCGGCGTGAGCCGATGAGGATCAAGTCATCGGTCTCCCCCCAGAGGCTGGCGCCGTCGATGTTGAGGGCGGCGGCGGTGCGCTGGAGGGGCAGGATCGGCTGGCGGACGTAGTGCTCGGCGCCGAGGAGCCCGGCCTCTTCGGCGGTGGTGGCCAGGAAGACGATGGAGCGGGCCGGTGGCGGATCGGCGCGGGAGAGGGCCTCGGCCATCTCGAGCATGACTGCCACGCCGATGGCGTTGTCGTAGGCACCGTTGTAGATGGAGTCGCCGTCCACGGGCCGGCCGACGCCCAGGTGGTCGTAGTGTGCGGTGACGACGACAGCCTCGTCGGGCCGGGTGGCACCGGGCAGGATGGCGCCGACGTTGGCGGAGACGAGCTCGCGGACGCGGGCGCCCATGCGGGCGCGAACGGTGAGGCCGGTGGCGAGGGGCCGGAAGTCGCTGCGGGCGGCGCGGACGAAGAGCTCGTCCAGGTCGAGGCCGGCCGCCTGGATGACCTGCTGGGCGAAGTCGTAGTGGATCCAGCCCTTGAAGGCGAGGGGCGACCGGTCCGGTGGGGAGGGCAGGGAGAGCTGCTCCCCGGTGAAGGAGGAGCGGACGACATCCCAGCCGTACCCGGCGGCGTCGGGCGTGTGGATGAGGAGGGCCCCTGCGGCGCCGCGCCGGGCGGCCTCTTCGAGCTTGTAGTTCCAGCGCCCGTAGTAGGTCAAGGCGCGGCCGTCGAAGAGGCGCGGATCGTCGGGCGGAGCGGGGGGGTCGCCCACCAGGATGAGGAGCACCTTGCCGGTGAGGTCGCGCCCCTTGAAGTCATCCCAGCCGAATTCGGGGGCCTCGACGCCGTAGCCCACGAAGACGAGCTCGGCGCCCACCTGTACGAAGCGCTGGCCGGCGGGCCACGCGACGGCGTCCTGGTCGTAGCGCGCATCCACACGGGTGTCGAGGGACTCGAAGCCGAGGGAGAAGCCTGCGGGGTCGACGGTGGTGCCCACGAGCGGCACGGACTGGAAGTAGTCGTCGCCGGGCGGCTGGAGACCGACACGCATGAACTGGCTGGCGATGTAGGCGGCGGCGATCTCGGCGCCGCGGGTGGCCGGGGCCCGGCCCCGGAGGAGGTCGGAGGCAAGGAAGGCGGTGTGGGCGTGGAGGCCCGCCACGTCGATCGCCGGCAGGGAGTCGACCTGGGCGACGCCCGCGGCAGGCACGAGTGCCGCGAGGACGGCGATGGCGGTGCGGCGCATGGCGGGTTCGCTGCTCCCTTCGGCCGGTTCGCCGGGGGCGTCGGTCGGGACGCCCGCCGGGTGTCTTGCGGGAACCCGAAATGTAGACGAGGGGCGTAGAGCGGTGCAACGGGGGCGTCGTCTTCCCTGGCGTGCCCCCGGCACCCGACCTATCATGACGATTCCCGAAAAACACAGAGCGCCCTGCCGTTTGCGGCGCGCGCAGCAGCCGGAAAGGAAAGACGCATGATCCGGTCCCGATCCCGCCTGTTCCCGTTCCTGTGTGCCGTCCTGGCTCACGTCGTGGCGGCGTCCGCCGCGGCGCAGGCCGTGCCCCATCCCCGCGAGGTGTTCGGCTTCGAGCCGGGCGCGGACTACAAGCTGGCGTCCAACGCGCAGATCGTGGAGTACTTCGAGCGCCTGGACGCCGCCTCCGATCGCGTGTCGGTGGTCCAGATCGGCGAGTCGGTGAAGGGTCGGCCCATGCTCCTGGCGTTCATCTCCAGCGCGGAGAACGTGCGGCAGTTGGACCGGTGGCGTCATGTCAGCGAGTGGCTGGCCCGGGCCCGGGACCTGGACGATGCGGCGGCCCGGCGGCTGGCGGAGGAGGGCCGCGCCATCGTCTGGATCGACGGCGGGCTCCACGGCACGGAGGTGGCCGGCGCCCAGCACTCGCCGCTGCTGGCCTGGCGGGTCGCCACGGAGGAGACGCCGGAGATGCGCCAGATCCGGGACGAGGTCGTGCTGTTGCTCATGCCGGTCATGAACCCGGACGGCCTGGACATCGTGAAGGCGTGGTACGAGCGGACGCTGGACACGCCGTTCCAGGACACGCGGCCGCCGATCCTGTACCACCATTACGTGGGTCACGACAACAACCGTGACTGGTACATGATCACCATGCCGGAGACGAAGGCGGTGGCCCGGGTGCTCTACGAGCAGTGGTACCCGCAGATCGTCTACAACCAGCATCAGACGGCGCCCTTCCCCGCCCGCATCTTCACGCCTCCGTTCGCCGACCCGGTGAACCCGAACATCGCGCCGCTCGTCGTGCGGGGAGTGAACCAGGTGGGGATCGCCATGGGCGACCGGTTCACCGAGCTGGGCATGAGCGGGGCCATCTCGCGCACGCGCTTCGACATGTGGTGGAACGGCGGCATGCGCACGGCGCCGTATTTCCACAACATGGTGGGCATCCTGACGGAGACGGCCCACGCATCGCCGACGCCCCGGGACTACGACCCGGCCTCCTTCCCCGAGTTCTTCGGCGGCACGACGATCCGGACGGACCACCCCAGCGTCTTTTACCCCGATCCCTGGCAGGGCGGCCACTTCGGCCTGCGGGACGCCGTGGACTACATGGTGGAGGGCGCGCTGGCCACCCTGGACATCGCCGCCGAGCTGAAGGAGGACTGGCTGTACAACATCTACGTCATGGGCCGGGACGCCATCGCGGCCGCGGCCGATGAAGGGCCCTTCGCCTACGTCATCCCGGCGGACCAGTGGAACCCGCGGGAGGCGGTCAACATGGTGAACGTGCTCCGCCGGGGCGGCGTGGAGGTGCACCGTGCGACCCGCTCGTTCCGGGCCGGCGGCACCGAGTACGGCGAGGGCTCCTACATCGTCTACGGAGGCCAGGCCTTCCGGCCCCACGTGACGGACCTGCTGGAGCCCCAGGTCTACCCCGACATGCGCCTCTATCCCGACGGTCCGCCCGACACGCCCTACGACCTCACAGGCTGGACGCTGCCCCTCCAGATGCACGTGCGCACAGACGCCGTCCGCGAGCGCTTCGAAGCCCGGACCGAGCCGGTGGACCGGGCCGTCGTGGCGCCCGGCGAGGTCACGGGCCGCGCCCGCTGGGGCTGGGCCCTGTCCCACCGGCCCACCGCGTCGGCCATCGCCGTGAACCGGCTCCTGGCCGCCGGGGTGGAGGTGGCGTGGGCCGCCGCGCCCTTCGGCGCGGGCCGCACCGGGTTCGACGCCGGCGACATCCTGGTGCGGCGGGGCGAGGGGACGGAGACCCAGGTGCGCGCCCTGGCCGCCGACCTGGGCGTGGACTTCGTGGGGCTGGATGAAGCGCCGGCGGAGCTGCACGTCCTGCAGCCGCCCCGCATCGGGCTCTACAAGTCCTGGCGGGCCAACATGGACGAGGGCTGGACACGGTTCGTCCTGGAGCGGTACGAGTTCCCGGTGGACACGCTCCACGACGCCGACATACGCTCCGGCGACCTGTCCCGCTACCACGCCATCGTCCTCCCCGACCAGGGTGCCACGAGCATCCTCCACGGCCATCGGCCCGGGACCATGCCCGAGGAGTACACCGGCGGCCTCGGCCTCGAGGGCGCCGCGGCCCTCAAGCGCTACGTGGAAGGCGGCGGCACCGTCGTGGCGCTGGACGGCGCCAGCGACTTCGCCATCCAGCAGTTCGGGCTGCCCGTCCGCACCACCACCGAGGGCATCCCGTCCAGCGAGTTCTTCGTCCCGGGCACCCTCGTCCGCACCACGGTGGACACGTCGCACCCCATCGGCTACGGCATGCCCCGGGAGGCCGCCGCCTTCTTCGTCCGGAGCAGCGCCTTCGCCACGCTCCGGCCCAGGCCGGGCGCGGAAGGGCCGTCGGCGCGAGTGGTGGCCCGCTACGCCGACGAGGACGTGCTCATGAGCGGCTGGGCCCTCGGCGAGGACCGCTACCTGGCGGGGCGGGCCGCCGTGGTCCAGGTGCCCCTGGGCGCCGGCGACGTGGTGCTCTTCGGCTTCCGGCCCCAGTTCCGGGCCCAGCCCCGGGCCACCTTCAAGCTCTTCTTCAACGCGCTCCACGGCGCGACGCTGGCCGGTGGAGCGGACTGAGACGCGTAACGTAATCGAAGTCAACGACCTGGAGATGCGACCGTGATGTCATACGTGAAGGCTCTCGTTCCGGTGGTCGGGTTCATGCTGGCGGCGTGCGCAAGCGCCGGAGCCCAGGCCGGAGAGGCGCCATCGCAGGACGCCGTGGTGGCGCAGGAGCTGCCGAGCCCGGCGTCGTACCTGGGGTTCGAGGTGGGCGCGGACCGGCGCCTGGCGGACTGGACGGAGGTGACGGGGTACATGGAGGCGCTGGCCCGGGCGAGCGACCGGGTGCTGGTGGACACGCTGGGCGAGACGACGCTGGGCCGCCCGTTCATTATGTTGACGATCTCCAGCGAAGCGAACCTGGCGCGGCTGGACCGTCTGCGCGAGGTGAACCAGCGGCTGGCGGACCCGCGCCGGATCGCATCGGAGGCGGAGGTGGCGAGCCTGGTGAGGGAGGGCCGGGCCATCGTGCTCATCACGTCGTCGATCCACTCCACGGAGGTAGGCGCGATCCAGGTGCCCATGACCATCGCGCACCGGCTGGCCACGGCGCCGACGCCCATGGAGGAGCGCGTCCTGGAGGAGGTCGTGCTGCTGCTGGTCCCGTCGCTGAACCCGGACGGCGCGGACCTGGTGGTGAACTGGTACGAGAGCACGCTGGGCACGGACTGGGAGGGGGCGTATCCGCCCTTCCTGTACCACCACTACACGGGCCACGACAACAACCGGGACTGGTACTTCTTCACCCAGAAGGAGACGAACCTGGCGGTGGAGGGCGCGCACAACGTGTGGCGGCCGCAGATCGTGCACGACATCCACCAGATGGGATCGACGGGGGCGCGGTTCTTCATCCCGCCGTGGATCGATCCGGTGGAGCCCAACGTGGATCCGCTGCTCATCGAGGCGGCGAACGACGTGGGCACGCACATGGCGTGGGCGATGGGGCTGGAGGGGAAGACGGGGGTGGTGGTGAACGCCACGTACGACGCCTGGACGCCCGCCCGGGCGTACCAGCACTACCACGCCGGGGTGCGCATCCTGACGGAGACGGCGTCGGCGCGTCTGGCGACGCCCGTCGAGGTCCCCTTCGCGGAGCTGCGCCAGGGCAGGAACTTCCACGCCCGGAAGCCGAGCTGGAACTTCATGGAGCCGTGGCCCGGCGGGGTCTGGCGCCTGTCGGACATCGTCGGCTACATGGAGTCGGGCGCCTTCGCGCTGCTGGAGCACGCGGCACAGAACCGTGAGAGCTGGCTCCGCTCCTTCCAGCGCATCGGCGAGCGGGCCGTGGAGGGCTGGGAGCGCTGGCCGGCGGCCTGGGTCATCCCCGCCGCGCAGGACAACGCCATCGGCCTGGAGGAGCTGCTCCGGGTGCTGGCCACGGCGGACGTGGAGGTGCGCCCGGCACGGCGAGCCTTCACCGCCGGCGGGCGGGAGCACCCGGCGGGCACCTACGTCGTCGTGATGCGGCAGCCGTATGCCGCCTTCGCCCAGACCATGCTGGAGCGGCAGGACTACCCGGACCTGCGCCTCTACGCCGGCGGCCCGCCCCGGCCGCCGTACGACGTGACGGCCCACACCCTGCCCCTCCTGCTGGGCGTGGACGCCGTGGCGGTGGACGACGCGCCGCCGGAGGCCGTCCTGGCCGCGCCGGTGGAGGCGCCCGAGGTGGACCGGGTGGCGCCCGGCCTGAGCCGGGGCACCGTGGAAGGCGAAGCGCCCCGCATCGCCATCTACCAGAGCTGGGCGCCGTCCATGGACGAGGGCTGGACGCGCTGGGTGCTGGACCAGTACGACGTCGGCTACACCGTGGTCCACGACGCCGACATCCAGGCCGGCGGCCTCGACGCCCGCTACGACGTGGTGCTGCTGCCGCAGCATTCCTACGACGGCATGGTCGAGGGCCGGGACCCCGGCACCATCGACCCCCGCTACGTGGGCGGGCTGGGGCAGGAGGGGGTGGCCGCGCTGCGGGCGTTCGTGGAGCAGGGCGGCACCCTCGTCGCCCTGGAGGAGGCCTCCGAGCTCCCGATCCGGGCCTTCGGCCTCCCCGTGCGGAACGTGGTGGGCGGGCTCGAGCGCCAGGAGTTCTACATCCCGGGGTCCATCCTGCGGATCGTGGTGGACCGGAGCCACCCCGTGGGTGTCGGCACGCCCGAGCGCTCCATCGCGTGGTACGAGCGGGACAGCATGGCCTTCGAGGCCACGGACCCGGCGGTGCGGATCGTGGCCCGCTACGGCTCGGAGCCGCTCCTGAGCGGCTGGGCCCTGGGCCAGGAGCTGGTGGCCGGCCAGGGCGCCATCGCCGACGTGCCCTTCGGGGAGGGCCGTGTCATCCTCTTCGGCTTCCGGCCCCAGTACCGGGCCCAGCCGGTGGCGACGTTCCCGCTCTTCTTCAACGCGCTGAAGCTGGGAGGGATGTAGGAGCGGGAGAGGCCCGGGAGGGCGACAGGGACTGGGGGAGTGGGGGACCGGGGGACCGGGAGGGTACGGACGCCGGTCGCCCGGTCACGGCAACGGTCGCCCTGCCAGGTACGCCTCCGCCTCGTCCCTGTAGATGGGCAGGACCCGCCCGTGCGCCTCGTACTCCACCAGAGGCCGGACGCTCTCCTCCTCGTAGTGGTCCAGGAGGCGCCGGTAGAGCCGGCGCGCGTCGTCGTCGTCGCCCATGAGGGCCTCGGCCTCGGCGGTGACCTTGAGGGCCAGCAGGTGGTTGGGGTTGTCGGTCAGGACGGGCTCCACGGCGGCGCGGGCGGCCTCGGGGTCGCCGTTCACCAGGTGGATCAGGCCCACGTGGTACCGGCGGTCGTCGTCCAGCGGCGCCGCCAGCTCGTAGGACTCGAGCGCCATGGGCACGAAGAAGCGGGCCTGGCTGGTGTCGCCGCGCTCCATCTCCATCATGATGCGGTCGAAGAGCCGGTCCCCGGCGGCCAGCGGCCCGCCGGCCATGGGGTCCTCGGCAGTGGGCTGGGCGCCCTGCATCCCCGCCGGTGCGCCGGTGGCGGGGAGGGCGGGGGCGGTGCGGCGCGCGCCGCGGTCGAGCTGAAGCACCACGGCGACGATGACGATGCCGGCGACCACGGTGAGTGCGATCCACGGGGCCGGTGAGCGGAAGCCGCCGCGCGACGCCGCCACGGGCTCGCCGCACTTCGTGCAGAACCTGGCGTCGGGGTCGAGGCCGGCGCCGCACTCGGGACAGCGACGGCCGGCGAGGCGGCTGCCGCACCGGGGGCAGAAGACGCCGTCGGACTCGTGACCGCATTCGGGGCATTGCATGGCGCGAATCTAGAAACGGGGCAAGGGCAGGGGCAAGCGCAGGGGGCGCTCCCCCCCTGGCCCTCACCGGGATCCCGGCGCAGCGTCCCGCCGGGACTGGCGATGGCGTTCACCGGTCCCCGCTGGCGCTGGATGATCCCGCCGGTCAGGTAGAGACGGCCGCGACCCCGGAGCGTGGACTCGCAGCGCTCGGCGCGGGTCGCGCCGTCGGCGTACGCATCTACGGTGAAGTCGTCCAGGGCCAGGATCGTGCCGTGGATGAGCTCGTCCTTCGTGTCGTCGTAGGTGAACCAGTTGACGCCCGGCTGCGGCTGGACCGGCGCCCGGTTCCGGACGACGCCGCTCACCGCCACGTTGTGGCCCGGACGTTCGTACGACAACTTGTTCGTTCGCTGCGCGGTGCTCCGGCTCCGAACCAGGGGCCGACGCGAAGAACGGGGAAGGCCTTTGCGCGTCTACGTGACCGGCGGGACCGGGCTCATCGGCTCCCACGTCGTGGAGCGGCTCCGCCATCGGGGCGACGATGTCGTGGCGCTGGTCCGGCCCACCAGCGAGACGTCGTTCCTGGAGGCCCGGGGCGCGACACTCGTGGAGGGGGACATCCAGGACGAGCCACACGCGATCGCCGAGCACATGCGCGGCGCCGACGCGGTGGTGCACGCCGCCGCCGTCGTCTTCCGGCGCGCGCGGCGCCGGACCTTCGAGCGGGTGAACATCGAGGGGACCGCACGGGTCGTGGAGGCCGCGGCCGCGGCGAACGTGCCGCGGGTGGTGCATGTGTCCAGCGTGGCGGTGTACTATCGTAGGGAGCCGGCCGCGACCTACCGGGAGCGGGACTGGGAGGCGGAGGTGCCGCGGCGGGTCGTGTACGCCTACACGAAGCAGGCGTCGGAACGACGCGCCTGGGCGCTCCACCGGGAGGGCCGGATCCGGCTCACCACGGTGCGCCCGTCCGTCGTGTACGGCGAGCGGGACCGGGCGGCGACGCCCATCGTGGC
Source organism: uncultured Gemmatimonadaceae bacterium (assembly GCA_964416095.1). GTDB lineage: Bacteria > Gemmatimonadota > Gemmatimonadetes > Longimicrobiales > RSA9 > CAYQCY01. The sequence goes on from CAYQCY010000109.1 coordinate 8,945, forward strand.
CCGGTACGCCTCGCTGCCCGTGGTCCCGCTGCCGGCCGGCGGCAACACCACCGTGCCGGTGGTCTACGCCGGCAACGTGGCCCGGGGGATCGTGGCGGCGCTGGACCGGCCGTCCACCGTGGGCCGGGCGTACAACCTGGCCATGGACGAGCCGCTGACGCTGCGGGCGCTGCTGGACGGCTTCGCCCGCGGCCTGGGCCGCACCCCCCGGTTCGTGACGGTGCCGGCGGCGCCCGGGGCGCTGGCCGCCCGGGCCGTGGACCTGGCCACCGGCCTGGCTCCCGGCATCGGCCGGACCCGGGCGCGACGGGCGGTCCACATGCTGACGCACGACAACCCGTACGACTCGTCCCGGGCGCGCCTCGAGCTCGGTTGGGCCAACCTGGTCCCGCACGAGGTCGCGCTGCGGAGGACGGCGGAGTGGTGGATGAACCGATCAGGACGGACGCGATGAACGATCCAGACCCCGAAAAGAAAGCCGACCCCGCGAAGGAATCCGGGCGCCGGACGGAAGACGAGCGGCTGCTCGAACGGCCGCAGGTGGACTTCATCCACACCGACCCGTGGCGCGTGTTCCGCATCATGGGCGAGTTCGTGGAAGGCTTCGACGCCCTGGCCGAGGTCGGCCTGGCCGTCACCGTGTTCGGCAGCGCCCGCGCCGCCGAGGACGACCCCACGTACCGGACGGCGCGCAGGACCGCCTCCCTCCTGTCCGAGGCGGGCTTCACCGTCATCACCGGCGGTGGCCCGGGCATCATGGAGGCCGCGAACCGGGGCGCCGCCGAGGCCGGCGGGAGCTCGGTGGGGCTCAGCATCGAGCTGCCCTTCGAGCAGGGCGGCAACGCCTACGCCAACCTGGGCATCAACTTCCGCTACTTCTTCGTGCGCAAGACCATGTTCGTGAAGTACGCCGAGGGCTTCCTCATCTTCCCCGGCGGCTTCGGCACCATGGACGAGCTCTTCGAGTCCCTGACGCTGATCCAGACCGGCAAGGTGAAGAACTTCCCCGTCGTGCTCATGGGCCGCGACTACTGGGGCGGACTCCTCGACTGGCTCCGGGACACCATGCAGGTCGGCGGCAAGATCTCGCCCGACGACCTGAAGCTGCTGGCCATCACCGACTCGCCGGAGGCCGCCGTGGCCGCCATCGTCAAGTGCGCCAGGAACGGCCACGCCCTCGCCGAGGTGGTGGACTCCATCCAGGACATCGAGCTCGTGGGCTGACCCATGCCCGAGCACCTGACCGGACCCCGCATCGAGCCCCGCCCCATCCACGGCGACACCAGCGTCGTGGACCTGGTGGACGGCGCCTTCTTCGCCTACAACGCCGCACGGCTCAGGGAAGCCTGCCGCCTCTTCACCGAGAAGATGCTCCAGGACGACGTCACCATCGGCCTCTCCCTCACCGGCGCCCTCACACCCGCCGGGCTGGGCATCAGCGCACTCATCCCCCTCGTGCAGGCCGGGTTCGTGGACTGGGTCGTCTCCACCGGCGCGAACCTCTACCACGACGCCCACTTCGGCCTCGGCATGGCCATGCACACCGGCAGCCCCTTCGTCTCCGACGTGGAGCTGCGCCAGGACGAGGTCGTGCGCATCTACGACATCTTCTTCGACTACTCCGTGCTCCTGGACACCGACGCCTTCTTCCGCCGCATCATCGGGGAGGACGAATTCCAGCGCGCCATGTCCTCCGCCGAGTTCCACTGGCTCGCCGGGAAGTACGTCGCGGAGCGCGAGAAGGCCCTCGGCCAGGGCCGCAAGTCCTTCCTGGCCGCCTGCTGGGAGCACGACGTCCCCGTCTACACCTCCTCGCCCGGCGACTCCTCCATCGGCATGAACATCGCCGCCGAGGCCCTCGACGGCGGCAGGCTGACCATCGACCCCAACCGGGACGTGAACGAGACCGCCGCCATCGTGCTGGACGCCAAGCGCGGCGGCGGCAGGTCCGCCGTCGTCATCATGGGCGGCGGCAGCCCCAAGAACTTCATGCTCCAGACCGAGCCCCAGATCCAGGAGGTCCTGGGCATCGACGAGAAGGGGCACGACTACTTCCTCCAGGTCACCGACGCGCGGCCCGACACCGGCGGCCTCTCCGGCGCTACACCTGCCGAGGCCGTGAGCTGGGGCAAGGTGGACCCGGACCGGCTGCCGGACGCCGTCGTCTGCTACGCAGACTCGACCATCGCGCTGCCCATCCTCACGGCGTACGCCCTGGCCAAACACGAGCCCAGGGAGGGGAAGCGCCTGTTCCGCAAGCGCGACGAGCTCATGGAGCGCCTCAAGGCGGAGTACGACGCCGCCAGGGGGCGAGCGGGCGAGCGGGAGAGTGGGAGTGCAGGAGAGTCCGGCGAGGCCTGATACGGGGCGTCCGGCCCGGTCCGACGCGGATTCCGGCGGCCGGGTGGGGACAACGCGGAATCGCGGAAGGACGCGGCTGCGCGGAAGCCGTCGTCGCGAATCGTCGGGCTTCACGTCCCCGTCCCACAACAGGTTTGAAGGCCGCGTCGTGTGACGGCCGGCCGCGAGCGTTCCGCGTCGCCGCGGGAGGGTCCCGCGCTTCCGCGTTGATCCGTCGGCGGCCATGCGCGAGATTACGGCATCGACCCACGGGAGGTCTCGTGATCAACGAGAGCCAACGTCTGCGAGAGATCGAGCAGCGATACGCCTCGACCGTCCTGGCCGGCCGTTCCTACGAGGAAGCCCTGGCCGTCTTCACCGCCCTCTGGAGGCATGCCCGGCGGATCCAACCCGAATTCCCCGGGGACTGGCGCGAGGACGTGCAGGCGGACATCGAGATGGCCCGCGTCCTGAATGGCCTCCCACGGTAGCCCCGACTTCGCCGACCTGATCGCCAGGACCGCCGTCGCCCTGGAAGATCGGGAGCTGCCGTTCATGCTCATCGGCGGCCAGGCGGTGCTCGTCCACGGCGAGCC
>CAYQCY010000110.1:0-1528 GCA_964416095.1 uncultured Gemmatimonadaceae bacterium
CCGTCAGCGCCCACTCGTCGCTCTCGATGGATCCTCGCCTCATTCAGTGTCCGAGGACGTGCGCCATGGCAAGCCATTCCCCGGGCCGATTCGGCCCCGGCGCGTCCCCGTTTCGGCCCACCTCGTGGTCTCCCTGCCCTTGATCCGTGTCGGAACGTCCACGTGACAGGAACCGCGCGCTTGGTTCGTTGTTCCTTTGGGAGGGCGGGTACAGCGTGTGTGGTGAACAGGCGCGACCCTCCCGGATCCGAGCAACGGCGAATCTCCTATGGCCCGTCACGTTGTTGAAATGGTCCTGCTCCTGAGCCTCGGAGCATGCGGCGTGCTGACCGGTCCGGAGGTCCGCGACGACACGTGCCCGCAGACCTACGAGTTCGGCAACTACGGCTGCGCGCGGCTGGTGGTCCTACCGGGCAGCTTCCCCGCGGCTGCGCCTTCTCCGTATCGGTGGAAGGTCGGCGCGGAAGGGCAGTGGGTGGGAACCTTCAAGGCCGGGCGGAACTCGCTCCCGGAGGAGGTCCAGCTCCATGTGACCCTGTGGTTGCCTCTGCCGGGCGGTGATGATACGACGACCGTGACGGTCTTCGCCGAAGCGCGAGACGACTCCGGACCCGTCGTCGTCGGCGTTCCTCTGCCACTCTTCGCGGTGGACAGCGTCCGACAGACCGTCCGCTTCGCTGCTGTGGGGGAGCGTCCGGACACGGACACGGTGCGGCTCGACATGAGAAGCGTGGACGCCCGGTAGGTACCGGGGCGTCTGTGGCTCCCAGTCGAGAGGTGGCGGCGGGTGCTACCCACCTGACCTCGCCTTTCCGCCCCCCTCAATCCACCAGCCAGGACATGGCGGCCTCGTCCATGTACCGGAACTCCTGCCAGGGTTCCGACCTGCCATGCTTCCCCAGCGCTTCCACGGTGGCCCGGTACAGGGGGCGCAACGCTTCGCGCCACGCCACGAACTGCTCCTTGAAGAGCTCCCGGGCGACCCGCCTGTCCAGGACGCGCTCCCTGCCGAGGACGAACAGCGAGTACCAGAAGTAGGAGACCTGCACGAGGGCGTTGTACGGGTCTCCGGGGACCGTCTCCCTGTCGGAGTAAAGCTCCCAGATGGGTTGTCCCTCGTACTGGGTGTTGAGGAACCGCCACGCCTCGTTGCGCGCCCCGATGGTCTCGGTGGAGTTGTAGCGCTCGTACAGGTCCAGCGCCTTGCGTCGGCGGTCCGACCGGTTCGCGAACACGCGCGCCAGCAGGACTCCCGCAACGGCGGCGACGGCGTGGGTGAGGATCTCAATGAACATCGGACGCCTCTCTCTTCGGTCGGCTGGAGTCGGTCCCGAGCGAGTGGACAACGATTCTGGCCGCCCGGCGGTGGGAGGTCAACTTGCGCGCGAGTCGACGGGTGGGATGGGTGAGGCGCGCCGCACCAGCGCGAAAAAAAGGACACGGGCGGCGCCCGTCCGCCCTGGTGGACGGTTTACCGCGCTATGCGCGGCAAAGGCGACGCGGGCGATGATCGTGCGGCGGCGCGTGG
>CAYQCY010000110.1:1628-11455 GCA_964416095.1 uncultured Gemmatimonadaceae bacterium
ACCGCGCTATGCGCGGCAAAGGCGACGCGGGCGATGATCGTGCGGCGGCGCGTGGGGCGTTCACCGCGCTATGCGCGGCAAAGGCGACGCGGGCGATGATCGTGCGGCGGCGCGTGGTGCGTTCACCGCGCTATGCGCGGCAAACTGGACACGGCCCGAGTGGCACGACGGCGCGTGGTGCGTTTTCCGCGGCCAACGCCGGGGGGTCGGCGTCGTCGCGTGAGGTTGGCCTGCGCCTACGCCGTGTTCCGCCTCCACCTCAGGCGCCAGAGGATGGCGAGCTCTTCGGCGGTGTACTGGTCGAGCCTGTCACGGCGCGGGGGCGCCTCCAGGAGGTGGCCGCCGCCGGGGCCGGCGGCGACGAGCGCCGCGTGCTGGACCCGGAAGACGACGGGATCCCCATCGATCTCGAGCCTGATCTCGGGCATCGGTGCCTCGTCCGTCTCGTTTGTCGTGGATCTCTACCCATCCATTGCCTGACGGCGGGGAAATCTCACGACGGCTTCCTGGCGCGATCGGCGTGGACCGGCGTCCGGCGTCCGGCGGCCGGGTCGGCGACGGCTGCCGGAGCCCGATCGTCGCGTGTCCGTGCGACTCGGACCTCCAGCAGGAGCTGCCGCGGGTCCACCAGCACCTCGATGATGCTGTTGGTGAAGCGGGCGGCGTCGGCGCCGTCGACGACGCGGTGGTCGAAGCCCAGCGCCAGGGGCAACTGGAGCCGCGGCTCGATGGCGCGGCCGTCGTCGCCGTCCAGGACGGTGGGTTGCCAGCGGGCCCGGCCGGTGCCCAGGATGCTCTTCCGGTCCACGTCCCGGACGACGGGGACCATGAGGCCCCGGTCCGTGTGCACCGCCACGCCGAGGTGGTAGTATTTCTTCAGGATGATCTCGTGGCGTTCCACGTCGAGGCTGGCGTTGAAGCGGGGGTGCTCCTTGAGCGCCGCCACCGCGGCCTTCATGACGAAGGTGGTGAGGGTGAGGGCGCCGCCGGCCTGCTCCACCTCCGTCGTGTACTCCTTGCGAAGCGACTCGAGGTCGGTGACGTCCGCCACGTCCTCGTGCGTGACGTGGGGGATCTCGTGCCAGGAGACGAACATGCGCCGGGCGGCCGGGCGCCCTCGTTGTAGCCGGCGTTGTAGAGGATCATCCCGGAGAGGGGCAGGCCTCGCCGGACGGTGGCCGCGATCTCACGGAAGGCGGGCACGACCCAGTCGTCGCCTTCCAGGGCGGCCACGGCCCCGATCTGTGCCGCCTCCTGGCCCTTGACGGGCGCGAAGGTGCCGATCTCGCCGGAGCGCTGGGTGGTCGAGATTCGTTCCATGCCCGGTCGGGCGTCGTGGCGGGACCGCGCCGTGGCGGGCACGGGGGGCCGGCGGCGTGAGGCTTGCAACGTCGTCAGGCCGGACGGTATGGTCTGGAACCATGGAGAGGAGCGGGTACGTTGAGCGTGTCGGAGACGCGACGGGAGGCGATCCTGGACACGGCCGTGCTGGACGCCGTGATCTTCGACCTGGACGGCGTCCTGACGGACACGGCCACGGTGCACATGAAGGCGTGGAAGGAGACCTTCGACGCGTTCCTGGAGGAGGTGGAAGGGGAGGGCTACCGCCCCTTCGATGCGGCGGACTACCGGCGCTACGTGGACGGGAAGCCCCGCTACGACGGGGTGGAGAGCTTCCTCGCGTCCCGCGACATCGAGCTGCCCCGGGGCGACCCGGACGACGAGCCGGGCCGGCACACCGTCTACGGACTGGGCAACGGCAAGAACGAGCGCTTCCGCGCGGTGCTGGAGCGGGACGGGGTGGAGCCGTTCGAGAGCTCCGTCGCCTTCGTGGAGGCGTGCCGGCGTCTGGGACTCAAGACCGCCGTGGTCTCGTCGAGCAAGAATTGCCGAGCGGTCCTCGAGGCGGCGGGCATCCAGGACCTGTTCGGGGCGCGGGTGGACGGCGTGGTCGCCGCGCGGCTGGGCCTGCCCGGGAAGCCGGCGCCGGGGATCTTCCTGGAGGCGGCCCGGCGACTGGATGTGGGCCCGGCGTCCGCGGCGGTGCTGGAAGACGCCGTGGCCGGGGTGCAGGCGGGGCGGGCGGGGAGCTTTCGGCTCGTCGTCGGTGTAGACCGTACCGGGCACCCCGACGCGCTGCGGAAGGCCGGCGCCGACATCGTCGTGGGGGACCTGGGGGAGTTGAAGCTGACGAGTCCCGAAGGGAGTGGAGAATAGACGTATGCAGGAATGGCTGCTGACGTACGACGGCTTCGAGCCGGACGAGGAAGGTCTGCGCGAGGCCCTGTGCACCTTGGGCAACGGGTACTTCGCGACCCGGGGCGCTGCGCCCGAGTCCGTGGCGGACGACATCCACTATCCCGGCACCTACCGGGCGGGGCTCTACGACCGGCAGAGCACCACGATCCACGGTGAGACGGTGGAGAACGAGGACCTGGTGAACCTGCCGAACTGGCTCCCCGTGACGTTCCGGTTCGACGACGGCGACTGGTTCTCGCTGGACGACGTCGAGATCCTGGACTACGAGCAGCGGCTGGACTTGCGCGAGGGGATCCTGACGCGCCGGGTCCGGTTCCGGCGTGATGGCCGGACCACGAACCTGACGCAGCGGCGGTTCGTCAGCATGGCCGACGCCCACATCGGCGCCCTCGAGTGCACCTGGAAGGCCGAAGACTGGTCCGGCACGCTGACGATCCGGTCCGGGCTGGATGGCACGGTCGAGAACGACGGCGTCGCCCGCTACAGCGAGCTGGAGTCCCGCCACCTGGAGCCCCTCGGCACCCGGCGCATCGACGATGAGAAGATCCTCCTCGAGGCGCGGACCCTCCAGTCGAAGGTCCGGATCGCGCTGGCCGCGCGGAACCGCATCCGGCGGGGGCGGGAGGAGCTCCGTGTGGCCCGGGAGACCCATGCGGAGGACGACCGCATCGAGCAGGAGATGAGCGTCGAGCTGGAGGCCGGCGACGTGGTGACCCTGGAGAAGGTCATCGCCTTCTACACCTCCAGGGACCGGGCCATCAGTGAGGCGGCGCTGGAAGCCGAGACGGCGATCCACCGGGCCGAAGGGTTCTCGGACCTGCTCCGGGCCCACATCCTGGCGTGGAGCCAGCTCTGGCGGCGGGCGGAGATCCAGGTCGGCGGCCGGGAGAACCGCCACACCGACCGGACCGTGAACCTGTACCTGTTCCACGTCATGCAGACCGTCTCGGACCACACCCGGGAGCTGGACGTGGGCGTGCCGGCCCGGGGCTGGACCGGCGAGGCGTACCGGGGCCACATCTTCTGGGACGAGCTGTTCGTCTTCCCGCTGCTCAACCTCCGGTTCCCCGAGCTGACGCGGACGCTGCTCCAGTACCGGTACCGGCGCCTGGGCGAGGCGCGCCACGCCGCCCGGGCCGAGGGGTACGAGGGCGCCATGTTCCCGTGGCAGAGCGGGAGCAACGGGCGGGAGGAGTCCCAACGGCTGCACCTGAACCCGCGCTCGGGTCGCTGGAACCCGGACGTCACCCACCTCCAGCGCCACATCAACGTGGCCATCCCGTACAGCATCTGGAAGTACTACCAGATGACCCAGGACCTGGAGTTCATGGCGGAGTACGGCGGCGAGATGGTCGTGGAGCTGGCGCGCTTCTGGGCCAGCCGGGTGGAGTTCGACCGGGCCTCCGGCCGCTACGAGATCCGCGGGGTCGTGGGTCCGGACGAGTACCACACGGCCTACCCCGACGCCGACGAGCCGGGGCTGAACAACAACGCGTACACGAACATCATGGTGGTGTGGGTCCTCATGCGGGCGCTGGAGACGGTGGAGCTGCTCCCGGGCCGGCGCCGGGACGAGCTGCACGAGCGCCTGGAGCTCGGCCGGCTGGAGCTGGAGAAGTGGGAGGACATCACGCGGAAGATGAAGGTGCCGTTCCACGGCGACGGCATCATCAGCCAGTTCGAGGGCTACGAGGAGCTGGAGGAGTTCGACTGGGAGGGCTACCGGGAGACGTACGACGACATCCAGCGCCTGGACCGGATCCTGGAGGCCGAGGACGACACGCCGAACCGGTACAAGGTCTCGAAGCAGGCCGACGTGCTCATGCTCTTCTACCTGCTCTCCGCCGAGGAGATCGAGGAGATCTTCGACCGCCTCCAGTACGATTTCCACCCGACGTTGATCCCGCGGAACATCGACTACTACCTGGCCCGCACCTCCCACGGCTCCACCCTCAGCGGCGTCGTCCACGCCTGGGTGCTGGCCCGGGCCCACCGGGAGCGATCCTGGGACTTCTTCCGGCGGGCGTTGGAGAGCGACGTCTCCGACATCCAGGGCGGTACGACGCCGGAAGGCATCCACCTGGGCGCCATGGCCGGGACCGTGGACCTGCTCCAGCGCTGCTACAGCGGCCTGGAAGCGCGGGGCGACGTCCTGCGCCTGAACCCGTACCTGCCCAGCGACCTCGGCCAGCTCTGCTTCAACGTCCAGTACCGGGACAACTGGCTGGACATCGAGATCTGTCCGCCCCGCGTCACCATCGCGGCCCGGCCCAGCTCCGCCGCGCCGGTCCACGTATTCCTGGACGGCAGGTCCCGGGAGCTCATTCCCGGCGGGCGTGTCGAGCTGGAGATGGCGGTGCAGGAGGAATGAGGCGCGCGCCGGCGCGACACTGAACGGGACGGGGCCCGGCGACCATTCGCCGGGCCCCGTCCCGTCGGGCGACCCCTCCAGGCCGCGCCTACGGCCCGAAGGCCCGGCTCAACCGCACGTACAGGCTGCGACCCGGCCTGAGCAGGCTGCGCGGGTCGACGTGGGCGCGGTACGCGTGGTCCAGCACGTTGTCGATGCCGAGCGTGATACGGGTATCCACCAGGACGAACGAGCCGCGCACGTCGAGGACGCCGTAGCCGGCCGTCGCCACCTCGCCGGCGGCCCCGGCGAACCGGTCCTGGCGCCCTGCGGCCCGGCCTTCCACCTCGATCCAGGCGTCGCCAAACCCGGCGCGAAGCGCCAGGTCGCCCTCCAGGGGTGGGATCATGGGTAGAGGCTCGCCCGTGGCGGCGTTCTCGCCGCGGGTGTGTTGAATGCCGCCCCGCACGTCCAGGCCGCGGCCCAGCCCGAGGCGGGTCGTGGCGCTGGCGCCGACCAGCGTCGCCTCGGCCAGGTTGGCATACGTGCGCACCTCACGACCGTTCACCACCTCGCCGTCCACCAGGACCGGCGTGATGAGATCCGTCAGGCTGTTGTGGAACACGGTGACCGACGCGGAGAGCGGACCCCGGTCCGCCGTGAGCGACGCCTCCACGTTCCGGTTCCGTTCGGTGAGGAGGTCGGGGTTGCCCCGGTAGATGAAGCCGTCGGCCTTCTGCGCCAACCCGAACAGCTCCGTCGCGTCCGGGATGCGGTAGCCGAAGCCCAGGCTGGCCCGCGCACCGAAGCCCGCCGGTAGGTCCGCCCCCACGCCCACGTTCCCGGACTGCACCCACTCCACGCTCCCGCTCCAGCCGTCGGCGCTCCGGTCCACCCGGTCGAGCCGGGCTCCGGCGCTGGCCGTCAGCGGCCCCAGCTCCACCTCGCCCTGGCCGAACAGGCCCACGTCCAGGATGCTCACCGCCGGCCAGGTGTGGTACGTGGCCACCACCGCCTCACCGTTCCGCTCGGTCCAGCGCGACGACTCCGCCGCCCACTCGGTGGCCTCCAGCCCCACGTCCAGGTGCGACGCCGGCAGCGGGCGGAGCCGCGCCTGCACGCGACCGCCCGAGGTGGTGGAGTGGGACCGCTGCTGGGTCAGCATCGTCATGGGCATCGGCTCGGTCATGACCATTTCCATGGTCATGTGGTGGTCGAGCCGCTGGATGTACGCCCGGGCGCTCACGGCGTCGACCACGCCGCCGAGCTGTCGGCCCCAGTCCAGGGCCGCGCTGCGCCGGCTCTCCGACGGGATCTCCGCCCCCTGTACGGCGGGCCAGCCGATGTCCCGGCCCTCGTAAGCCTGGGCGTTCAGGGCCAACCGACTGCCGGCGGCCGGCCGGAAGGCGAGACGCAGGGCCGCGGTGCCGTGGCGGAACCCCGAGCCCTCCACGTCGCCCGTCGGCGCCCGGTAGTCGCCGTGGTCGGTCCCGTCCACCGAGACCGAGGCGTCCAAGGGCCCGGCGCCGTACGCCAGCGTGCCACCCAGGGTGCCGCCCCGGCCCGCCGACGACGCACCGGCCCGCACCTCGCCGGTCAGCGCGCCCGCCTTCGGTACCGGATGACGGGTGACCACGTTGATCACACCGCCCACGTTCCCGGAGCCGTACAACGTCGAGCCGGGACCGCTGAGGACCTCGACCCGCTCCACCGTCGCCGGATCCACCGTGGCCAGCCCCTGGTCCATGCCGAAGGCGCACGCCCGGTTCACCCGGTTCCCGTCGATGAGCACCGCGACCCGCTCACCGGAGAGCCCCCGGAGCACCGGCCGCGCGCCCCAGCGGCCCACGCTGGACACGGAAACGCCCTGCACGGCGGCGAGCGCCTCCGCCACCGACGCGTGGTCGCCCGCCGCCAACCCCTCCGCGTCCACGCCGGTCACCGTCAGCGCCGTGCCCGCCGCCAGACGCTCCCGACGGGCGGAGACCGGGATGGCATCCAGCAGCACGGCCTCCGGCACCAAGACGACGCGCCCGCCGAGATCACCCGCCCGGACCGTCCTGCCGGCGTAGCCCAGTCGCTCGAAGGACACCTCGACCGCCCGCGGCAGTGCCGGCAGCGTGAGCCTGCCCGCGCCGTCCGTCACCGACTCGCCCGAGACCCACCGGGCCGTCACACCCGCGACCGGCGCCTCGGACCCCGCCTCCACCACCTGCACCACGTTGTTCCCATCCGCCTGTGCCACCGTCCACGACGGCCACAACACCGCCGCGGCCAGCAGCCACGTACCACGCTTGCTCGTTTGCATGCTTCTTTCCCCCAGAGAGTTGCGTCGCTCGCTTCCGTCGCGGTCCAGGACCGCCCTCACCTCATGCGACGCTCGGCGGGGGATTGGGGAAGGGGAGGAAGTAGGCGGGACGATGCGTCCGGGGACGCCACTCCAGCTCGGTCCGCACCGCCGCGGGCGCCACAGGCAGCACGACCGGCGCCACCGGGCCCGCCGCCGCCGCCACCAGGCCCAGCGGCATGCAGGGCCCCGAACAGGTGCACTCGTCGCCGTGCGCGCCGCCCTCGGCATCGGTACCGTGGATGGCACCGGCGCCGTGCGCACCATGGGAGCGGGAAGAGCCCATCGTGCCGGGGCGCGGGGCCGGCCCACCTCCGGACCCCGACCCCGACACGACAGCCGTGCCCCTGCCGCCGGGGCGGTGATGGGGGCACTCCGGGTCCTCGCCGGGCCCCAGCAACGCCAGGACCAGCAAGGGACCCGCCACCACCGACCCCGGCCGCACTGCACGGCGCATCACTGCGAGCATCCCGGCTCCCGTTAATATCACCTTCAGGTAATGTTTAGCGCGTGAGCAGAAATGATGCAAGAGGTGGTGGAGGGGGAGGGGCGTGATCCGGGGTGGACGGGTGGACGGGGGCTTGCGTCGGCGGGGCTCGGCGGATAGAACGAAAACCGTTACTGCGGCGGCCCCTTTGGTACGAGACGGCATGGGACGGATCGAGATCTCCCTGGCTCTGGTGCTCCTGCTGGTGGCGGGGGCGGTGGGTGCGCAGGAAGCGAGGTGGCTGCCGGACGGCGCGTGGTTTCCGTCGCCGGTAGCGGACATGACGGAGCCGCGGCTGGGCACGGGCCTGGTGTTCACGAACCTGTTCCGGGACACGAGCGACCCTGTGGAGCGGCCGCCGTTCTTCCTGCTGGACGCGGCAGAGGCGCGGGAGGAACTGCACGGGACGGTGTCCATGGGCGCGACGGTGCCGGTGCTGGAGCTGGCCCGGTGGCCGGATGGCGGACTTTCGGTGTCGGTGCAGACGGCGGCCTTCGGCCGCTTTCGGGTGGAGCCGCCGGGGAAGGACCTGGTGGCGTCGGATTGGATGGTGGCGCTGCCCATCGCGTACCGGCGGGGCGGCGTGTCGGGCCGGTTCCGTGTGGTGCACTCGAGCGCGCATCTCGGGGACGAGCTGATCCAGAACGCGCGGGCGGTGCGGAGCCCGTTCAGCTTCGAGGCGCTGGAACTGCTGGTGGGGTACCGGGCGTGGGGTCCGGTGCGGGTGTACGGAGGAGGCTGGGTGGTGGTGCACTCGGACGCTGAGCGGGACCCGGCGCTCCAGGCCATCGGCTTCCGGGACCGTCTCCGGGTGCAGGCGGGTGCGGATGCGGTGGCATACCCCTGGCTCGGTGGGCTGCTGGGGTACCAGGCGGGGGTGGACTGGCAGCGTGCGGAGCGGGCGGACTGGCAGGACCAGGTCTCGTTTGTGGGCGGCGTGGCCCTGCACACGGACCGCTACGAAGCGGCGCTACGACTGCGGTTCCACACCGGTCCATCCCCCATGGGCCAGTTCTTCCACACCAGCGAGACCTTCTGGGGGCTGGACCTGGTGGTGGCGCTCTGAGTCAGGCGAGCAGGTTCTTCAGTACCTCCCGCAGGATGGTCAGGACCCGGTCCGTGTTCTCCCGGGTGAAGATGAGCGGTGGCCGGAACCGGAGGGACCGTGGTCCGCACGGCAGGGCGGCGAGGCCGCGTTCCCAGCAGCCCATGCGGACGGCGTCCCGGGTCTCACCATCGGGCAGGTCCAGGGCGAGGATGAGGCCGCGCCCCCGGACGTTGGTCACCTCATCGAAGTCGTCCTGAAGGCGTTCGAGCCCCTCCTTGAAGTACGAACCGACGTCGGCGGCCTGCTCGACCAGGCCCTCGTCGTGCATGATCTGGAGGTAGCGTGCGCCCCGGACCATGTCCACCAGGTTGCCACCCCAGGTGGAGTTGATGCGGGACGAGACGTGGAAGACGTTTTGCTCGACCTCGTCGATGCGGCGGGTGCTCATGATGCCGCAGACCTGGGACTTCTTGCCGAAGGCCACGATGTCCGGCGTGACGCCGAGCTGCTGGAAGGCCCACATGGAGCCGGTGACCCCCATCCCGGTCTGGACCTCGTCGAAGATGAGGAGCGCGTCGTGCTCGTCGGCGTAGTCGCGGAGCTTCTGGAAGAACTCGGGCCGGAGATGGTGGTCGCCGCCCTCGCACTGGATGGGCTCGATGAGGATGGCCGCGATGCCGTGGGCGTCCTCCTCGAAGGCCGCCTCGATCTCCTGGCACGCCTGCTCCTCCCTGGCCGTGACGGCGGCGTCGTCCATGGGGAATTCGATGTAGGGCGAGCTGATGCGGGGCCAGTCGAACTTCGGGAAGTCCCGGGTCTTCGTGGGGTCCGTGTTCGTGACCGACAGGGTGTAGCCGCTCCGGCCGTGGAAGGCGTCCCGGAAGTGCATGACCCGGTCGCCGCCGCCGTCGATGCCCAGGGCCCGGTTCTTCTGGCGCTTCCAGTCGAAGGCCGCTTTCATGGCGTTCTCCACGGCCAGCGCGCCGCCGGCGATGAAGAAGAGGTAGCGGAACTCCTCCGGGCCGGCGAGCTCGCGGAACGTCTTGACGAAGCCGGCGAACTCCCGGGAATACATGTCGCTGTTCGCCGGGTTGGCCAGCGCCGCCCTCATGAGGGATTCACGGAAGCCCTCGTCCTTCAGGCCCGGATGGTTGTGGCCCAGCGGCAGGGTGGCGAAGTAGCCGTAGCAGTCGATGTACTCCTTGCCTTCCAGGGCATCGACGATGATGGGGCCGTGGGACTTCTCGAGGTCGATGACCACGTGGAAGCCGTCCACCAGGATGTTGTTCTCGAGGACCGGGAAGACCTGGTCCGCGGGTACGGAGATCTCAGGCAT
>CAYQCY010000111.1:0-8405 GCA_964416095.1 uncultured Gemmatimonadaceae bacterium
AGGCGGGAGGTTTCGATACGGCGAGGGGGAATACGGCGGGGGATGCTGCGAAGTGTGCGGTCGTCGGGCGAAACGGACGGTTGCGCGCCGGGTAGAACGCGGCGAAGGTAGCGGACAGGCGGCGCACATGGCGAGCCGAGCGTTCGGCGCTGACCGCCGACCACTGACCGCTGACGGCTGACGGAGACGGCAACGGAACACCGATGACCGAGCGAAGGCAGACCCCGACGGTGGACGTGGGCGGCATCCCGGTGGGCGGTGCCCATCCCGTCGTCGTGCAGAGCATGACGAACACGGACACGGCGGACGCGGCGGCGACGGCGGACCAGGCGGCGCTGCTGGCGGCGGCGGGCAGCGAGCTGGTCCGGGTCACGGTGAACAACGATGCGGCGGCTGCGGCGGTGCCGGAGATCGTGGAGCGTCTTGCGGACCGGGGCGTCGCGGTTCCGATCGTGGGGGACTTCCACTACAACGGGCACCTGCTGCTGCCGAAGCACCCGTCGGCGGCGGAGGCGCTGGCCAAGTACCGGATCAACCCGGGCAACGTGGGCACGAAGCGTCGTGACGAGAACTTCGTGACCATCATCCGTCAGGCCGTGGACCACGGCAAGCCGGTGCGGATCGGGGTGAACTGGGGCTCGCTGGACCAGCGCCTCCTGACGGAGCTGATGGATGAGAACGCCCGGAAGCCGGAGCCGGACGACGCCCGGACGGTGATGATGGAGGCGATGATCGAGAGCGCGCTCCGCTCGGCGGCGCTGGCGGAGGAGACGGGGCTCGGGCACGACCGCATCATCATCAGCGCGAAGGTCAGCGGGGTGCAGGACCTGGTGGAGGTGTACCGGAAGCTGGCCGGGCGCTGTGACTACCCGCTCCACCTCGGTCTGACCGAGGCGGGGATGGGGATGAAGGGGATCGTGGCCACGACGGCGGGGCTGTCCATCCTGCTGCAGGAAGGGATCGGGGACACGATCCGGGTCTCCCTGACGCCGAAGCCGGGCGGCGACCGGGCGGAGGAGGTCCGGGTCGCCCAGCAGATCCTCCAGTCCATGGGGCTCCGGAGCTTCCTGCCCCAGGTGACGTCGTGTCCCGGGTGCGGGCGCACCACCAGTACCTTCTTCCAGGAAATGGCCGAGGAGATCTCCGACTACACCCGGTCCCGGATGGCGGTGTGGCGGGAGCGGTACCCCGGCGCCGAGGAGCTGAGCGTGGCGGTGATGGGGTGCGTCGTGAACGGGCCCGGCGAGTCCAAGCACGCGGACATCGGCATCTCGCTGCCCGGCACCGCCGAGGCGCCCCGGGCGCCGGTCTACATGGACGGCGAGCTGCACACGACGCTCCAGGGCGAGACCATCGTGCGCGACTTCCTCCAGATCCTGGACGACTACGTGGCACGACGCTGGGGCGCCGCGGAGCCCGCCGGCACCGCCGGCTGACCGGCGAAGCGCCACCGGAGATCCGTGATGTCGTGACCGACGACGCGGCAGCCACCAGCGCCGGCCACGAGGACGGCGGCGCCGCCCGGACCGCGGGCGCCGGGTCCACGGCGTCCACGATGCCCGGCTGGGCGCTGCCGGCGCTCTACGGCGCGTTCGTCGTCTCCGGCGCCGCCGGGCTCACCTACGAGCTGGTCTGGAGCCGGTACCTGGCGCTCCTGGTGGGCCACAGCGCCTACGCCCAGGTCCTGGTCATCGCCGTCTACCTGGGCGGTCTCGCCGCCGGCGCCCTGGCGGTGGGCGACCGGTCCAGGCGCCTGGCGCGGCCGCTGCTCTGGTACGCGGGCATCGAGACCGTGCTGGCCCTCGCCGGGCTCCTCTACCACCCCGTATTCTGGGCGGCCACCGAGCTGGCCTACGGCACGCTCTTCCCGGCGCTGGCCGGCACGGGCCTGCTCGGTCCGGTGAAGTGGGGCATGGCGGCGGCGCTGATCCTGCCCCAGTCCGTCCTCCTCGGGACGACCTTCCCCCTCATGACTGCGGGCACGCTGCGGCGCGTCCCGGAGCGGGCGGGCCGGACCGTGGCGCTCCTCTACTTCGCGAACACCATCGGCGGCGCCGCCGGGCTGCTCCTGGCCGGCTTCGGCCTCATCGCCTGGTTCGCCATGCCCGGTACGCTGGTCACCGCGGCCGTGTTCAACGTGCTGGCCGCGGCGGCGGCCTTCGCCGTGGCGCGGACGACTCGGGGCACGACCGAGGAGTGGTCGCCGGCCCGGGCGCGGGCGGCGGGGGCGGGGGCGCCCGCGTGGGCCGGCGGCGCGGCGCTGTCCCGGACCGTGCTGTGGCGCGTGCTGTTGACCGTGAGCTTCGGCACGGCGGTGGCCTCGTTCATCTACGAGATCGGCTGGATCCGCATGCTGTCGCTGGTCATGGGCAGCGCCACCCACGCCTTCGAGCTCATGCTCTCCGCCTTCATCCTGGGGCTGGCCGTGGGGGCGCTGTGGATCCGCCGGGCCGCGGACACCTCGCCCGACCCGGTCCGGCTGCTGGGCTGGATCCAGTGGGGCATGGGATTGGCGGCGCTGGCCACGCTGCCGGTCTACGTCCGGTCGTTCGACGCCATGGCGTGGCTCATGGGCACCGTGGAGCGGACCGCGGACGGGTACGCGGTCTTCAACATGGTACGCTACGTCCTGGCGCTCGGCGTCATGCTCCCCTCGACGGTCCTGGCGGGGATGACGCTCCCCCTCATCACGGCGGCGCTGCTCCGGGCCGGCACCGGCGAGCGGGCGATTGGGTGGGTGTACGGTGTCAACACCATGGGCTCCGTTCTCGGCGTGGCCGTGGCCGGGCTCGTGCTCGTCCCGTGGCTCGGCCTGAAGAACATGCTCACGCTGGGCGCCTCGCTGGACATGACCCTGGGGGTCGGCCTGCTCGCGCTGGCTTCGCCGGCCGCCGTGCGCAGGGCACGGTGGGCGGTCCCCGCGGGGCTCGCCGCCCTGACCGCCGTCGTGGTCGTCACGGTCGGTACGGTGGAGCTGGACCGGGCGCTCCTGACCAGCGGCGTGTTCCGGTACGGCCAGGTCCCGGACCCCGAGGGCCAGACGATCCTGTTCTACGAGGACGGCCGCACCGCCACGGTCTCGGCCCACATCGACCACGGAACGCACCGGACCATCCTGTCGACGAACGGGAAGCCCGACGCCTCTCTCGGCTCCCGCTGGCTCGACGAGGATGCCGCTCCCGCGACGCCCACGCCCATCACCGCGCCCGACGAGGCCACCCAGATCCTCGCCGGGCTCCTGCCGCTGGCCTTCGTGCCCGACGCCCGCAGCGCCGCGGTGATCGGCCACGGATCGGGCATCACGACCAGCTACCTGCTCGGCAGCCCGGGCCTCGAGGAGGTGACGACCATCGAGATCGAGCCGGAGATGATCGCGGGCTCCAGGGTGTTCCTGCCGGCGAATCGCCGGGCCTTCGAGGACCCGCGCTCCCGGTTCGTGATCGACGACGCCAAGGCGTTCTTCGCCTACCGGCGGAGGCGCTTCGACATCATCACGTCCGAGCCGTCGAACCCGTGGGTGAGCGGGACCGCCGGCCTGTTCTCCACCGAGTTCTACCGGCGGGTCCGGCGGTACATGGCCCCGGGCGCCGTGTTCGTCCAGTGGATCCAGCTCTACGAGGTCACCGACGAGCTGATCCTGACCGTGCTGGCCGCGCTGCACGAGAACTTCCCGGCGTACCGGGGCTTCATGGTGGCGAACAGCGACCTGCTCATCGTGGCGAGCGCCGACGTGGCCATGCCGGAGCCGGACTGGTCCGTCCTGGACTACCCGGCGATCGCCCGCAGCCTGGCCCAGGTCCCGCCGCTGACGCCGGACCTGCTCGAGGCCATGGAGCTCTTCGACCGGTCCGTGCTGGAGCCCGTCTTCCGCGCCGGGCACGAGGTCAACTCGGACTACGACCCGGTCCTGGACCACGGGGCGGAGCGGGCCCGGTTCATGGACACCGGAGCCCTGGGCGTCTACGGCCTGGCGGGGGATCGCGGCGAGCTGGTGCGGACCCTGGACGGCGAGCGGCTCGGCTTCGGGCCCTACCACGCCCCTCCGGTCCGGGACCTGCCCGCCGTCTACCAGCGGGCCCGGGGGAACTGGATCCACGCCGCCCTGGAAGGCAGGGCGCCCGACCTGACGGTGGTCGGGGCGCCGTCGCGGGTCGCGTTCCAGGCCTGGTCCCACCACCGCGACCGGATCGAGAACCTGGAGCAGACCCGTCCCGAGAACTGGAGCGCCTGGATCGACCAGGTGATGACGCTGGACCACGCCCTGCACGGCGTCACCGCCGGCGTCGTCGACACGACGTTCTACAACGCCGTCTTCCGGACCGTCGAGCGGTACGACGCGCCGGAGCCCGTCCGGGATGCCGTGGACTTCCTCTACGGCACCGCCGCCTGGGACTTCGAGCGCGTGCCCGGCCCCGCCGCACGCATCATCGCGCGGTTGCAGGTGGGCCGGCCGTGGATCAATCCCGGCATCCTCCTGGACGGGACGGTGACCGCGCTCCTCGCCCTGGACCGGCCGGAGGCGGCGCTGGAGGCGCTGGAGACGCTGGCACCCTATACCTATCGAGGGGACGGCGATCTCCGCCTGGTCCTGCTCCGCGCCCACATCCGTGCGGCGCTGGACGGCTGAGCCCGGGCCGTCGACGGAACGAACGTTGCACCGGCTTCGAGACACGGGCGGGTCGACATGGTGGCCCGCCCCGGACCGGGAGCGTACTCTCGTAGAACTCCCTACACACCAGGAGGACCCATGCCAGAGAGCGTCTACAAGGTCATCGAGCTCGTGGGGACGAGCACCGACTCGTGGGAGCGGGCCGCCGCCGCCGCGGTGGAGAAGGCCGGAGAGAGCCTCGAGGACCTGCGCATCGGGGAAGTGGTGGAGCAGGACGTACAGATCGAAGGCGGCAAGGTGGTCCACTACCGGGTCAAGCTGAAGGTCTCGTTCCGGTACCAGAAGTAGCGCCCGGCGCCCGGGCGCCGCGACCGGCCCTGCCCTTGCCCCGCCCCGCCGCCGGGGCCGATACTGGATGGGTCACCCTCGACAGGAGCCCTCCATGGAACGTCGTGACTTCCTCAGGGCCGGTGTCGCGGCTGCGGCCGCCGCCGCGGTGCCCGGCTCCCATGCCGCCGCCGACCCGTTCCCCGGACCGCTCGGGCTGGCCGATGGATCGTTCCGTCGGGCCGATGGCCCGATCCGGCTGAACTCCAACGAGAACCCGCTGGGCATCGCGCCGTCGGCGCGGATGGCGATCCTGGAGGCGCTGGCCGATGCGAACCGCTACCCGGGGGCGTACGCCCGGGCCCTGCAGGAGCGCCTCGCGGCGTACCACCGCGTGGATCGCGAGAGCGTCGTCCTGGGCAACGGGTCCACCGAAGCGCTCCAGATGGTGGTCCAGGCGGTGGCCCGGCCCGGGACCCGCCTGGTCATCCCGCACCCGACCTTCGAGCACGTGGAGCGCTACGCGGATCCGTTCCGGCTGGAGCTGGTCAAGGTGCCGCTCCTGGGCGACTACGCCCACGACCTGGACCGGATGCGCGACGCGACGCGCCGCAGCAGCCGCACGGTCCTGGTCTACATCTGCAACCCGAACAACCCCACGGGCTCCCTCACGCGATCCGCGGACGTGGACGCCTGGATCGCCGATGCGCCGGAGAACGTCGTGTTCCTGGTGGACGAAGCGTACTGGCACTACACCGATGCGCCCTCCTACACCTCCGCGCTGCGCTGGGTGCACGAGCGGCCCAACGTCGTCGTGGTCCGGACCTTCTCCAAGATCTACGGCATGGCCGGGCTCCGGCTGGGCTACGCCGTCGCCCACCCGGAGACGGCCCGGAAGGTCGCCGTCTACGCGTCGGGTTCCAACACCAACGTCCTGGCCCTGGCCGCCGGAGATGCCTCGCTGGAGGACCGGCCCTACCTGCGGGAGAGCCGCCGCGTCAACGACGACGGCAAGCGCATCCTGGAGGACGGGCTCGACGAGCTGGGCATCGAGCGCATTCCGAGCCACGCCAATTTCGTCATGTACCGGGTGGAAGACACCAACGAGTTCCGGGACCGCATGCGCGAGCACGACATCCTGGTCGGCCGGCCGTTCCCGCCGATGGTGGCGTACAACCGGACGTCCATCGGTACGCCCGACCAGATGCACCGGGTCGTGGAGGCACTGCACTCGCTCCGCCGCGCCGGCCACGTGTGAGCCCGGGGAGCCGCAGGAGCACGTTGCCTGGGTCGGTGCCCTGGTGGACGGGCTGGACCTGCGGAACATGGTGCTCGTGGTCCAGATGGGCATGCTCCCCGACGACGTCGCGGCGGACCCCCGGGTCCGACACGCCACAGGGCGTCGTTCCCGACGCCCGCGTCCCGGGAAGGGACCTGGGTCTTCCCACGGGCGATCCGGGGCGCCGCCGACTGGCTCGCGGCCCTCGAGCCGCGCCTGGCGTCGCTGTCGGACCGGCCGGTGGAGCTGGTCCGGGCCATGAAGGACCCGGCCTTCGGCACGGACGAGGAGCTGGGCCGCTGGTTCCGCCACTTCCCGGATGCGGGAGTCGATCGGCTCCGGCATTCGTCCGGCACGTCGGCGACGATGGCGTTTCCCTGCGCCGGCTGGGCCCCGTCCGCACCGTGGCACTGGAGATCGCGCTGAACGACACCGTGGAGCGGCGGCTGCTGGAGATGGAGGTGAAGGGCCTCGAGGCTACCTGGCGCCACGAGGAGCGGCTGGCGGCCATCGTGGACGGGGAGCTGGAGCCGCCTACCCGGGTCCGGAAGAGGGCTGACCGCCGCCAGAATCGGCGCATGGAGGTATCCCCCGTGACAAGCGCGTCTTCGCACGCAACCTTTGGGGAGCAGGTTCGACGGTACCGGACGGAGCGGGCGTATGGGATTCGTGTTCTTGTCGATGCTGTTCCCCGTGTTCCTCGTGGCCGTGGTGGCGTGGCTCATCCACTCGGCGATCCAGTCGAAGCGGCTGCCGGAGGGGACGGCGCAGGAGCTGAAGCGGCTCCAGGACCAGGTCGAGGAGCTGGCCATGCGGCTGCACCGCATCGAGGACGAGCGGGAGTTCGACCGTCAGCTCCTGGAGAGCCTGGCCGACCGGCAGCTTCCGGCCGGTGGGGAGGCTGGACGGGGGGTCGTGAGTCCCGGCGCGTCGAACCGGGACCCGGACGTCGACGCGTAGCATGACGCAGCCGGACGCACGCCTCGTCCTCGCCGCCGCGCTGGACCCACGCGCGTCGTACCGCCTCATGACCACGCTGGTGGTGCCCCGGCCCATCGGCTGGCTCTCGAGCCGGGGCGCCGACGGCCGGCCGAACCTGGCGCCCTACTCCTTCTTCAACGCCGTATCCGCTCATCCGCCCATGGTGGCGGCATCCGTAGGCCGGCGCCCCGACGGGCCCAAGGACGCGCTGGTGACGATCCGCGAGGCCCGGGCGTTCTGCGTGAACATCGTGACGGAGACGCACCTGGAGGCCATGGTGCAGACATCGGGCGACTACCCGCGGGGGGTGGACGAGTTCGCCGTGGCGGGGCTGCCCATGGCCGAGGCGGAGACCGTCGATGCACCGTACGTCGCCGACGCGCCGGCCGTCCTCGAATGCCGGCTCTTCCGGGAGGTGGACCTGGGCGACGCCCCGAACACGCTGGTCATCGGCGAAGTCGTCGCGGTGCGCCTCGGCCCGGGGCTGGAGTACGACCCCGACCGGCTGGCGGTCCTGCCGGAGTCGCTGCGTCCCGTGGGCCGGCTCGGCGAGGACGCCTACACCCTGCTCGGCGAGATCCGGCACCTGTCCAGGCCCCGGGTGGAACGGTAGCCGGTGGCCCGGGAGAGCGCCGGCGTCCTCCTCTATCGACGCCGGGACGGTGATATCGAGCTGTTCATCGGCCACCCCGGCGGCCCCTTCTGGAAGAACCGGGATCGGGGCGCCTGGACCATCCCCAAGGGCCTGATCGAGGACGGCGAGAGCCCCGAGGCCACGGCGCGCCGCGAGTTCCAGGAAGAGACCGGGATCGAGCTCACGGGTCCGCTCATCGACCTGGGCAGCATCCAGCAGAAGGGCGGCAAGGTCGTCCACGCCTGGGCCGCCGAAGGCGACGCCGAGCCCGGCCCGGTCCCCAGCAACGAGGTGACCATCGAGTGGCCTCGCGGCTCCGGCGAGACCATCACCTTCCCGGAGCTGGACCGCTGCGCCTGGTTCCACCCCGACGCGGCACGCTGGCGGCTCAACCCGGCGCAAGCCGCGTTCGTCGACCGGCTCATGGCGGCGGCCGCCGGGTGATGCGAGGAGGATGAGGCAAGATCGGTGAAGCGAGGTGTGAACGGCGAGGAGGGTGAAGCGAGAGGGTGAAGCGAGGAGGATGCGGCGAGGAGGATACGGCGAGGAGGATACGGCGAGGGGATACGGCGAGG
>CAYQCY010000111.1:8505-11367 GCA_964416095.1 uncultured Gemmatimonadaceae bacterium
CCGATCACCGATCAAGAGCCGACGCCGCGAGCCCGGCCTGGCCCGCTAATCCAGATTACGCCGCAATCCCCCGCGCACCGGCTTCGCGGAGAGCGGATCCTCCGGCCAGTAGTGCTTCGGGTACCGTCCTCGCAGGTCCTTGCGCACCTCCTGGTACGCATCCCTCCAGAACGAGGCCAGGTCCTGCGTGACCTGGACCGGGCGCATGGCGGGTGAGAGGAGCTTCACGGTGAGCGGCACGCGGCCGCCGGCGATGCGTGGGGTGTCGGACCAGCCGAAGACCTCCTGGAGGCGGACGGCCAGGGCCGGGGCTCCGGGGTCCGTGTAGTCCAGGGCGATGTTCGAGCCGCTGGGCACGCGGATGCGCTCGGGCGCCAGCTCGTCCAGCTTCCGGCGCGCATCCCAGGGCACGCGAGCCAGGAGCGCTTCGGCCAGGTCCAGCGTCTGGAGGTCCGAGAGGCGCTTCATGCCGGGCAGGAAGGGGCGGAGCCAGTCGTCCAGCGTGTCCAGCAGCGTCTCCTCCGACGTGTCGGGCCAGGTCTCCGGGTCGTGGTGGTGCAGGAAGGCGAGCCGCTCCCGGAGCTGCCGGGTGTGCTTCGACCACGGCAGCGCGTGGAGCCCGGCTTCCCGGATGCCGTCCACCAGGGCGCCGGCCACGGCGTCGGGGTCCGGCTCGGGCAGCGGCGCTTCGGCCAGGGTCAGGGCGTCCAGGACACGACGACGTCGTGCCCGCACGATCTCGCCGTCCGCGTCCCACGTCACTTCGTCCACCGTCTCGACCCGGTCGGCGAAGTGCTCCTCGATGGCCTCGAGAGACACCGGCGCCGCCCGGAAGATGCGGGCCTCGGCGCCCCGGTCGTCCAGGTCGGCAACCACGAGCCAGTCCTCACCGGCCAGCGGCTGCGGCTCCAGGAACGCCGCGCCCCTCCCGTTCCGGAGCAGGAAGCGGCCACGCCCCCCGCGCCGCCGGGCGATGCGGTCGGGGTAGGCGAAGGCGAGGAGGAGGCCCGGATCGGGTTCGGATTCGTTCGGCCGTTCGCGGTCCCGGCCGGGTCCGCCTTCCCGGGCACTCCGGGCGGCGTGGCGACCGGCGGGGGCGCCTTCGGATTCGTTCGGGGCGGCGGCCTTCTTGCCGGCCCGGATGCCGGTGGATTCCAGCTTCCTCGCCAGGTGGCGTGACTCGCGGAGGGCTCGCTTCAGACCGCCGCGGTGCACCGACTGTCCGGCGACGGTGCCTACGTCGGCGCGGCGTCTGTCGCGGGCGGCGCGGAGTGCGTCCAGGCGGAGCCGCAGGTCGGCGTCGGGGAGCCGGCCCTCGGCCCGGAGGATGTCCCGGTCGCCGACCAGGGCGGCCAGGTCGCAGGCGGTGCGGGTCATGCCCAGCTCGGCGCCGCGGATGAGCATGTGGGCCAGGCGCGGGTGGACGCCGAGGGCGGCCATGCGCCGGCCGTGGTCGGTGGCGCCGTCGTCGTCCATGGCCTCGAGCTCCCGGAGCAGCCCCCGGGCCTGGGCCAGCGCGGCGTCGGGCGGCGGGTCGAGCCAGCGCAGCTCGTCGGGCCCGGCGCCCCAGACGGCCAGCTCCAGCGCCAGCGGCGCCAGGTCGGCCTCCAGGATCTCCGGCCGGCGCCGGGGCACCAGCCCCCGGTCCTCGCCGGTCGTCCACAGCCGGTGGCAGACGCCGGGCGCGGTCCGGCCCGCACGGCCCCGGCGCTGGTCCGCCGCGTCCCGGGTCACCCGGACCGTCTCGAGGCGGGTCATGCCGGACCCGGGATCGAAGCGGGGCACGCGCATGAGCCCGCCGTCCACCACGACCCGGACGCCCTCGATCGTGAGCGACGTCTCGGCGATGGAGGTGGCCAGCACCACTTTCCGCGCGCCCGGCGGGCTCGGCGCGATGGCCCGGTCCTGGTCCGCCCGGGACAGGTTGCCGAAGAGCGGGTGCACCACGACGTCGTCCGGCACGCCCGCCTCCTCCAGCCGCGACGCCGTGCGCCGGATCTCGCCGGCGCCGGGCAGGAAGACGAGGACGTCGCCGTCGTCCTCGGCCAGCGCGCGGCGCACCGTGGCCACGACCGGCGGCTCGATCCAGCCCTCCACGGGGCTCGAGCGGTACCGGGTCTCGACCTCGTAGGACCGGCCCTCGGAGACGATGACCGGTGCATCGTCCAGCACTTCCGCCACCGGGCCCGTGTCCAGCGTGGCCGACATGACGAGAATCTTCAGGTCGTCCCGGAGCAGATCCATGGCCTGATGGGTCAACGCCAGCCCGAGGTCGGCGTGGAGCGAGCGCTCGTGGAACTCGTCGAACACCACGAGCGCCACGTCCCGGAGCGACGGGTCGGACTGGAGCATCCGGGTCAGGACGCCCTCCGTCACCACCTCGATCCGGGTGCGCCGGCTCACGCGCGTGTCCATCCGTACCCGGTAGCCGACGGTGCCGCCGGCGTCGTCCTCGCCGAGGAGCCGCGACATGTAGCCCGCGGCGGCCCGGGCCGCCAGGCGCCGCGGCTCGAGCACGACGATCTTGCGGTCGCCGAGCCACGGCTCGTCCAGCAGGGCGAGGGGGACGAGGGTCGTCTTGCCGGCGCCCGGCGGGGCCGTGAGGACGGCGGTCGGGCCGTGGCGGAGCGCGTCCCGGAGGGCGGGGAGCGCGTCGGTGACGGGGAGGTCCTGGTGGTCGGCGAGGTCGAGGTGCATGAGGCCAACCTAGAGGGACGGAGAACGGCCTGCCACGGAGTCAGACGGAGAAAACGGAGAGAAACGGAGAACAAAAACAGAAAAGGCTCTTCAACGTTTTCCGTGGGTTGTGGGCTCCCGGTTTGGCGCAGTCCAGAAGACGGTTTTCAACGCGGAACCGCGGAA
>CAYQCY010000112.1:0-11344 GCA_964416095.1 uncultured Gemmatimonadaceae bacterium
GGGCCGCCGGGCGCTTCGCCGGAGCGGGGGGAGGGTGGTGGCGGGGCAGCTTCGGGTGACGCATGAGATCGACCGGTCCAACTGACTGGGCGTCGGTACGATGGGGGAGATCGACGTTCGCGTGACGGTTCCGGGTGTGGTCGGGGGAGCGAGGCGGTGTTGTGCGCGGCCGGGCGAGAAATCCTGTGCATCCCGGGCCTGGCGGTGGTACCTTGGGTCGGAGCCGGTGGACCGTTCCGGGCGCGGCGCGGGCACGGGCCGTGGTACTGGCGCCGATATCTTCTTCTCCCATATCACGTTCGGGGTGAACAGCTATGATCGTTTCTAGGTCGTGGGTCCTGGTTCCGGTGCTGGCGCTGCTGACGGGCGCGGGGGTGGTGGCGCAGGAGGGCGGGATGGCGGAGGAGCCGGCGATCGAGGGGACGTACAGCTACGTCGAGGAGGGGAGCGACGATGTGAAGGAGGCGATCGACGTGGCGGTGCGGCAGGTGAGCTGGTTCATCCGCACCTTCGCTCGCGGTCGGCTGGAGAAGACGAACCCGCTGTACGAGACGGTGGTCATCGAGCGGGCGGAGGGGGAGTGGACGATCCTGGTGGATGACCGGAAGCCGGTGACGGCGCCTGTGGACGGCACGCCGGTGGAGTGGGAGCGGGAGGACGGCGAGGTGTTCGATGTGACCATCGAGCTGCAGGAGGACGGGTCGCTGCTGCAGCGGTTCGTGGCGGAGGACGGGGAGCGGGACAACCACTACGTGCTGGGTCCCGACGGGGAGACGATGAGCATGAACGTGGAGATCCGGAGCCCGAAGCTGAAGGAGCCGGTGCGCTACACGTGGGTGTACCAGCGGGTGGTGGAGGGTGAGGGGTTGTAGAACCGGGGCGGGCCCGAGAGCGGGAAAGGGGAGCCGGCGGCGCCGCCGGCTCCCCTTTCTGGTGCGTGGCTGTCCCTGTCGCTCAGGGCAGGCTCGACCCGAGCTCCGCGTTGAGGGCGTCCGCCATGGCGTCGGCGACGGCCTGGTGGGCCACGGAGGACGGGTGCACGGCGTCGTAGGAGATCCACGAGCCGAAGAAGTTCGGTGCCGATTCGTGGGGACAGGTGTTCACCATGGCCGCGTTGATCTGGACCGGGTCGCCGGAGGCCAGGGCGGACTGGAGGCCCTGGCACTTGCGGATGAGGTCGGGGTCGGCGAGGGCCGGGGTGAAGAGGGAGCCCGGGTCGATGTAGATCCAGCCGTTGGCGTCGGCGGCGTCGGCGATGGCGGTGTTGAACGCGGCCACCGCGCTTGCGATGGTGACCTGCTCGGCGGCGTTCAGCACGAAGAGGGCGTCATCGGCGCAGCTCACCGGGATGGACGGCTGGTCGCCGTAGGCGCCGAGGAGTCCGACCAGGGACACGAGGTTGAACGCGGTGGCCGGGCTGGTGGCGGGGTCGCAGCTTGCGTCCACGGTGAGGGGGATGGGCGACAGGCCGGACTGGTCCAGGAGCCAGAACCAGGCGCCGGGCTGGAGCGCCGGGGCGGCGGCCATGGCGTCGACGACGCCGATGAGGACGGCGGTCTCGGCGGTAGACGCGTCGATGGCGGCGACCAAAGCGTCCAGGTCGGCCTGGAACGCGCTCTGGGGTGTGAGGGCGGTCGGCTCGCCGAGGAGCGCGGCGCCCAGGGCGTCGTTGTTGCCGAGCCAGACGGAGACGAGGGTGGGCTCGGCGTTCACCATGGCGGTGGCCTGGTCGACGCCGCCGAGGATGAGCGTCGTGAGAAAGCTCAGGCCCGGGCCGGTGAAGTTGGTGGCGTCCTCCATGGCGGCGCCGGGCACGGCCAGGTTCTGGACCAGCCGGGGCGCGTTCACGCTCCGGGCCAGGCAGTCGCTGTCGGCGATGCGCTCGGTGGTGAGCGGTGCCACGAAGGGGGGCGGGCAGCCCGGGTCGTTGATGGCCGGGACGTGGAAGTCGGCGCCGGCCTTGCCGGCCAGGAGGACGGGGTAGGCCTGGCGCTGGAGGGTCACGTTGATCCCGCCGGACTGGAACCCGGCGGTGATGGAGTTGCCGAGGGCGACGTAGCGGAAGAAGAGGTCGCCGCCGGGCGGTGTGAACTTCGGTTCGACGGTGTCGTTCTCGACGCAGCCGGTGGTGGCCAGTGCCAGGGCGAAGAGGAACGGCGCCGCGCGGAGCTTGGTGATCTGCATGGTCGTCTCCTTTGCCTCAGCCGCCGATCCGGTACGCGAAGGTCGCACCGACGACGTGGGCCTTGTTCTCGTAGACGCCGATGTTGAGCTCGTCCGGCGTGACGGTCACGGTCCATCGATCGCGCACGCGCCCGCGGCGGTGGGCCTGGAGCACGTAGTTGTAGTAGACGTCGGCCCGGAGCCGGTCGGTGATCCAGCCGCCGAGACCGGCGGTGTAGTAGTTCCGCTCGGCCTCGGGCAGGATCGGGGTCACCGTCTTGTCCGGGGTCGCGTTCGTGTTGTAGATCCAGCCGCCCCGCACCACGAAGCTCTCGCCTAGGTAGTAGTCGGCGCCCACGCGGAACGTGTGGGCGTCCATGTAGTCGAGGGTCAGCCCCAGCTCCGGCGCGTGGTCGAAGGTGGCCACCAGCTCGTCGAAGGTGTGCCACCCGGTCCACTGGTAGTCGAAGAGGAGGTGCAGGTCGTCGGTCGCCTCGAGCAGGACGCCGACGACGGCCTGGGGCGGCAGCGTGATCTGGGAGGTCACGTTCTGGTCCGAGAGGGCGCTGTCCGGCATGAACTGGGGCGCCACCAGGCTGTCCAGGGGCACCGTGATGAGGCTTCCGCCGGGGCCGAAGGGCCCGTAGATCATGCGGCCCGTGGCGAGCTGCTCGAAGTCGGCGGTGCCGTCCAGGTCGATGGTGGCGGAGTGCATGTAACGTGCGCCGATGGTCAGGCGCTCGTGGACCTCGGCGAGCACGGAGACGTTGAAGGTGAAGCCCCAGCCCGAGCCTTCGAGGACGGCGCTGGCGAAGTCGGTCCCGGGCGGCACGCCGAGGAGGGCGAGCTGCGAGTTCTCGATGGGCGCGTCGAGATGGCGGTTGATCTCGATCCCGCCCTTCACGATGTCGAGCCCGGCGCCGACGGCGTAGCCGGGCGCGATCTCGTAGCCGACGGTGGGCTGGAAGTAGAGCCCCTGGAGCGCGCTCTTCCAGGAGATGAAGCGCCCCTCGAAGGTCTCGGGCCATTCGATGCCCAGGCCGTACGGCGCGAAGAAGCCGAAGCCCACGCCGAGCTTCTCGCCGAGCCGGTAGGTCGCGTAGGCGTGGGGGACGAGGGGCATGGCCGGGTCGCGCTCCACGGCGACGCCGGTGGAGTCGTACGTGTAGGTGCCGGTGTTCCAGATGCCGGTGACACCCAGGCCGATGGCGCCGGGCATGGTGGCGATGCCCGCCGGGTTGAAGTAGACGGCGGAGCCGTCGTCGCACGGAGCGGCGACGCCGGCCTGTCCGCGGCCGCTGAGGCAGGAGCTGTGGACGTACACGCTCGAGCCCTGGCCGGCGACGGGTGCGGCGAGGCAGGCGGCGGCGCCCAGCGCCGCGACCAGTCCGGAGATCCGGTTTCTCATGCTGGCGCTCCACTCTATGGGAGGGACGTTCGGTCGTCCCGGGGACGGCCGTGCCGGTCCGGCCCGGCGTCCCGGGGGGGCGGGTGGCCGTGTCGGACCGTTACAACACCGTGAAGTTGTACGCACCCCGGGCCGGGATGCGCAAGGTCCGTGGCGGCGCACCCGGGTCCGGCGCACCCGTGGCCCGGAACGACCGTCTTGAAAAGGTCACCCTCCACCGTTCATCTTGGCTGGAGTCACCTGGCAAGAAGGGCCGTGTTCCACGACCCCGGCGGGGCGACGGCGCAGACGCCTGTGCAGTCGCGCGGACCGTCCGGGCGATTCACGGAGTGTGCGGCATGCGCAGCGACGATGCAGCTCGACCCGCCGTCAGGATCGCCGCGCTCGCGGCAGCCCTCGCCGTGCTGGCGGCGTGCGACAACGGGTCCTCCCCCTTCGGCGACAACGGGTTCGACCGTGAGTTCACCGTGCTGACCCGGAACCTCTACGTGGGGACGGACATCTTCGCGGTGGCCGAAGCCCAGGACAACGCCGAGCTGGTGGCGAAGGTCACGGAGGCGTGGGCCGGGGTGCAGGCCACCGACTTCCCCGCCCGGGCGGAGGCGCTGGCCGCCGAGATCGCGGCGGCCGATCCTCACATGGTGGGCCTCCAGGAGGTCTCCCTCTTCCGGCTCCAATCGCCCGGCGACCTGCCCGGGCTCGTCCCCGCCCAGGACACGGTCCTGGACTTCCTGCCCGTGCTCATGGCCGAGCTGGACAGGCTGGGGCTCGACTACGACGTGGCCGTGGAGTCCAAGAACGCCGATGTCGAGATGCCCCTGCTCGACGACCAGGGCGGCCTGGACGACATCCGCCTGACGGACCGGGACGTGGTCCTGGTGCGGTCCGACGTGGACTGGACCGAGACGCAGCACGCCCAGTACACCGACCGGAACGTGATCGTGGTGGCCGGCGGGCTGCCCATCCCGTTCTTCCGGTCCTGGACCTCGGTGGTGGTGACCATCGCGGGCCGCAAGATCCGGTTCGTGAACACGCATCTGGAGACGCAGATCGCGCCGTCCATCCAGCAGGCGCAGGGGGATGAGCTGCTGACGCTGCTCGCCGGCGAGACGCGCCCCATCGTCTTGCTCGGCGACTTCAACAGCCGGGCGGACGGGACCGGCACGGCGACGTACAGCCGGATCCGCCAGTCGGCGTACGACGACGCGTGGAGCGCCGGCGGCGGCGGTGATGGCCCGACCTGCTGCCATGCCGAGGACCTGCTCAACGAGGTCGTGACGCTGGACCAGCGCATCGACCTGGTCTTCCTCTCCGCCTCGGACTTCGAGGTCGTGGACGTGGAGGTGGTGGGCGACGAGCCGCCGGACCGGACGCCCGCCGGGCTCTGGCCCTCGGACCACGCGGGCGTCGTGGCGAAGCTCAAGCTGCGGACCTAGACGCCGTGGACCTCGGAGCGGGGGCCGTGCGACGGCTGCGGGCACTGCTGCCGGGGGGCCGCGTGGCTGCCAGGGACCAGCTACTGGAGGCCCTGGAATCGACCCGGGACGGGATCCTGGTCCTGGACCGCGACGGCCGCATCCTCCACCACAACGCCCGGTTCCGTGAGCTCTGGGGCGCGCCGGAAGACCTCCTGGCCTCCGACGGCGACCGGGTCTTCGGCTTCATGGCGGCCCACGTCCTGGATCCCCGCGACATCACGCGCCAGGTGAACCAGGCCACGGCGGACCCGACCGCTACGCTGGAGGCTTCCCTCCCCACGGCCGATGGTCGGCTCATCGAGTACCGGTGCCGCCCGCTGCGCAGCGGCGACGTGGTGACGGGCAGCGTGTGGTGCTTCCACGAGGTGACGGAGCAGCGGCGGACCGAACGCGCGCTTCAGCTCAGCGAAGCCCGGTACCGACGCCTGTTCGAGGATTCCAGGGACGCGCGCTACATCTCCAC
This sequence comes from uncultured Gemmatimonadaceae bacterium, assembly GCA_964416095.1. Classification (GTDB taxonomy): domain Bacteria; phylum Gemmatimonadota; class Gemmatimonadetes; order Longimicrobiales; family RSA9; genus CAYQCY01. The sequence goes on from CAYQCY010000112.1 coordinate 5,513, forward strand.
ACGGGACGGGCGGTTCGTGGACGTGAACGAAGCGGCGCTGGAGCTGTTCGGGTACACCCGGGCCGAAGCGCTGGCGCTGTCGCTGGACCAGCTCTACGACGACCCGGCCGACCGGAGCCGGTTCCGGGAGGCGGTGGAAGCGGACGGCTCGGTGCGGGACTGGCCGGTCCGGCTGAAGGACCGGAGTGGCGCGCCGATGGAGTGCCTCATCACGGCCTCGGTCCGGCGGGACCCCGACGGCCGGGTCCTGGGCTACCAGGGCATGATCGAAGACGTCACGCGGCGGAAGCGGTCGGAGGAGGCGCTCCGGGCGAGCGAGCGCCACTTCCGCTCCCTCATCGAGAACGCCCAGGACCTCATCACCGTCCTGGACGGGAAGGGCCGCATCACGTACGAGAGCCCGTCGCTGCAGCGGGTCCTGGGCTACACGCCGGAAGAGCTTCTGGGGCGGAGCGTGTTCGACTACTTCCACCCCTACGACCGGCCCATGCTCGTGAAGCAGTTCGAGCGCATCCTCGCCGCGCCCGGCCTCACCGAGTCGGCGGAGGTGCGGTTCCGTCACAAGGACGGGAGCTGGCGCGTGCTCGAGGGGGTGGCGAAGAACCTGCTGTCCGACCCGGCGGTGGACGGCATCGTGGTGAACGCCCGCGACGTGACGGAGCGCCGCTACGCCGAGGAACAGCTCCTGTTCGACGCCCTGCACGACAAGCTGACCGATCTGCCGAACCGGGCGCTGTTCCTGGACCGGCTGAACCAGGCCATCAAGCGGCGCCGCCGGGACCGGCACCCCGCCTTCGCCGTCCTCTTCATGGACCTGGACCGGTTCAAGCTGATCAACGACTCCCTGGGTCACGGCATCGGCGACCGGTTGCTGGTGGAGCTGGCCCGGCGCTTCGAGGCGTGCCTGCGGCCGGGCGACACGGTGGCGCGCTGGGGCGGCGACGAGTTCACCGTGTTGCTGGACGACATCCGCGAGGTCGGCGAGGCCGAGCGGGTGGCCGAGCGCTTCCAGGACGAGCTGCGGGCGCCGTTCCACCTGGAGGGCAACGAGCTCTACACGACGGTGAGCATCGGCATCGCCCTGAGCCGGGCGGACTACGAGGACGGTGAAGACCTGCTCCGGGACGCGGACCTGGCGATGTACCGGGCCAAGAGCCTGGGCCGGGACCGCCATGACGTGTTCGACCTGGGCCTGCACGACGACGTCGTCTCGGCGTTCCAGCTCGAGACGGAGCTGCGCCGGGCCGTGGAGCGAGGCGAGATCCACGTGCAGTACCAGCCCATCCTCGCGCTGGACTCCCAGGACATCGTGGGCTTCGAGGCGCTGGCCCGGTGGCGTCACCCCAGGCGCGGCATGCTGGCCCCCGAGGACTTCATGCACCTGGCCGACGAGACCGGGCTGATCCTGCCCATCGGCTGGCGGGTCATGGAGCACGCCTGCCATGTCATCCGGAACCTGCCCCGGCGGCCCGATGGCGGCACGGTCTGGGTCAGCGTGAACCTGTCCGCGAAACAGCTCGCATCGGCGGCGCTCGACGAGCGGCTCGGCCAGCTCCTGGAGCAGGCGGGCGTGGACGGCAGCGCCTTCAAGCTCGAGATCACCGAGAGCGCCATCATGGAGCACGCCGCGGACCCCGTCGCCATCCTGGAGCGGCTCCGGGCACTGGGCTTCGGCCTCTGCATCGACGACTTCGGCACCGGCTACTCCTCCCTCAGCTACCTCCACCGGTTCCCCACGGATACCGTCAAGATCGACCGTTCCTTCATCACGCACATGGGTCGCGATGGCGGCGAGCCCGAGATCGTCGGCACGATCCTGAGCCTCGCCCACGAGCTGGGCATGAGCGTGGTCGCCGAAGGTGTGGAGACCGCGGCGCAGGAAGACATCCTGCGGGAGCTCGGCTGCGAGTTCGTCCAGGGCTTCCGCTACGCGCCGCCCCTGGACGCCGACCGGCTCCCGTCCCTCGTCCGGGGCGGGCCGCTCCCGGCGGGCGCGGTCGCCGACGCCGAGACCGGTGACGAGCCGTGAGGCGGCGCCGCGCCGGCCGGGCCGACACGCTCCTCACCGTTCTGCTCGGTTGGGTCCTCATCGCCCCGGCCCCGGCACCGGCCCAGACGATCGTGACGTACAACATCCACGCCGGGAAGGACGCCGATGGGAAGGCGAACCTGGCCCGGGTGGCGGCGGCGCTGGACACGGTGGGAGCCGATGTCGTGCTGCTCCAGGAGGTGGACCGGGGCACGCGCAGGTCCGGCGGCGAGGACCAGCTCGCGACGCTGGAGCGGCTCACCGGCCTGCACGGCGCCTTCGCACGGAGCCTGGACTTCCAGGGGGGCGCCTACGGCATCGCCGTGCTGTCACGCTGGCCCATCGCCCGGGCCGAGACGCTGCCCCTCCCCGCCGAGCCGCCCCAGGAACGGGCGGGCGGCGCCTACGAGCCTCGCGTCGCCCTCTTCGCCGAGCTGACGACGCCGGCCGGGACGCTCCACGTGGTGAACACGCACCTGGGCGCCGGGAGCGGGACCTACCGGCGCCAGGAGCTGGTGGCGCTGCTGGCCCGGATCCGGCGGCGCATTCCGGCCGGGGCGGCGCTGGTTGTGGGTGGGGACTTCAACGCGGCGCCGGAGAGCGATGTGTACGGCGCGGTCACGCTGTCGCTGGACGACGCGTGGGCGGCCTGCGGCGACGGGCCCGGCTACACCTACCCGGCGGCGGAGCCGGACCGCCGTATCGACTACCTGTTCCTCCGGGGCGTGCCGTGCGTGACGGCCGCCGTGCACCCCGGCGCCGCGTCGGACCACCGGGCCCTGGTGGTGGAGCTGGGGCCGGGTTGAGCCGGGCCCCCAGCGCCCGCCGTACGCTGCCGGGCGGTCCGGTGGGCCCGGCGCCCATCGGCTCCGGCTACGCGCCGGCCTCCCCTTCCGTGGCCTGCTCGCCGCCACCTTGTCCGCCGGCCCCGCCCCTGGCGCTCAGGGTCTTGAAGGCCTCCAGCATCTCGATGGGGACCGGGAGCAGCGCGAAGCTCACGTTCTCCTCGCTCACCTCGGCCATGGTCTGGAGGTAGCGGAGCTGGAGGGCGATGGGGAAGTTCTCCATCATCCGGGCCGCGTCCACCAGGCGCTCCGCCGCCTGGTACTCGCCCTGGGCGTTGATGACCTTCGCCCGGCGATCCCGCTCCGTTTCCGCCTGCCGGGCCATGGCCCGCTTCATGTTCTCCGGCAGCACCACGTCCCGGACCTCCACCGAGACCACCTTGATGCCCCACGGGTCGGTCTGCCGGTCGATGATGTCCTGGATCTTCTTGTTCACCTTCTCCCGCTCGGCCAGCAGCTCGTCCAGCTCGACCTGCCCCACTATGCTCCGGAGCGTGGTCTGGCTGAGCCAGGTCGTGGCGTCCATGAAGCGCTCCACCTGGATGATCGCCTTCTCGGCGTCCACCACGCGGAAGAAGACGATGGCGTCCACGTTCACCGTGACGTTGTCCTTGGTGATGACCTCCTGGCGCTCCACGTTGATGGTCAGCACCCGCAGGTCCACCCGCTCGATGCGGTCGATGAACGGGATCAGCAGGACGAGGCCGGGCCCCTTCACGCTCAGGAACTTGCCGAGTCGGAAGATGACGGCCCGCTCGTACTCCCGGAGGATCCGGACCATCTGGGGCAGGAAGACCCCGACCAGCACCACGGCGGTGACGATCCAGTAGAGCAGATTGACGGGCAGGGTACCGTTGGTCATGGGTTCCTCCTGCTAAGGGTCCTCTCGGGACGGCGGACCGTCCGCTGTCTCCAGGGGCTTCACCTTCATGGTGAGGCCGTCGATCTCCTCGATCTCGCACGGCTCGCCCGCGGCGATGGGCTGGTCGCTGACGGCGTGCCAGTACTCGCCGTCGACGAAGACGCGGCCGCTCTCCCCGTCCACGGCGTCCACCACCTCCGCCCGCCGGCCGACCATCGTGTCGATGCCGGTCCGGGCGACGGCGAACTGGGCCCGGATCCCCTCCGTGGCGATCCAGACGAAGAATGCCGTGGTCAGCACCGTGGCCGGCACCAACCACGCCCACGAGAGCTCCAGCGGCTCCGGCAGGTCCTGGAAGAGCATGAGGGCGCCCAGGAAGAAGGCGATGGCGCCGCCACCGGTGAGGAGCCCGAAGGTGGGCGTGAACGCCTCGGAGATGAAGAGGATGATGGCCAGGCCCAGGAGCAGGAACCCGGCGGTGTTGATGGGCATGGCGGCGGAGGCGTAGAGCAGCAGGATGAGCGCGATGACGCCTACCACGCCCGGCACGATGGCGCCGGGGTTCGTGACCTCGCCCATGATCCCGTAAATGGCGACCAGGGTCAGGATGAGCATGAGCTCGGGCCGTATGATCAGGCCCAGGAACCGCTCGGCCAGGTTCTTCGGGATCTCGTGGACGGCGGCGCCGGCCGTGCGCAGCGTGTCGCCGTCCACGAGCCGACCGTCGATGGCCCGGAGCAGCGCCTCCCGGTCCGCCGCCACCACGTCGATCACGCCCAGGTCCAGGGCCTCCTCCTCCGTCGCCGACGCACCCTCCCGCACGGCCGACACGGCCCACTCCACGTTCCGGTCCCGCCGCTCCGCGATGCCCTCGATGAAGCTCTCCGCGTAGCTGAAGACCTTCTTCTGCATCACCGTGTCCATCTGCGCCTCGCCGCCCGGCGACATGGAGACGGGAGACGCCGCGCCGATCGTCGTGGTGGGGGCCATGGCCGCCACGTGGGCGGCCATGGTGATGAAGGTGCCGGCGCTGGCGGCCCGGGCGCCGCCCGGCGACACGTAGACCACCACCGGCACGGGCGCATCGAAGAGCGCCTGGACGATGACCCTCGTCGATTCCAGCAGGCCGCCGGGCGTGTCCAGCTCGATGATGAGGCAGGCCGAGCCGCGGGCCGCCGTGCGGGCGATGCCGCGGGTGATGTAGTTCGTCGTGATGGGCGTGATGGGCTCCTCGACCCGGATCAGGCTCACCGACGGGCCGTCGGGTCCGGACACGACGGAGTCCTCCTGCGCCCCCGCGGGGAACGCCCAGAGGGCCAGGAAGACGGTTGCCAGCAGGTGTGCCATTCTCGTCATCACGCGTCGAGGCGCTTACAATGAGCGGGCAGGGCGCTCGCGGAGCGTCCAACCAACGATACCCCAATCCGGGTGATCCATGAAGGTCCTCGTCATCGGCGCCAACGGCAAGATCGGTCGGCGGCTCCTGCCGCTCCTCGCGGAAGGGGGCCACGATGTCCGGGCCATGGTCCGGGACGAAACCCAGAGGCCGGACATGGTGGAGCGGGGCGCCGAGCCGGTAGTGGGCGACCTGGAGGGCGACTTCGCCCACGCCCTGGACGGCTGCGACGCCGTCGTCTTCACCGCCGGCTCCGGCGCCCACACCGGCGCCGACAAGACCGCCCTGGTCGACGGCCTGGGCGCCGTCCTGGCCGTGAACGCGGCCCGGGAGCGCGACGTCCACCGCTTCCTCATGGTGAGCGCCCGGGGCGCCGACGACCCGGACCGCTCCGAGCGCATCCGCCACTACCTCGTGGCCAAGGCCGTCGCCGACGGCTACCTCCAGCGGAGCGGGCTGGACTACACGATTCTCCGGCCCGGCCGGCTCACGGACGACGCCCCCACGGGCCGGATCCGGGTCGGCTCCGGCCTGGGCGGCGGCACCATCACCCGGGCCGACGTGGCCGCCGCCATCGTCGCCTGCCTGGAGACGCCCGCCACCGTCGGCAGGACCTTCGAGCTGCTCAACGACGGCGTGCCGATCTCCGAGGCGCTGGCCGCCCTCTGAGGCCCCGCTCCGCGCGGCGCCGGCCTTCTAG
>CAYQCY010000113.1:0-11120 GCA_964416095.1 uncultured Gemmatimonadaceae bacterium
AGTGCTCCAACTCGCAGTGCTCCAACTCGCAGTGCTCCAACTCGCAGTGCTCCAATTTGACATCCGCGCCGGATTCCCCATCCGTAAGAGCACCAGGGCGCATGTGAGGTGCGCTCGTCGCGGTCGACCGGGGGGCGGGGCGGCCCCGGGGACCGGCGAAGGTCGAGGCAGGAGCCGTCCCGGAAGGACGTGACGTACCGTGTCGCAGAGCAACGTCGAGTTCGAAGAGAAGAACGACCGGGTGATCGTCGCCAAGGTGGACGGCGAGCGGGTGGCGAAGATCGTCACGACGCCCAGCGGCCGCACCAGCTACCGCATCGACGCCGACCGCAGGCGCGGTGGCCCGGTGGACGACGTCGACGAAGCGAAGCACGCTATCGAGGCGTACTACCGGTAGGGCCGCGGCGCCGGCAGCCGCGCGCGACGAGCGGTCGGCTGCCGGCACTGCAACAGGCGGACACACCGATAATCCGGGTGGCGATCCGCCTCCACGCCGTACTGCATCCGCTCGTTTCGCCAGCACCATCCGCGCCGCCGGGAAAGGAATTCCGGGTCGCCCGCACCGATTTCGCCCCCCCGGTCCGCGGCGGTGGGCGCCACCCGCCTTCTCCGCTTGTCCCGACACGCGGGCCCGGCCTATCTTGACAGCTCTTCCAGGCTGACAGAAGCCGCACCAAGCGGCACCGCATCGACCAACCGTACGTGGAGCCTGCAATGCATCGAATCGCGTCCGTATGCCGGGGCGCCGGTCGGGCGAAGGGCTGGTTTTTCGCCGTGGCGGCGAGCCTCCTGTTCGGGCCGGCGGCGCTCGCAGCGCAGGAGCAGCCGGTCCGGCCCACCGCGCCACCCCATTTCGCCATCACGAACGCCCGCATCGTCACCGGTGCGGGCCGGACCATAGAGAACGGCACGGTCCTGGTCCGGGACGGTATCATCCAGGCGGTCGGGCGGCGCGTGGAGGTGCCGGCCGCGGCCTGGCGGATGGACGGGAGCGGGACGACCGTCTACCCGGGCCTCGTGGACGCCTTCACGACGCTGGGCCACCCGACCCAGCGGGGTTCCGGCCAGGAGCCGGAGCACAGCTGGGGACCGGAGGACCGGCCGGGCACCTTCACCTGGCGGTCGGCGGCGGACGAGCTGAGCGTCGACGACGAACGGCTGGAGGCCTGGCGTAACGCCGGCTTCACCACGGCGCTGGCCACGCTGGAGCGGGGATTCTTCCCCGGCCGGGCCGCGGTCATCAGCCTGGCCGGCGAACGGGGCCGGTCCATGGTCATCGAGCCGGCCGTCGCCCAGCGTTTCCACCTGTCGGCGCGCGACGTGGAGGGGTTCCCGAACTCGCTGCTCGGGTCCCTGGCCTACGCCAAGCAGCTTTACCTCGACGCCGCCCACTACGACCGGGTCTGGCAGGCGTACGAGGCGGAGCCCCGGGGCAGGGTCCGGCCCGAGTACGACCGGGCGCTGGAGCCCCTGCGGACGCCCCGGCCCGTCCTCTTCCCGGCCCAGGACCGGACCGGGATTGACCGGGCGCTCCGGGTCACCGAGGTGATGGGCGTGCCGCCCATCATCTACGGCGGCCAGGCGGCGTACCAGGCGCCGGACCTGCTGGCGGAGGCCGGTGTGCCCGTGCTGGTGAACGTGGACTGGCCCGGGCCGTCCCGGGACGGGGACCCGGAGGCCGAGCCGGAGCTGGAGCAGCTCCGCCTGTGGGATAGGGCGCCCACGACGCCGTCGGTCCTGGCCGAGGCGGGCGTGCAATTCGCCTTCTACAGCGGCGACGCCTCGGCGGACCAGGTGCGGGACCGGGTCCGTAAGGCCATGCGCTACGGCCTGTCGGCCGACGCGGCGCTCCGCGCCCTGACCCTGACGCCGGCAGAGATCTTCGGCGTCGCCGATCGCCTGGGCAGCGTCGAGGAGGGCAAGATCGCGAACCTCGTCGTCACCGACGGCGACCTCTTCGACACCGGCACCACGATCCTGCGCGTCTTCGTCGACGGCAGGGAGTACCCCACGGAGCAGGCCGTGGCCGGGGGTGGTCGTGAGGGAGCGGACCGGGAGGAGGACGCCGTGGGTGGTCCGCCGGTGCCCATGGCGCAGGACGACGGGCCCTACCGCGACGACCCCGTCACCCTGATCCGGAACGCCACGGTCATGACGGTGACGAACGGGACGCTGGAACGCGCCGACGTCCTGATCCGCGACGGCAAGATCGCCGAGGTCGGCCAGAGCCTGGACGCGCCCCGGGGCGCCACCGTCGTCGACGCGACGGGGATGTACGTCACGCCCGGCGTCATCGACCCCCACTCCCACACCGCCGCCGCCTCCATCAACGAGGGCGCCGTCGCCGTGAGCGCCATGGTGACCATCGAGGACGTCCTCGACCCGGAGGACGAGTCCCTCTACCGCGCCCTGGCCGGCGGCGTCACCACGATCCACACCATGCACGGCAGCGCGAACCCCATCGGCGGACGCAACGCCATCATCAAGCTGCGCTGGGGCGCCGACGCCATGGAGCTCCTCGTCGACGGCGCGCCCGGCAGCCTCAAGTTCGCCCTCGGCGAGAACGTCAAGCGGGACCGCGATCCGGACCGCTACCCCGCAAGCCGCATGGGCGTCATGGATGTCATCCGCCAGGCCTTCCTGGACGCCCGGGCGTACCAGGCGGAATGGGACGCGTACAACGACCGCGGCCGCCGCGACCGGGACGCCGTGCCGCCCCGGCGCGACCTGAAGCTGGAGACCATCGCGGACGTGCTCTCCGGCGAAACGCTCATGCACATCCATTCGTACCGGGCCGACGAGATCCTCCAGGTCCTCCGCGTGGCCGGGGAGTTCGACGTCCGGAACGGCACCCTCCACCACGTGCTGGAAGGCTACAAGGTGGCCGACGAGATCGCCGAGGCCGGCTTCGGCGGCTCCACCTTCTCCGACTGGTGGGCCTACAAGGTCGAGGCCTACGACGCCATTCCCCACAACGCCGCCATCATGGCGCGACGCGGCGTCGTCGTCTCCGTCAACTCGGACTCCGACGAGGAGATGCGGCACCTCAACCAGGAGGCCGCCAAGACCATGAAGTGGGGCGGCCTCTCCGAGGACGAGGCCATGCGCCTCTTCACCATCAACCCGGCCATCCAGCTCGGCATCCAGGACCGCGTCGGCTCCATCGAGGTGGGCAAGGACGCCGACCTGGCCGTCTTCACCGCCCACCCACTCACCATGGACGCCGTCGTCCAGCAGACCTACCTGGACGGCAAGCTCTACTTCGACCGGGACCTGGACCGCGAGCGGCAGCGGGCCATCGCCCAGGAAAAGGCCGCCCTCATGGAGAAGCTCATGCCGGACCGGGAAGGCGCGGCCGGCACCATCACCGAGGACATGATCGCGATCCCGGGCCAGGAGGAGGCACGATGAGCACGATGCGCACACTCGCAGCGGCCCTCGTCCTGGCCGTGGCGGCGCCGGCGGCGGCGCAGGACGCCCTCGTCATCCGCGGCGGCACGGTCCACCCCGTGAACGGGGAGCCGTTCGTCGGCGACGTCGTGGTGGAGGACGGGCTCATCACCGCGGTGGGTCCCGACGCGGCGTCGCCGGCGGACGCGGCGGTCATCGACGCCGGCGGCCTCCACGTCTACCCCGGCCTCTTCGACGCGGCGACGCGCCTCGGCCTCACGGAGATCGGCGCCGTGGACGTGACGAACGACTACGCCGAGCTGGGCGACTTCACGCCCCACGTCCAGACCCGGACCGCCGTGCACCCGGCCAGCGAGCACATTCCGGTGGCCCGGGCCAACGGGATCACCCACACGGTGGCCATCCCGTCCGCCGGCGGCGGCTACGGCAGGCAGGGCGCCGGCGGCGGCTTCGCCGGCCAGGGCTCCCTCTTCCACCTGGCGGGCTGGACCATCGAGGAGATGGACATCGTACCCGGCGCCGTCATGGTCATGGATTTCCCGAGCATCCGTACACGGGAGTTCGACTTCCGAACCTACTCCTGGCGGGAACGGGATTACCGGGAGGCGAAATCCGAGTACGACGAGGCGCTGGCCCGGCTCGTGGAGTGGCTGGACGTGGCGCGCCACTACGACCAGGCGCTGCGCGGCGGCGCGGAGCTGCGCCGGGACCTCCGCCTCGAGGCCCTGGTCCGGGTCACCCGCGGCGAGCTGCCCGTGCTGGCGCAGGTGAACGACGCGCGGGACATTCGCAACGTCGTCGCCTTCGCGGAGGAGCAGGGGCTGCGCCTCATCGTCGGCGGCGCCCGGGAAGGCTACGAGGTCGCCGACCTCCTCGCCGAGAAGGACGTGCCGGTGCTCCTGGGCCCGACCCAGGCCATGCCTTCCGAGCCCGATGCGGCCTACGACGAGCCGTACGCCAACCCGGGCCGACTCCACGCCGCCGGGGTGAAGATCGCCTTCGCGACGTACAACTCGTCCGACTCGCGCCTGCTGCCGTACGAGGCCGCCATGGCCGTGCCCTATGGACTGCCCCGGGACGCCGCGCTCCGGGCCATCACCCTCAGCGCCGCCGAGATGCTCGGCGTCGCCGACCGCCTCGGCTCCATCGAGGAGGGGAAGATCGCCAACCTCATCGTCACCGACGGCGATCCCCTCGTCCTGACCACACGGGTGCGCCACCTCATCATCGACGGACGGGAGGTGGACACCATGAACAAGCACCGGGAGCTGTTCGAGAGGTACGGCGCCCGGCCGGCACCCGGCGATGGCTGAGGGCCGGACCTCCCACTCCGCGCGTGCCCCGGGCGCCCGTCCCGGCCCGGGGCCGCTCACGGAGGGCTGACGTGCGCATCCTCGTCGCGGACGACGACGCTTCGACCCGCCTGCTCATCGTCGCTCAGCTCGACCGGCTGGGCCACACCGTCCTGGAGGTGGCCGACGGCGACGAGGCCGTCGCGGCCCTGGACCGCGACCACTACGACGCCGCCATCCTGGACTGGAACATGCCCGGCCCCGACGGCCTCGACGTGACTCGCCGCATCCGGGAGAGGGACCGCAAGGCCGCGTCCCGCGACTACACCTACGTCATCATGATCACCGGCGCCCACGGCGAGGAATCCTACATGACCGCCATGGACGCCGGCGTCGACGATTTCCTGACCAAGCCCGTCCTGCCCGCGCTCCTGGCCGCCCGCGTCAACGTCGCCGACCGCATCCAGGGCATGCGCCGCCGCGTCTCCCAGTACGAGCAGCTCCTCCCCGTCTGCGCACACTGCAAGCGCATCCGCGAGGACGACGACTGGATCCCCATGGAACGCTACTTCGCCCGCCGCACCCGCAGCACCCTCAGCCACGGCATCTGTCCCGATTGCCAGAAAGAGCACTTCGGGGAACTGCTGGAGGATTGAACAGGGAGGACCCGGAGGACGGGGAGCCCGGCGCGTCGACTGTCGGCCTGGCGCGCCACCACCGATGAGGGGGGTGCGGGACCGGGCCGCCTGCGGCCCTGCGCCGGCCACTCACGTACGCCACCCCCGCTCTGGCTCTTTCTCCCCGTCCTCCCTGTTCGATCCCGGACGCAGCTTTGCCGGCTGTCGATTATTTATCGTAGCGCGATGCATCATGTCATGATATATTGCCGCGGCAGTGCCTGGTCGCGTCTACCGTCCATCGTCCGGGAGGAGAGCGAACATGAAGCCAGACGACGCGGATGTGGCCCGACACACGCCGCTGAGCGAGCCCGTCTTTCACATCCTCCTGGCGCTCATCGACGAGTCCCGCCACGGCTACGGCATCCTCACGGAGGTGGAGAGGCGAACCGGGGGCCGGGTCAACCTGGGCATCGGGACCCTCTACTCGGCCATCAAGCGGCTCCGGGAGCGCAGCCTCATCCGGGAGGTCGAGGCGCCGGAGGGGGCCCCCGACGATCCCCGGCGGCGGTACTACCGGCTCACGGAAACCGGGCGTGGGGTGGTGGCGGCGGAGGCGCGCCGGCTGGAAGCCATGGTTCGTCAGGCCCGGGCCAAGGCCGTGCTCCCCGCGCCGGACCCCACCGTGAGCCGGGGAGGGTGAGACCATGGAGCTCTTCGTTGCGGGGTATCGTCTGCTGCAGCGGGCGCTTCTTCCGCCCTCCTTCCGGCGGACCTACGGCGAGGAGATGGTCTCCGCCTTCCGTGCCCGGTTGCGGGACGAGCGGGAACGAGGCGGCCGGATCGCGGCGGGCGCCCTCGTCCTGACGGAGGCGGTCGATCTCCTGGCGACGGCTGCCCGGGAGTGGCGGGCCGCCTGGCGCTCTCGGCGACGGCTCCGGTCCGACGGGCCTACCGCCCGTTCTTCTTCCTTCCAGGCGATCCGGCCGGGGCGTGGTCGATGGTTCGGCTCACTCCCTGCCGAAGCCGGCCGGGTGCTGAGGAGCTGGTCGAAGCGGCCCGGGTTCGTCGTGGCCACGGTGCTAACTCTGGCTCTGGCCATCGGCGCCAACACCGCCGTGTACAGCGTGGTGCACGCGATTCTCCTCGAGCCCTTGCCGTTCCCGGAGCCGGAGGAGCTCGTCTACCCGCGGCACACGGCCCGGGGCCAGGGGCTCGAGGATCTGTCCAACACCGACGCGCTCTATTTCCTCTACTCCGAGCACGCCCGGCTCTTCGAGGACTTCGGCCTGTACCTGTCGAGGCGCGTCAACCTCACAGGTGGGGACCGGCCCGAACGCGTTCCGGCCCTGTTCGTCACCCACGAGGCCCTGGAGACCCTGGACGTCGTCCCGGCGCTGGGCCGTCTGGTCACGGAGGCGGACAATCGACCGGGAGCGCCGCCCGTGGCGGTCCTGGACCACGCGCTGTGGCAGGGACGCTATGGCGCCGACCCCGCCGTTCTCGGCCGGACCATGACGGTGGATGGGGTCACCCGGGAGATCGTGGGCGTGCTGCCCGCCGGCTTCCGCTTTCCCGGGACGGACGCGCGCCTGTTCCTTCCGTTCCGGTTCGATCCCGCCCACGTCGCGGCGGGGGACTACAACTACGACGCCATCGCCCGCTTGAAGGAAGGGGTCGGCCCGGCGGACGCCGAAGGGGACATGAACCGGGTCATCGCCATGCTGCCCGAAGCGTACGGCGTGTCCCGCAGATTCATCGAGGAAGCCGGTCTGAGCGCTCGGGTCACACCCCTGAAGGAAGCCGTGATCGGGGACATCGGGGGCATCCTCTGGACGTTGATGGCGACGGTGGCGTTCGTCTTTTTCATCGCCTGCGCCAATGTGGCCAACCTGTGCCTGGTCCGGGCGGAAGGGCGGAGGCGGGAGGTGGCCGTGCGAGTCGCCCTCGGCGCGGGCCGTGGACATCTGATCCGCCAGTTCCTTCTGGAGAGCTCGCTGCTGGGTCTCCTGGCCGGCGCCGCGGGGGTGGCTCTCGCCTACGCGGGCCTCCAGTGGCTCCTGACGCTGGGTCCCACCAACATTCCGCGCTTGGACGAGATCGGGCTCCACGGGTCGGCCCTCGCCTTCGCCGTGGGCATCTCGCTCTTCGCCGTGGTTCTACTCGGCTTCTTCCCCCTGAGCCGGTCACGCAGCCCGCATCTGGTCGGAGCCCTGAAGGAGGGCGGCCGGACGAGGGGGAAGGGTGGCCGACCGTACCGCGTCCAGGATCTCCTGGCCGTGACCCAGGTCGCCCTGGCCCTGGTGCTCCTGGTGGGCGCGCTCCTCATGATCCGGACCTTCCGGGAGCTCCGGTCCGTGGATCCGGGGTTCGATGATCCCTCGTCGGTCCTGACGGTCCGGGTCTCTCTTTCGGGGGAAGAGTACGTACAGGATGACTATCGCCGGGTATCGCGGTTCCACGAGCGCGTGCTGAACCGCATCCGTGAGCTGCCGGGCGTGGTCTCCGCCGGCGGCATCAACGTGCTTCCCATGGCCGGCGAGCCGTCCGGAATGGGGACCTGGTTCGAGGACTTCCCCCTGGCACCGGATGAGCCGTCGGAGGTCCTGCGCTCGCTCTGGGTGACGGACGGCTATTTCGAGACCATGGGCATCGAGCTGGTGGCGGGAAGGACCATCGACCGGTTCGACCACCGGGACCGGACCGGAGCGGTCGTCATCAACCGGGGCCTGGCCCGGCGGCGCTGGGGGGAAGAAGACCCACTGGGCAGCAGGCTCCGTCCGTTCAGTTGGGGGGAATGGTACACGGTCGTGGGCGTCGTCGAGGACGTGCACCAGTACGGGACGGACCAGGATCCGCCGGACATGGTCTACTACCCCATGGTCGGAGTGGGCTACGACACGACGCGGTTCGCGTGGCTGAGCAGGAGCATGGGCTACGCCGTCCGTACCGAAGCCGATCCCCTGGACCTGGTCCCGGCGGTCCGCCGGGCCGTGTGGGATGCCGACCCGGACCTGCCCGTCGCGCAGATCCAGACGATGGATGCCGTCCGTTCCCGATCCATGGTGCGCACCTCATTCTCCTCCATGCTCCTGGGCATCGCCGCCGTCATGGCGCTGCTCTTGGGAGGGATCGGGGTGTACGGCGTCGTCTCGTACGGGGTGACGCAACGGACCCGAGAGATGGGCGTCCGCATCGCCCTGGGGGCACGACGATGGAAGGTGATCCGTCTCGTCGTCCGGCGCGGGCTCGCCATTGCCGTCGTCGGCGCCGTCATCGGCGTCTCCGGCGCCCTCGCCCTCACCCGGCTCATGGAAAGCCTGCTCTTCGGCATCAGCGCTTCCGATCCCCTCACCCTGGCCGGTGCCGCCGCGGTGCTCACCGGCGTAGTCGCCCTGGCGAGCTACCTGCCGGCCCGTCGGGCCGCATCGGTGGATCCGGTGGAGGCGCTGGCGGTGGAGTGAGGGGACCCGACAGGGCCTCGCCCTGAAGGACCCGACTTCCTCCGCCCGTTGGACAGGACGTTTCCCGCCTCCTATCGTCCCTGCACTGACCTAGTTCGGGGGATTCCGCTCAACCGTCGAGACCCATGAACATCGTCGCCCGTGCCGTCGCGCTCGCCCTGGCCCTCGCCTTCCTTCCGCCACCTCCGGCACCGCTGTCCCGAGCCCTCGCGGCCCAGGAGGTCCAGGCCCAGGACGCCCAGGACCCCCTGGAGGCGCTCCAGGAGATCGCCATCGTCGAGCAGATGGTGCTCGTGCCGATGCGCGACGGGATCCGGCTGGCCACCCACGTCTTCCGCCCGAAGGACTCGGACTCGCGACCGGTGCCCACCATCTTCGTGCGCACCCCGTACAACATGAACCTGTGGCGGGACGGGGAGCTGGCCGTGTGGCAGCTCCGCCGCGCGGAGGAGGCGGTGCGGCGCGGCTACGCCTACGTGAGCCAGAACGAGCGGGGCCGGTACTACTCCGAGGGGGAGTGGGACATCCTGGGTCCGCCCAAGACCGACGGCTACGACGCCCTCACCTGGATCGCGTCGCAGCCCTGGTCCAACGGCAGGGTGGGCACGCTGGGCTGCTCCTCCACGGCCGAGTGGCAGATGGGGCTGGCCTCCCTGGACCACCCGGCCCACGCGGCCATGGTGCCCCAGGGGTTCGGGGCCGGCGTCGGCCGCATCGGCGACTGGTACGAGCAGGGGAACTGGTACCGGGGTGGGGCCGAGCAGATGCTCTTCTTCGTCTGGCTCTACGGCGTCCAGAACACCCAGCGGCCGCGCTTCCACCGGGACACGCCCCGCCAGGACCTGATCCGGCTGTCCCGCTACTTCGACCTGGCGCCGGAAATGCCCCGGGTGGACTGGTCGGAGGCGCTCTGGCACCTGCCGGTGGAGGACATCCTGCGGAGCGTCGACGGCCCCAAGGGCATCTTCGCCGACCCGGCCCCCGTCGCCACCGGCGGACGCATGATCGGGCGCACGCCCGACGACCCGGCCTGGTACCGCGGCGGGCTCTACCACGACGCCGAGCCCTTCGGCGTGCCCAGCCTCTGGTTCATGTCCTGGTACGACGTCTCCATCGGCCCGAACCTCGCCATCTTCAACCACGTCCGCGAGAACGGCGTCGACGCCGAGACCCGCCAGAACCAGTTCGCCATGGTGGCACCCGTCACCCACTGCGCCTACACCCGGGCCAGCGAGGAGACCATCGTCGGGGAGCGGAATGTCGGCGACGCACGCTGGGACTACGACGCCCTCGTCTACGGCTGGTTCGACCACTGGCTGAAAGGCGCGGCGGGCGCCCTCGTCGACACGCTGCCCAGGGTGCGGTACTACACCATGGGCGCGAACGAGTGGAACGCCGCCACCGCCTGGCCACCGCCGGAGGCCGGGATGCGGACCTACTACCTCCGCTCCGGCGGTGGCGCCAACACCCTCATGGGCGACGGGCGGCTGAGCACCGAACGGCCCGGTCCGGACGAGCCGTCCGACGCCTTCACCTACGACCCCATGGACCCCGTCATCTCCCACGGCGGCAACGTCTGCTGTACAGGCGGCGCCATCCAGGCGGGCTCCTTCGACCAGCGGGAGTTCGAGGCGAGCCGCCGGGACATCCTGGTCTACACCACCGAGCCCTTCGACGACGGCCTCGAGGTCACCGGCACCATCGAGGTCACCCTCTACCTCTCCTCCGACGTCAGGGACACCGACCTCACCGTGAAGCTCCTGGACGTCCATCCCGACGGCCGGGCCTACAACCTGGACGAGACCATCCAGCGGGTCCGCTACCGGGAGGGTTACGACAAGCAGGTCTTCATGGAGCCCGGGCGGGTCTACGAGGTCGAGGTGAGCCCCATGTCCACCTCCAACGTCTTCGCACCGGGCCACCGCCTCCGCATCGAGGTGTCCAGCTCCAACTTCCCCCGCTTCACCCGCAACCTGAACACCGGCGGGAAGAACTACGACGAGACCGAAGGCGTCGTGGCCCACAACGTGATCCACCACTCGGCGGCGTACCCGTCGCAGATAAGGGTGCCGGTGGTGAGACGGTAAGGCACCCTCGCTTCACCGCTATTGCCCGTGTGCGTGTGCTCTGTGCCTGTGCGCGCCACCTGCACGGTAGTATCCCGGTTGCGCTTGCGCCTGGGCGTGGCCCAAAAAACCTCCCGGGACGGTGACCCGCGAGACAAGGCCGTAGGCCGCCAACCAAAAGAACTCCCGCAAAGCCCGAAGCCTTGCGGGAGCTCGTCACCCCGAGTCGGGACGGCCGGATTCGAACCGGCGACCCCTGCAACCCCATTG
>CAYQCY010000114.1:0-2826 GCA_964416095.1 uncultured Gemmatimonadaceae bacterium
TCGTGATCCGTCCTCGTCTTCGGCGGGGCTACCTCCGGCTCACGTCGGGCGCCTCCGCTTCCGGCTCCGCGTCCTTCTCCAGGAACGGCACGCCCCAGGTGATCCAGTCCGCGGCGGGCTCGTCCCGGAGGTAGTGGCCGAAGAACTGGAAGAAGCGGGTGGTGAAGTCCTTGCGGTTGCCCAGCTCGTCCAGGTGGTGGCCCTCGCCGGGGTACGCCAGCAGGACGGCGTCCTTCTCGTTGAAGCGGAGCGCGTTGTAGAACTTGAGGCTCTCGTTGAACGAGACGGTGGGGTCGGCGGTGCCGTGCATGATGAGGAACGGCTGCCGGGCCTCGTGGGCGTGGGAGAGGGCGGACTCGGAGCGGTAGACCTCGGGCCGCTGCCAGGGTGAGAAGCCCCAGCGGCCCTGGCTGTACATGTAGTACCCGCTCCCGTTCCGGCCCGAGCCGCGGCTGTTCTGGTACGACCAGCCCCAGTGCTGGCTGAAGTCGGTGTAGAGGTCGGTGACGCCGGCGCCCTCGACGACGGCGGCGAACAGGTCGGACCGGGTGCCGATGAAGGCGGCGCCCTCGCCGCCGTAGCTGTGGCCGTGGAGCCCGATGCGCGCGGGGTCGGCCCAGCCCATCTCGATGACCTTGCGGGTGGCGGCCTCGACGCAGTCGAGCTGGTCGGTGTGGGACGACCCGGTGTGGTAGTGGATGTCGGGCTGCATGACGATGTAGCCGCGGCTCACGGCCTCGATGGACGCCCGGCCCGCGCTGACGAACAGCTCGGGCATGGGGTACCGGTTCAGGTTCCGGGTGCTCTCCTCGTAGAACGCCACGAGCATGGGCCGCCGCTCGCCCACCTCGTAGTCGTCGGGGAGCCAGAGCATGCCCTGCATGGGGTGGCCGAACCGGTCGGCGAAGTCGAACAGCGTGGCGCGGCCCCAGCGGTACCCGGCGTGGTGCGGGTTCGAGTCGGTGATCCGCTCGGCGTCGGCGAGGTCGGGCCCCGACACCCACAGGTCGGGCGGCTCGGTGAACGACTGGCGGGTGAACAGGAACCGGTCCGCGCGGGCGGCCCGCTCCGGGGTGCCGAAGCGGGCGTCGTCGTACACGACCTCGCTCAGCCGGCCCCGGTCCAGCCGATAGAGTCCGGCGCGCTTGGTGAGCTCGCCGAACGCGGCGAGGGTCAGGGGCCGCGAGAGGTCCCACACGTCGCCGGTGCGGACGGCGCGGCTCGTCGTGGAGTCGATGGGCTCGGTCCGCACCGGCCGCAGGACGATGCGGTTCCCGGCGCCGAAGCCGTCGGTGATGTTCCGGGCCGCGCCGCCGTCCAGGGGCAGCGTCCAGAGGTCGTAGCGGTCCTCGACGATGACGCTCCGGCCGTCGCCGGTGTAGCCGGTCACGCCCCACGGCGGGCGGGTGCCCGGGTAGTCCCACACGGTGTCCGTGAAGGCGGGCGCGCCGGCGCCGAGGGCGGTGGTGGTGCCGTCGTCGAGGTCGTACGCGTGGAAGGCGTCGTCCTTCCAGTACAGGAAGGTGCGGCCGTCGGGCGAGATCCCGAACGCGTGGCGGGTGAGCTGGCCCTCCAGCATCAGCGTGCGCTCGCCGGTGGCGGTGTCCACGCGGTAGAAGTCGGCCCTGGACGGCCGCCAGTCGGAGATGTAGGCCCGCTCGTCCCGGCCCACGGCCCAGCGGCCGTCCGTGGAGAGCTCCAGCTCCCGCATCGTGGAGTCGCCGAGCGGGACCCAGGCGCCGCGCCGCACGTCGAACGCCTGACGGTAGGAGAAGCTCCGCTCGCGCTCGGCCCGGGACATCTGCACGGACTGGACGTACCGGTCCGACGTGCTCCAGACGTCCACGTCGGTGGTGGAGTCGCTGCTCTCGACGGGCACCGTGTCCGACGCCGGCCGCTGGGGCCGGGCGCCGAGGAAGACGCGCCGCCCGTCCTCGCTCCAGGTCAGGGGCGCGTCATCGCTGATCACCCAACCGTCGGGGAAGCGGGCCGCCGTCGTGTCCAGGGTGACCGGCGCGACGGTGGGGTCGCGCAGGGCGGCGCGGACGTCGGGCACCACGAGGAGGACGTTGTCGCGGTGGAGCATGTCGGGCACGTCGTCGCCCTCGAGGACGGCCACGCCGGTGCCCGCCTCGTTCCACGCCAGCCCGGCGTAGGTCCGGGCATCGGTGCGCAGCGCCTGGCGCGCGCCCGTCGAGAGGTCCACGACGTAGAGCCCGTTGGCGTCCTTCGCCTCGGCGTCGACGGTGTAGGCCAGCATGTCGCCGGCCCGGTTGAACGCCGCGTCCACCACGCTGCCCAGGAGCTGGCCGCGTCCCGTTGCCAGGTCCACGAGGATGGCGTCGGAGCCGCCGGCCGACTCGTCGTCTCCGGGGGCGCCGCCGCCGAAGCGTCCGCGCCCACCGCCGCGCGGCGCGGGGCGGTCCCGCAGGAGCAGGAACTTCGAGTCGGCGGAGAAGACGGCCGACTGCATGTCGCGCCAGACGCGGGTCGCGCCGGTGGCCAGCTCCCGGAGCTCGATCCGGTGGGACGGCTCCCGGCCGTTCCCGCGGCCCCGGGGCGCGTCCGGGTCCGCGCCGGCCCCGTCGCCGCGCTCCGGCACCGAGTCGACGCGGAAGGCGATCCAGCGAGCGTCGGGGGAGAACCGGCCGTCCGACGCATCGGCGATGGCGGTGTCCCGCCCCGTCTCCAGGTCCAGGATGTGGAGCTCGGGCTCCTCGTCACTCTCGGCGACGTTCGTGTGCCGGTACACCCAGGTGACCCAGCGTCCGTCGCCGGAGATGGCCTCGTCCTCGATGGTCCGCCAGCGCGCGTAGTCCTCCACCG